>NZ_KB913029.1:406906-708341 GCF_000384115.1 Sporichthya polymorpha DSM 43042
TGGTCCAGGTCTTGCCGTCGAAGTAGGACTTCCACTTGCCGCTGACGACGGTGCAGGAGCCGGTGACCTTCTTCGCCGACTCCAGCCGCAGCACCTCGGAGCGGGTGTCCTGGCAGTCGCGGTCGGCGTCGGTCCAGTGGGAGAACTTCGACCGCGCGTACCCGGAGCGGGTCTCGGTCGCGACCGGCAGACCGCTGATCGCCTTCGTCAGCTTGACCGACACCTTCTGCACGGCCGTCGTCGTGACGGGCTGCGCGGACGCGGCCTCCGCCGGCGCCCCCAGCAGCAGCGTGCCGCTTGCGATCAGCGTTGCGGTGAACGTGCCGGCGACAGCACGGCGTGCAGCAGCACGACGAACACAGAGCATGAAGTCCCCACCCAGAACGGGCGCGCCTCCCCTGGGCGCGCTCGTTCTTCAGGGTCGGTGGGGACCGCGGCACGGTGAGTCCACCGAACCGGCGGAGCCGCTCGCCCGTTCCGGCGGACTTTCCTGGGCCGAACGGCCGACGTCCTCGCTGCGAGATGCTCCGTGGAGCCACTGGACGAGTTGCAACACGAGATCACTCGTGAGGCGGCCGGATCGCCTCAGCTGTTGCAACTCGTCCACTCAGTGCATGGACGCGACGGTCAGGACCGGTTGTAGGTCCACGGGGGCGCGTCCGGACCCACCGGGCAGGTGCAGCCACGCTCCAAGCCCGCAGACTCCGTCGCGCGGCAGTAGCGAGCCGCGATCTGGTCGTGCTCGTCCTCGGCGTGACCGCAGTGGCACAGCTCGGTCGCCGGGGACGCGCTCACCGAGGTGATCATGTGCGCTCCCTTCCCCTGGACTGCGCGAGGGGAGGTACAGGTGCACCGCCCCTGTCCTTGCACCATACGTGGCTTTCGCAGTTCCGGGGCGATCGGCGACTCGCGCGCAGAACGCACTGCCCAGAACAGAACGCAGTGCCCAGGACGGGACTCGAACCCGTACGACCTTGCGGTCAGCGAGGTTTAAGGTCGCCAGATCCTGTTCGTGATGGTCCGTCAGGGTCCATCTTTGCAGGTCAGGCCGGTTCGCGGACGTCGACGTACAGGTACACACGCCGACGAATTGCTACTAGAACTGCTACTAGGACAGCGCACCGAATTGCCCAATGTCACCCGCGGAACTCCCGCCGGTGGTCGCACCCTCCACTTTGGCACGGGCACGCACAGTTGAAAGACTACGGCCACCCAGGTCGATGAACACGTGGCTTAGCTGCCTATGCCCGATGCAATCCGCACGAAGGCTGTCGCGGAAGAAACGGTCCTCGATCTCGCGGCCGTGATTGTCGACGACCGGAACCGCACGCTGGAGGTCGCACGGTCGGCACGTTACGGCCAACCTCGATCGCGTTCACGTCGTGTACTACGGAGTATCGTAGGCAGGAACATCCCCATTGATCAGCTGTTGCGCTTCACGCCGACCTGTTGGCAGGGCCAAATCAGCGGCGGACTCCCGAGGACCGATGACCCTCCACGATGATCCGTCGGGACTGTCGAGGCGGCGATTTCTCGGCCTCACCACTGGCGCCGGTCTCGGGCTGATCGCAGGCTGCGCGGAGGATGCGTCTGGCCCCGGCGCCCGGGGCACGAGCAGCCCGACCAGCGCGCCGACTCCACCTCCCGGCCTGCTGCTCCCCGGTGGCGCCGCAGGCACCTTGGCGGCGGCCCCGGTCGAGATCGACCTGGCAGGGACCGTGGTCAGCACGTGGGCCTACAACGGCATGGTGCCGGGGCCGGAGATCCGCCTCCGGCGCGGCGAGGTGGTGCGCGCGCGGCTGACCAACGCGCTGGCGGAGGAGACCACCGTTCACTGGCACGGGGTGAACCTGGTGAACAGCATGGATGGGGTGCCGTATGTCACCCAGGCGCCGGTGGGCATCGGGGAAGAGTTCGCCTACGAGTTCACAGCGCCGGACGCCGGCTCGCACATGTATCACGCACACGTCGGACACCAGCTCGACCGTGGCCTCTACGGGCCGCTGATCGTCGAGTCCAGCGAGGATGAGGCCCTCGCCTACGACCGCGAGTTCACGCTGATGATCGACGACTGGCGAGACGGGCTCGCCGTAACCGAGCCCGGGACGCACGGCGGCGACCACGGCGGCACTGCGACGGGTGCGCCGTCCGGGCGTGGTCCTACGCTGCGCTTCAACTTCGGTCAGAGCATGCCGTCCGCGGACCCGAGCGCGACGCCGGCGGACGACCTGGAGGCGGACGCCCCCGCGGAGGCCGGAGCGAATCCTGGGGAGCGGCTGGGCGGACGGGTGTATCCGATGTTCCTGATCAACGGCCGGCCCGCCGCCGACCCTCCGACTCTGGACGTGCGCTCCGGCGAGCGGATCCGGCTGCGCCTGATGAATATCGCCGCGGACACCGGCTTCGTGGTCGCGATCGAAGGTCACGCGATGACGATCACGCACACCGACGGCGCTCCGGTCGAGCCGGTGACCGTCGACGCGGTGCGCCTTGGCATGGGCGAGCGCTATGACGTCCTGGTGACCGCCAACAATGCCGGCGTGTGGCAGCTGGCCGCGATGCCGGAGGCCAAGAGGGGGTTCGCCCGCGCCGTAGTGCGGTACGCGGAAGCCGCAGTCAGCACACCGCCCCCGGTGGACCTGCGCCCGGCCGAGTTGACCGGACGCCAAGCCGATTACGACGAGCTCATCTACGCCGGATCCCGCTCCCGGCCGACCGGCGAGCCGGACCGCGTGCACGACCTGACGCTGTCCTCGAACAGCAGGATCAACGGCCAGCGGTACCCGGACGCGGAACCCCTCGAGGTCGCGGCCGGGGAGCTGGTGCGGATCCGGCTTACGAACACCGCGACGCTCGCCCACCCGATGCACCTGCACGGCCACCCGTTCTGGGTGGTCACGGCCGGCGCGAATGGGCCGTTGAAGGACACGGCCCTGGTGGGTCCGAACGGCGGGGTGGCGAGTTTCGATTTTGTCGCGGACAACAGCGGAACCTGGATGTTCCACTGCCACAACCACTACCACATGGAAAACGGCATGGCTCGCCTGTTCGACTACGCCTGACGGCACTTACGGGTGAGCCACCTTCTCCCGGCCCGAGCGGCGAGATGCTCAGCCGGGCATTCCCGCCACTGCGGCTGAGTCGAGCGCACCCTACGAATAATCACGAAACGCCGCACGATCATGCGGGCGATTCGTACCATTTCGCTCTGCTGTGCGCCCTCTCCGCCGCCGGCGGTCCGACCACGCTAGGAGCAGACATGCGCCACCGCCGTGTCAGCGCTGTGATCGGCGGTGCGGTGTTGCCCCTGATTGCCAGTCTGTTCGCGGTCGCCACGGCCGCACCGACGGAGGTCAGCGCCGCAGGGGCTCCTGCCCGGTTCAGGGCGGCCCTGCAGGACGCGGCCTACACCTGTCCCCACCTCCCGCCCGGCCTGCAGGCCGGGCTGATCGACGTGGAGAGTGGCTGGGACGCCACCAAGGTCGATGAGGACACCGGAACCAAGGGCCTAGCGCAACTCTCGCCCCGGATGTGGGCCGCGTGGGGCGAGGACGCCGACTCTGACGGGACGAACAGTCCCCTGGACTCCGCCGACGCCATCGACGCGCAGGCCCGGATGCTCTGCGACTACTACCGGACCGCGGTGCAGTCTCCGCTGAAGGGTGACCGACTCTCCCTTGCGCTCGCCGCGTACCGGCTGGGATGGAACTACCTGGCGAAGGTCGGAGGCCTCGCCGAGTTGCCCGCCGCGCGCGAGTACATCGCGCAGATCAAGGCGCTCGCACCGGCCTACGCGCAGGGTCTCGGAGTCGCGAACTCCTCCCGCTCGCTCTACACGCCGCTACCAAACCCGCGCACGCCGACGAACGCGGTCAAGTCAGCGCGCTCGATGGCGGGTGATTACGGCTGGTTAAGCCTGTGCCTCAACTTCACCGCCCAAGCCTACGGGTGGGACCACTCCGGGACCCGCTACGCCATCGACCACTGGCTGTTCACGCCGAACTCGCTACGCCACCACCGGCAGCGCAACGCCCCCGCCGGTGCACTGATGTTCTGGGACACCGGCCTGCGCGCCGGCCACGTCGCGATCTCGCTGGGCGACGGCTACGTCGCCACCAACGACGTCATCACCCCAGGACGGATCAGCATTGTCCCCGCGTCGACGATCGATGAGACGTGGAACGCGCGCTACCTCGGCTGGACGCCTCCCTATTTCCCGGACGGCGTGTAGCGCGTCCCTCAGGCCCGACACGCTCGGTCCGCGGACGTGCCGCGCTTCCTACACAACGGTCGCGAAGTTGGCCGTCCAGATGCGCATCTGGATCGATAACTCCGTCCACATCCCACTGACCAGCAGGACGCCGAGCAGGCACATCATCACGCCCCCGGTTCGCATCACCACGAGATTATGAGCGCGGACCCAGCTGACCGCCCCGAGCAGACGCCGCATTCCCAAGGCCACGCCGATGAACGGCAGCCCGAGACCCATGCTGTAGACGAAGGTCAGGAACGCGCCGCGCCCGGCGCTCGCGCTGTCGAACGCCAACGCCTGGACGGCGCCGAGTGTTGGCCCGATGCACGGCGCCCACCCGACACCGAACAGCACCCCCAGCAGTGGTGCCGCCAGCAGGCTCGCCGACGGTGCCCGGTGCAGGAAACGGAGGTCCCGCTGCATGACTGGCAGGAACCCGAGGAAGCTCAGTCCGAGGACGAACGTGAGCACTCCGAGGACGCGGTTGATCGTGCGTTCGTGCTCGATGAGCTCGGCCCCGGCATAGCCGAACAGCGCTCCGAAGGACACGAACACTGCCGCGAAGCCGAGGATGAACAAGCTGGTGCCGAGAAGAAGTCTTCCGCGGCGGGCCTCACCGAGATCGGCGCCGGCCATGCCGGTGACGTACGACAGGTAGCCGGGCACCAGGGGCAGCACGCACGGTGAGGCGAACGAGATGAGGCCGGCCAGCAGAGCCACAGGGACGGCGAGCAGCAGCGAGCCCGAGGTCACGGTCTCGGCGAACGACTCGCCCATGCCCCATCCCGTCCGAAGAAGCCGCGCACTGCAAATTCCGCGGCAGCAGATGTTCCCGCGCCTGCGTCCGCTTCGAGCAGTGACAGGGCGGCTAATACTACGGCCGGTCGTAGTTGGGCCGCTGGGGCGGCCGGGCGCGCGCGGTCGCGCGTGGCGTCTGGGCGGTGGAAACGCCGCTACGACTAGTGGAGCTAGGTGAGGCCCTGGGTTCTGCGACGCATGGAGAACAGACCGTAGAGCAACGCGATCAGGATCACTGCACCAGCCGCGCTGAGAATCAGCGCTACGTTGCCACTCCTCTCGCCGACCGTCTCGCTCGCCACTTCCACGGGCTGACCGGCCGTCAGGGTGAAGTCCCACCCCTTGTCGAAGGGGACCACCGGTTCGGCGCCCGGAAGAGTGCGAACCTTGAGCTCGAGGTGCGTCGGGCCGACCGGCAGCGCGCCCAGCGGCGCGACGTAATTCCCCAGCGTTGATCCCTGGACCAGGGTCACGGTCTTCACTGGCGATCCGAGCAGCGCCTTGATATCAATCCCACGAAGCGGCTCACCCGAATCGCCGTCGACCAAGGTTGTGCTGGCCTTCCACCCGCTACCCTCCGGACTGAGAGTGAGATCCGCGACGAGCACCACAGCCTTGCCACCGCTGTGGGCGGAGACCGGCGCCGCGCCGGGTCCGAGGGTGGCCAGGCCGACGGCCAGCACCCCGGCCGCCGCACTCCGCAGAAACCGCATCGATTTACCTCCGAGCATTCGGGGGGCGTTCACCGTCTCGATCGGCTCGTGACAGTAGTTGAGGATTGTTACGCCAATTTTCGTCACGCTTGCCTCACCCACCATCACGTCCCTGAAATCCAAACGAGCAGGAGGGCGATGCAGACGGGGGCCGCGACTGCGCCCTCACCCTCGCCTCAGCCGGAAGTACACGAACGGCACGAACACGAGCGCAGCGAGCGTCGGCAGCACGACGGTCTGCCGGATCAACGAGGTGCGTTGGGGCGCCGGTGATCTGGAACTGCGCGTTCTGCCCGACCTCGCGGTACGCGGAGATGATCACGTCCTCGCCGGCGATGAACTGCGTCAACCGGACCACCAGATCCTGGTTGCCGAAGGACTTCTGGTAGAGGTTCGACGCGGCGTTCGCGGTGCCGAGCACGCCCACCCGAGTGCTAGTGAGTCGCGGGGTCTCCCCGGGTGCCTCGCGCTCCGGAATGTAGGTGAAGCCGGCGAGGGTGTGCACCCCTTCGGTCTGAGGGATCAGCTTGCCAGTCTTGTCGACCCGATAGCTCTTCGGACTGCTCTGAACCAGCGGCGCGACCTGGGGACCTTCGTCGCCGTCGGGGCCGGCCTTATCGATCGCCAGGGTGTTGCTGAACAGCACTGGAGTGTCGTCCTTGTTCAAGGTGTCAACGACGGAGGATGCCGACGGGTAGCGCGAGGAGATGATGGCGGCGGAATCGCCGGCCACGGACTGCGGGTCGCGCAGCGGCTCGGGCAGGAATTTCAGTCCCCACGGGGTGACGAGTTGGTTGAGCTGTCCGATATCGCCTCGCACGGGGTCTGCGGCCACGACGAGCCGGCCCTGCTTCCTGGTGTAGTCCTGCAGAATCTGTAGCTCTTTGATCGGGATCCTCGAGCCCGGGCCGATCACAAGCACGACCTCGCACTGCCGGAGCAGCTGGGGAGCGTCCGTTCCGGACAGGAACACCTCGCTGGTCCGCCAGCCGATGATCCGAAGACGGGCGGCGAACGAGGTCAGCCCTTCGTCCTGAACGTCGTTGATCCGGCGCTCGTCGTGGCCCTGGATGAAGCACGCCAGCGGTGGATCGGTCTCCCCGAGCTGCGTGATCGCGGCGGTCAGCGCACTCTCGACCAGATCGTCGATCTCCCGGGACTTGCCGCCAACGGTCAACAGATAGTCGTTGTAGTCGATCACCCCGGACGCCCGTGCCAGAGCCGGCGAGATGTCCGGATCGATGACCTTGAGCTCGATCTTCGCGCCCGCAGCCTCGTACTTGCGCACCGTCGCCCGGGCCTGGCTCGCCTGCAAGCTGAGACTCGGCGAGAATGCGGTGAGGGTGATCGGAGTTTTCCCGAGCTTGTCAATGATCTCCTGCGTGGCCGCCGAGACGGTCTCCCGGTCGCCGGGGGTCAGGTCGATCTCGCCGGAGGCGGCACCGGCCACCGAGGGCGCGCCTACGACGAAAGCGGTCACGCCGATGAAGGCGGCGACGCGCTGCACCATTACAGGGCGGTTCGAGCCCGCGCGCCGCCGCCCAAGGCTGTACACCGCGATGGCGAGCGCCGCGGCCGCGAGCACCACGAAGTACGCGACATCCTCGGCGGGGAGCACGCCGTCGAGCAACGGGTTCAGCCGGGTCAGCGGGCTGAACTGGTCCACCTTGCCTTCCAGGTTGTCCGGCAGGAACTCGATCAGGCGCAGCACCAGAAGCACAACAAAGGCTAGGAAGGCCGCGCCGACCGAGGTGTTCATCCGCGAGGAGATCGCCAGCGAGATCGCGTTGAACATCGCCGACAGCAGCAGCAGCCCGATCCAGCCGCCCAGCACGCGGGCGAACTCCGGTTCGGCGATGGAATCGAGGCGGACGTAGTAGATCCAGGAGATGCTGACGACCAGCCAGGTGATCAAAGTGTTTGCGACGAACTTGCTCAGCACCATCGCCCAGCGCGGCACCGGCCAGGCCAGCGAGATCTGCAACGCGCCGCTGGCGCGTTCCTCCGCGATCGCGCGGGCGGCCAGGATCGGGCACATCACCAGCAGGGTGTTGACCGTGTTCGCGTAGTACGACTCCAGGTCGGCGGAGTTGTTCGAGCTGACCAGGTCGATGAACAGGATCCCGGAGATCACGATGTAGGCGGCCGCGATCAGGTACCTCGCGGGCCAGAGGAGCAGCGAGGTGAGCTCGCGCTTGAGCAGGGTCAGCACGGTTACTCCGCCACATCCACAGGCACGGTCGCGGACCCCAGGACGGCTTCCCGGAAAGCCTCCTCGAGGCTGTCCGCGGTGGACTCCACCGTCGTCACCGGCCACTTCGCCGACCAGGCCCGCACCAGCTCCGCCACCGCGGCGTCGTCGCGCGCCTGGACCAGCGCGGTGACCCCGCGGGCGTCCGGTTCGACCGCGATCAACGAGGTTCCCTCCACCAGATCGCCGGGGTCCCCGGGTTCGACCCCGGGGTCGTGGATCCGGATCCGCAGCCGCACCGCGTGGCCCATGCCCTCGGCCATCTCCGAGGGCGCACCCCGGTAGACCAGCTTGCCCAACGCCATCACCAGCACGTTGTTGCACATCAGCCGGGCGTCGGTGAGCAGGTGCGTGGACACGATCACCGAGCGGGTCCGCCCGTACTCCTGAAGCATCGAGCGCATGTCCAGGATGTTGAGCGGGTCCAGGCCGTTCATCGGCTCGTCGAGGATCGTGACCAGCGGGTCGCCCATCAACGCCTGGGCCATGCCGACGCGCTGCTTGTTGCCTTTAGACAGGTTGCCGACGATCCGGTCCGGTACGGCGCCGAGTCCGGTCCGGGAGATCGCGAGTTCCACGGCAGCACTTCGTTCCGCGCGTGGGATCCGCTTGGCCTCGGCCGCGAATGCCAGGTACTCGGTCACCCGCATCTCGTTCGGGAAGGCGACCCGCTCGGGCATGAAGCCGAGCAGCTTGCGGGCCGCGCGAGGATTACGGGCGACGTCGGCGTCGCCGATCCGGATGGTCCCGGCGTCCCAGGCGGCGATGCCCGCCATGCAGGTCATCAGCGAGGACTTGCCGGCGCCATTGGGCCCGAGCAGCCCGGCGATGCCCGGCCCGAGGGTGAAGGACACGTCGTCCACGGCGGTGCGCGTGCCGTAACGGCGGGTCAGCTGGCTGACGGCCAGCAACGACTTGCCGTCGGATTCCCGAGCTCCCGAGACGGCCCGAGAAGTGTCGGCAGGCGCGCTCATGTCGGGCATCCGGGCGACGCTAGAGACCGTTGTTGCACCCAGGGTGAGGCACAGCCATCTGTCACCGTTTCGCGACCTCCCCGCGCGCTCAGGACCCCTCCGACCTAGCGCGGACGGTACGTTGCTCGTTTTCCGCGACCGGAAGCGTGGCTGTCGGGTGACGACGATGGCTGGACCGCCCGAACCTTTAGACCCGTCCCCGGCGGAAGACGGCTGCTACGGAGCATAGTAGTTCTCGCCTCTTGGCTCCAGCGCCCGCCGGTTCGCCGGCCCCGCCGGCCCCGCCACACTCACGCATCCTGGCTGCTAACCGGCGGAGGATCTAAAGACGGTGATGGACCGCATGGGACCAGCCAGATCCAGACCACGCAGAAGTATCTCCAGGCCCCCCTCGCGTCAGGGCGGGAGGACTCAGTGCTCGGAGTGCGACTTCGCGGTCGAGCCCAGTACCGCCCCGGCGTGCGCCTTGGCCGTCGGGTCGTTGCGGGTCTTGATCAGGCTGGCCACCGTCACGACGGTGAGGATCACGACGATGACGGCGAGGCTGACCGGCGTGCTGACCTCCGGCAGGTCGTGGGTGACGTCCTCGTTCAGCCAGTGGAGGATCAGCTTGACCCCGATGAAACCGAGGATGATCGCCAGGCCGGTGGACAGGTAGACCAGCCGGTCGAGCAGGCCCTTGACCAGGAAGAACAACGCCCGCAGGCCCATCAGGGCGAAGGCGTTCGCGGCGAAGACGATGTACGCCTCCTCGGTGACGCCGAACACCGCGGGGATCGAGTCGAGGGCGAACAGCAGGTCGATCGAGCCGATCGCGAGCAGCACGATCAGAAGCGGCGTGACCATCTTCCGGCCGTCCACCTTGGTGACGAGCTTGCCGTCGACGAAGGTGTCGGTCACCGGCAACAGGCGCCGGGCCGGGCGCACCACGCCATTGCTTTCGATGTCCGGGTCCTCGTCACGGTGGCGGAACAGCTGGACCGCCGTGAACATCAGCAGCAGCCCGAACAGCAGGAACATGAACGAGAACACGGCGAGCAGCGCCGCGCCGAGCAGGATGAAGACGGCCCGCATCGCGAGGGCGAGCACGATGCCGAAGGTCAGCACCTTCTGCTGGTGCGCCTCGGGGACTGCGAAGGTGGTCATGATGATGACGAAGACGAACAGGTTGTCGACCGACAGGCTGTACTCGACGATGTAGCCGGCGAAGAACTCGGTGCCGTAGTCGCTGCCGTGGGCGATCGTGAACCAGGTCCCGAACGCGATCGCGACGCCGATGTAGAACAGAGTCCAGGCCGCCGCTTCGGCGAAACCGACCTTGTGCGGGCGAAGGGCGCCGAGGACGAGATCGAACGCCAGCAGCCCCAGCACGAGGGCCACCGTCAGCGTCCAGGTCAGTGCACTGATCTCGAGGTCCAACGCCGCCCCTTCTCGGGGCGCCCTCGCCCTCTACGGACTACGACCCGGACCGCCGCAACGTTCCGCTTCCCGCGGCGAGGACGAGCCATTCGCCGCGTGAAGCAGGTCACGCAACCGTGACGTGGCGCGTTGACGGGCAGCCTACTACTACGGTCTCTAGTAGTCGATATGTCCGGGCCCGAGACGGGCTCTTTGGTTCGCACCGGTGGAGGACCGGCACCAGAGAGAGTGAAGCAGTTCCCCATCTGACGGTGTCTATCCGGCGGCATTGACTCCGCCCCGCCCTCCGGCACGCACGAAGAAGGGACTGCTAGGTCGAAGGGGTACTCGCACTTGTCGCGAGCGACTTCATCGAAGAACCCCAGGACGAGGGCTCTCGCAAGGTCGCTCCGATCTCAACTCCGTGTGCCAGAGCACCGCACGAGATGCCGTACCAGCAGCCGGGAGCCCACTCTCCGTGAGGGGATTCGGTACACCAGACTCAACATCTGCAAACTCGCGTTACTTGGAGCCTTCCCCTCGGTCGGTAGCCTCCGGCAGTTCGGCCGAATCCGGGTCATCGCCACTAGGCGGAGCCTCAACCTCGGCAACAGGCGAAGCGTTCTGTGCAGCATCGAGAGATTCCGGTTCTCGGCCGGAGCCTAGGAGTACGGCGGTGCTAATCAAGGCGACGACAGCGACAGGAATCCCGATGAACACGGCCAGTACCTGCCACCAGCTCATGCCCGCTCCGCAATGTCGACGACTTGCTGCGCCGAATGGATCCTCGTGCCACCGTCCAACGGTCGCGGCCGCCGGCCCAATCAGCACGAGAACCCACCCTGCCCCTGCCACTCCAACCTACTACTACGCATAGTTCACCCAGCTCGTCCGCGTCCGTCACGGCGAGGCCGCGGGGCCCGACCGCGGCGACGGGGCACGAAGGCTGCCGAGAACTAAGGCGAACCCGCCGACGGTGATGAGCACATCCGCCCCGTTGAAGGTCGGGAACCAGCCGGTGTGCAGATAGTCGGTGACCACCCCGTCCGCCGCTCGGTCGGCGAGATTGGACACCGCCCCGGCCAGCACCACCACCAGGGCGAATGCCGTGACGGGTGCACCGGTGCCGGGCGTGCGCCACACGAAGACCGCCAGACCGGCGACGATCGTTCCGGTCACCGCCAGCACCAATGCGCTCGGCAGAGCGCTGCCCAGACCGAAGGCCACGCCGGGGTTGAACACCAGGCGAAGCTCGATCAGGGCGAGGTCGACCGCCTGGCCGTCGGAGAGATCGCGTTCGGCCCAGGCCTTGAGGCTCAGATCGAGCGCGGCCAACACCCCGGCGCCGGTGAGCGCGAGGGCACGCACCCGGGTCACTGCGACGGCACGAGGCGTCGGATCTCCGACCGTCACGACGCCGTACCGGCCAGCGCCGGCCGGGCAGACTCGCTCGGGTGCCGCGCCGGCGGCAGGCCAACCGGCTTGGTTCGCCCGGCACGGACTCCGTTGGCGATGACGACGACCTCGGCGAGTTCGTGCACGAGAACCACGGCCGCGAGGCCGAGCACCCCGAGCAGCGCCAGGGGCATCAGCGCGGTGATGAGGGCCAAGGACAGCCCGATGTTCTGCAGCATGATGCGCCGGGCGCGTCGAGCGTGCCTGAACGCCAGCGGCAGGTGACGCAGGTCCTCACCCATGAGGGCGACATCGGCGGTCTCGATGGCAACGTCCGATCCCATGGCGCCCATGGCAATCCCGAGGTCCGCCGTCGCCAGCGCCGGGGCGTCGTTGACCCCGTCCCCCACCATGGCCATCGACCGGGAGCGGCCCAGCTCCTCGATCAGCCGCGCCTTGTCCTCCGGACGGAGCTCGGCGTGCACCGCCTCGATTCCAATTCGGGCAGCGAGCGCGGCGGCGGTGGTGCGGTTGTCACCGGTGAGCATGGCCACCGCGTAGCCGTCGCGGCGCAGCTGCGCGACGACATCGGCCGCCTCCGGGCGCAGCTCGTCCCGGACCGCGACCGCACCTAGCAACGTTCCGTCGCGCTCGACGAGCACGACAGTTGCCCCGGCGCCTTGCATCCGCTCGACGTCCCCGGCCAGTGATCCGGCGTCGAGCCATCCCGGACGGCCGAGGCGTAGGAGCTGCCCGTCCCGGCGCCCAGTGAGCCCGGCACCGGTCACCGCCTCCACCCCTTCGGCCGGACGGACATCGTCGGTTGCCGCGAGGATCGCGCGGGCGAGGGGGTGTTCGCTGCGGGCCTCGAGGGCGGCGGCCACGTCCAGCACGGTTCCGCGTGACACCCCGTCAGCTGCGGCCACATCAACGACGGTCGGCCGGTTCGCGGTCAGCGTCCCCGTCTTGTCGAACGCCACTCCGCGCACCCGGCCCAAGGCCTCCAGCGCGGCGCCCCCCTTGACCAGCACGCCGATCCGGCTGGCCGCGCCGACCGCGGCGACCACGGCGACGGGCACGGAGATGGCCAGCGCACACGGCGAGGCCGCGACCAGCACGACTAGGGCGCGCTCGATCCAGGTAGACGGGTCCCCGAAGAGACTGCCCAGGGCCGCGATCACTGCCGCGGCGACCATGATCCCCGGCACCAGCGGCTTGGCGATTCTGTCGGCGAGCCGCTGACTCGCCCCCTTGCGGGACTGTTCGGCCTCCACGATCTTGACGATGCGGGCCAGAGAGTTGTCCTCCGCGGTCGTGGTCACCTCGACGGTGAGCGCACCGGTGCCGTTGATGGAGCCGGCGAAGACCTCACTGCCCGGGCCGACCTCGACCGGCACGGATTCGCCGGTGATGGCCGAGACGTCCAGCGCGGTCCGACCCTCGGTGATGACCCCGTCGGTGGCGATTCGCTCCCCGGGCCTGACCAGCATGCGGTCCCCGACCCGGAGTTCAGTAGGGGCCACGACGGTCTCCACCCCGTTCCGCACGACCGTCGCTTCCGCGGGGACGAGGGACAGCAGCGCACGCAGACCGCGCCGGGTGCGCGCCAGCGAGTACTCCTCCAGCCCTTCGCTGATCGAGAACAGGAATGCCAGCATCGCGGCCTCGCCGACCTCCCCGAGAAGGACGGCACCGACCGCGGCGATCGTCATCAGCGTCCCTACGCCGATCTTGCGCTCGACCAGCCGGAGCAGCGTCGCGGGCACGAAGGTGTAAGCGCCCACGATGAGCGCCAGCCACTCCATCGCGGCGGTCGCCGCGTCGGCGCCGCCGGAACTGCGCCCGGTGAGCCAGGCTGAGACCAGAAGTACACCCGAGATCACCGCGAACTGCAGCTCACGGATTTGCCAGAAGGCCTCGGGCTCCCGCTCTTCACCGTCGGCAGTGTCGCCGCCACCGCAGCCGCACGCGTCGCTCATCGCCGCTTATCCTTCCTTCCGATTTCTGGGTCGGCCGTGCCGTACACCGGGCAGAGTGCGACTGCGTTGCCCGTCGCCGCCAGCAGGGTCTCGGCGGCCGCCAGCAGGTCGAAAAGCTCTGGGCGGGCCAGGCTGTAGAAGATCTGCCGCCCCTCCGGCCGCCCGATCACCAGGCCACAGTCCCGCAGGCACGCCACGTGGGCCGACACCGTGGACTGCGCCAGGCCGAGCTGCTCCATGAGATCGACGACCCGAGCCTCGCCACCCGCCAGACGGGTGACGATCGCCAGACGGGTGACATCCGCGAGGCTGTGGAACAACGCCCCAGCCGCGCTCAGGGCCGCGTCTTCGGCGCCTCCCGGTGAACAAGCCGCTCGTCGATCAATCGCCATAAGACGATGATAGCAAAGTAGGGCGGTAGGTCAGCGGCATGCCAGTGATGGAGCTGCAACGCCGATGACCATTTGTCGAAACATCAATGGCGCACGCTTTCGATCCATGGGCTGGGTGCACTCGACGGTCATCGGGGCGGCTGCGTTCATGTCCGGGGCGCTGACGATCTTCAACCTCGATCACTCCGATGCGGGATCGGCGCACCCGTCAACAACCAGCGCCGAGGCGGCATTCGCCCGCGACATGCAGAACCACCACGCGCAGGCGATCGAGATGGCGGTCATCGCACGGGATCGCTCGTCGGATCCCCAGATCCGGGAGATCGCCTCGGACCTGGCGCTGAGTCAGCAGCAGGAGATCGGACAGATGCGCGCCCTGCTCGTCGTATGGGGACTGCCGTCCGTGGGGCCGATCTTCATGGACGACGCCAACGGTAACCACACCATGGGCCCGGCCGCGATGGGCATGGTGAGCCAGGGCGAGATCGACAAGCTCGGGACGCTCTCGCGCAAGGCGGTCGGGATTCGATTCTTCGAGCTGATGATTCCGCATCATGAGGCGGGCGTCGTCATGTCCGAGAAGGTGTTGGCCCAGACTGACGACCCGGCCGTTCGGGATCTCGTGACGACGATTCTTCGTGTCCAGCGGGACGAGATCACGCTGTTGAAGGATCTGCTCCGCCAACGCGGCGTCAAGGTCGGCGCCTGAGGGAGTTGCCCTAAGGTGACGCCTCTCAGGCCCGACGGCGACCTCATGCATCGCGGCCGTGTCAGGGTCAGATGATGGATGGGCTGGCTTCGAATGGCACGAGGATGAGCGCTTCCATTCCGGCGGCGTCGCGGACGCTGATGCCCAGCTGCCACTTGCCAGCGCTAGGCACGGTGAAGGCCGCCGCGAAGTGGCCTTGTCCAGTACTGCGCAACCCGTAGCGGGACGAACGCTCCGTCCCTCCAACTGCACGCAGGTCGATGGCCGCCACCGCGATCTCATACGGCTTACCGAGATCGTCGGTCACGGAGATGTGTAGTTCGTTGGGTAGACCACCGAACGCGGGACTGATCACAGCCTCCACGAAGCCTCGGCCTTGGGCTGGTCCCGGCGGGACGACCAAGGGCGTCACGAAAGCGCTGGGCTCCTGGTTTGGCGTGAGTGCGGCCAGCCGGAATCCCACGGTCGTCTCGATGGCCGAGGCGACCAGCATCAGAGGCGTTGCCTCGGCAGAGGCCGCGGCCTGCTTGGACCGATGCGCCGCTTCCGCCGGCTGGGTGCTGACAAGCGTGGCGGTCACAGCCAGCACGACCGCACCGAGACTGGTCTCGATCGCCACCAGGCGGCCGAACGGGCCTGTGCCGGCAGCGGTGACGGCCGCAGGCTGACGTGAGGTCGACACCGAGGTGGCCCGACGTCCCTTTGGCCTCCGGTCGGTCTTGAGAGTGGCCAACAGGTGAGGGGCGGCCCACCACCGGGCGAGGGCACCCAGGGCCAGGATCCCTGCGACCAAGGCGAGTTTGACGATCAGCCAGCCGCCGTAGGCCGTGGAGGTGAGTGCATCCGCCGAACCCACCTGCCGCCACGTCTGCAGCACCCCGGTTGCCACCAGCGTCAGCACGCACACGGTGGCCGTGCGGGAGAACACCGGAACAGCCCGAGACAACGCGGCAGACTCCCGCACCCGCAGCAGAAGTACGAGCAAGGCTGGCATTCCTCCCAGCCAAGCGCTCATCGCCAGCATGTGAGCCAGATCCACCGGCAAGGTAAGGACTGACCCGCCGCCATCCGCACTGTGGGTGGCCAAGCTCCAGGTCAAAGCCAGCACTCCGCCGATGAGCAAGGTTGCGAGCGCGGGACGCGCGCCGGCCAACTCCCGCGGATTCGCGTCGGGAACCTCGGGAGGTGATTGCGTGCGCGATCGCCGCAGCCAGAAATAGAGGCCCACGCTGACGAGCGCCAGCACGGTCAACCGGAGCACGAGTAGTTGACCAACCCGGGTTCCGAGCGACAGGTCGAAGAGTTCCGGATCGACGCTGTCGGCGATTCCCGCCCCGGAAATGTAGGGGCCGTAGAGGGCGAAGCTCGCCAGGGATGCGAGGGAGAGGGAACCCAAGCCGATCCAGAGCAGCCTTCGCACCGACGACACGGTCAGTCCGGCCGGCCAGGCGGTGAACACCAGCAGCAACGTTCCGAGGGCAAGCGCCAAGCCGACGAACGCGACCCAGCGGGCGATACCGAGACCAAGGCCGAGCAGGTCGTCGGTTTCGCCCAGCACGTCTGGGGCTGCCGAGGCGGTCGCCACCCCGACGCTGAACTGGAAGGCTCCCTGGACCGGATGTCCGTCGGTGGACACCACGCGGTAGACCACCGATCGTGTTCCGCGGCTCAGGGAGTCCGGCAGGTCTACGGCGATCGAGGCGGCGTTGTCTCCGACGTGGGTCAGGGCGCCCAGCCCGTCGGTCACCGCGCCGTTGGGCTCGACCACCCGTACCACCGACGTGTCGAGATCGATGCTGTCACTGAAGATCAGTTCGATACCGCCGGGTGGAGTGTCCAAGACCTGATCCGCCCGAGGCGAGGTGCTCACGAGGTCAGCGTGGGCGGCCGCCGGTCCCGCCGAGATCACCACCGCAATGCTCGCCAGGACGGTCGCGACGAGCAGGCCCGCGATCGCACGCCACAGCTGAGCTCTCATCCGGTGTGCTGTTCTCTGGTCGCGTGAGCCGGTGTGGCGGCTGCACCTGAAACACTGAGCGGGATGCGGGGAGCTGTGACCGGGTTCGCCGGCGCTACGTCGAACAGCGTGGCCATGCCGGTCATCCCGGCCTTCGTTTCCGAGTGGCTGAAGATGTGACAGTGCATCATCCAGGCACCTTCGCGCGTGGGGACCCAGACGAGGTCGAAAGTCTGTCCGATCCCGAGTAGGAGGGTGTCGGCCTTGTACGGCTGAGGCAGCCTGTTCCCGTCTTGCGCCACCACTTCGAAGAAGCCTAGGTGCAGATGAATGGAGTGGATCATCTCGGGTCCGGCGCCGATGAGCCGGATCCGGACGCGCTCGCCAACCCGGGCCGCCATCCGGGTAGTGGCCGGGAAGCTCTTGCCGTTGATGACGAATCCGAGCGCGCCGTCGGAGAAGATCATCGTGTAGTCGCGATCAGATGCGATGTCACCGACGAGCGGCACCACGTCAAGCAGTCCGAAGACGCCGCGACCTTCCTGGTCGCCGTGCATGTGGGAGTGGTACCAGTGCGTCCCGGTGCTGATCGCGGTCCACTCGTAGGCGAAGTTGCCCTGCGGGGGGATCGTCTTCTGGGTGACGCCCGGCACACCGTCCTGCTCGTTCGGCAAGTCCATGCCGTGCCAGTGAATCGAGGTCCCCTCGGCCATCTTGTTGACGACGTTGAACCTCAGCTTGTCGCCCTGGTTGACGCGGATCGTCGGCGCCGGGATTGTGCCGTTGACGGACAGGCCGTCCTTGACCCGCCCCGGCTCAGTCTCGTGCTTCTTCGGCGCCAGGACGAGATCGAACACCTTGACTCCATCGACCAGTCTCCACGCGGCCAGCGTTGTGCCGTCCCCTAGGTCTTTCGGTTCCTGAGAGGTCTGCGTGAGGTCGGGCAGCGCCGGTGCGGCGTCGGACACAGACCCCGCTTGCGAGACGGATGCCGAAGCCTCAGACCCAGGGACCAATAGGGCTAGCGCCGGGAACGCCGCGAGGATCAGCAACGCCGCCGCGGTGGCGAGGGCGACGTGACGCGCGTCCCCGTCGCCTGTCCTGCGAGGCGACAGCCGGGGGGTACGGGGGCGTCCGACCACGACGGTGGTTCCCTTCTGAATGGGTAGTCGTGCCCGCCCGTCGGCACTCGTCCGCGCGGACCGCTCGACCGGTGCGAGGCGTCTCCTACGGCGATTAGTACAAGCCGTCGTTTCGGAGACGGCTCATCACTGTTACCGGCCGATCAACAAACCGTCTCGCTGCTTCGGGTCACGGATCCCGCGCCCGTCCTCGGCGGATCCACCGGCCTAGTAGCCTGCCCCGCACGGGCTACTAATTCGAGTAGTAGGTCGCACCGTGGTGACTGATGTATCCGACGAGTCGAGGTGAGCTGCCTGACGCCGAACTCGGAGCGCGGAAGTCGCCGCGGGAAGCCCGCTCGCGATCCCGTAATGCTGGTACTGATGCTCGCCGCCGGCGTGTTGACCGCGAGCGCGGTCGGAGCTCTCGCCTTCCAGGGCCTGGATGCCGGTAGTGACGCCGGGGGGCCGCCCAGCGAGCTCTTCGGCACGGTGACCACCACACCCACCGCCCGCCACGTCGACGGGAAGGTGCGGTACACGGAGACGCCGCCGGCCGGGGGAGACCACGCGCCCGCCTGGCTGAACTGCGCGACCTACACACGGCCGGTTCCCGATGAGAACGCGGTCCACTCCCTCGAACACGGGGCGGTGTGGATCACCTACCACCCCAAGCTCGCGGTCCCGGACCTCAAACGCCTGCTCGATCTCGCCCCCCTGGACTACACGATTCTCTCGCCCTACCCGGGCCTTCCCAGTCCGATCGTCGTTTCTGCCTGGGGCCGCCAGCTCGCGATCTCCAATCCGGCGGACCCGAGACTGCTGGAATTCATCCGGCGCTTCCGACTCGGCCCCCAAGCGCCGGAGGCTGGAGCACCGTGCGCCGGCGGCGTCGGCGGCTGACGCCGCCGGGCCTCACTCCTATCGTTCGTAGTAGGTTGGGTCCGCCATCGACACTGCAGCCCGGGAGTTCGCGTTGACCCAGAAGGCTCGCTCCAGCAGCAAGGCGAAGTCGACTTCGCCGCGCCCCACGAACGCCCCGGAGAATCGGCGCACCAAGGTGGAGGCCATGCGGCGCGAGCAGGCCCGCCGCCAGCGCCGCCGGACCATTGCGGGCTCCGCGGCCGGAGTGGGGGCTGTCGCCGTCTTCATCGCCGTCATCGCCGTGGCCGTGAGTAAGGACGACGACAACACAACCGCAGCCAGCCAAGAGATCCCGGGGGTGCTGACGTCTTCCCCGAAAGCTGGGCACGTGGCGACTCCTGTGAAGTACGAACAGACTCCGCCGGCCGGAGGTGAGCACGCCGCGGCCTGGCTCAACTGCGGGACCTACACCGCGCCGGTTCCGAACGAGAACGCCGTGCACGCGATGGAGCACGGCGCGGTCTGGCTCACCTACCGCCCCGACCTGCCGGCCGCCCAAGTGGCGACGCTCAAGAAGGCGATGCCCGACTCCTTCGGCCTCCTGTCGCCGTACCCGGGCCTGCCGAGTCCGGTGGTCGCCTCAGCGTGGGGCCGCCAGCTGCCGCTCGACGCCCCCGACGATCCCCGCCTCGCTGAGTTCATCCGCGCCTTCCGCCTGGGCGAGCAGGCACCCGAGCCCGGGGCGCCGTGCACAGGTGGCATCGACGGAAGCGGCTCCCCAGGCAGTTCGTGATGGTCGACATCGACCCGGCCGTCACCAGTTCGCCCAATCGGGCCGGCGCACGCCGCGGGCAGCGGTGGCCGCTCGCTCTGTGCGTCGTTCTGCTGGTTGCTGCCGCCGGGGTGCTCCTCGGGCTGCGGCTGGACAGCGACTCGTCCACGGCGCCGGCTGACGACTCGGCGGCCGCCGGATTCGCCCGCGACATGCAGACCCACCACGCGCAGGCGGTGGAGATGTCGATGATCATCCGGGACCGCACGCAAGACCCGGAGATTCGCACCCTCGCCTACGACATCGCCCTGGGGCAGCAGCACCAGATCGGGCAGATGTTCGCCTGGCTCCAGCTGTGGGACCTCCCTCAAACCGGGGAGGGCCCGCGGATGGCGTGGGCGGCCGCGGCCCATCCCGGGTCCGGCGGCGACGACGGGAGCGGCACGACGGCGATGGATCACGCGATGCCCGGGATGGTCCCGGCCGCAGACGTCCAGAAGCTAGCCACCTTGCGGGGCCGCCAGGCCGAGGCGTGGTTCCTCAATCGCATGATTGAGCACCACCGCGGTGGGGTGGCGATGGCCGAGGCGGCCTTGACCTTCGAACTCCCGGACGACGTGCGGCGCCTGGCCGAAACAATCGTCAAAGCCCAGTCCGCGGAGATCGAGGCGCTCGACGCGCTGCTGGCCCAACGCACAGGCACGCGGTGACGGGCGACGCCCTTCTGGCTCTCCTTGCGCTGGCACCGGTGGTCTCTGTGCTCGCCCTCCTGCTGGTCATGGGCCGACGCCGACGGGGACGGCCCCGCGGGCGGAGCCGCGGACGATGACGCGCTCCGGTCCGAAATCGGTGGTCGGGCTTGCGGTCCCGTTGACGGCGATCGCCGTCGCCTGCGGCGCGGTGCTGCTGACCGGCGGAGCAGCAGCCCTTCCCGCCGGCGTCCCCGACCCGGGCTCCCTCGCGCGCTGGGGCCTGCCCATGTTGAAAGCGATGCACGATGTTGCGGCGGCGGGAACCATCGGACTGCTGGTGCTCGCCGCTGTCCTCGTGCCCGCCCAGCCGGGGAGCCGCGGACGTGACCTCGGGGCAACCGGGTTGCGGGCGACACGCGCAGCCGGGGCGGGCGCGCTCGTGTGGGCAGGTGCCGGCTTCGGCGTGCTCGTCCTCAGCTACGCGGACCTGTCCGGGGTGTCCCCGTTCTCCTCAGGCTTTACCGGGCAACTCCGCTTCTTCATCACCGAGTTCGATCTGGGCCGGTCCTACGCCGTCAGCGCGCTGATGGCGGGCGCGGTGGCCGCCGGCTGCCTCCTTGTGATCCGCGTCTCGAGCGCCGGGCTGCTCGCTCTCGCCGCGCTGGTCGCGTTGTTCCCGCTGGCTCTCACCGGTCATTCCTCCGGTGACGCCAACCACGGCAACGGAGTAACGCTCCAGGCCGCACATGTGGTCGGAGTCAGCGTCTGGGTGGGGGGTCTTGCGGCCCTGCTGCTTCTGCGCCCACACCTCGGCGCGGCCGGGCGGGTCGTCGCCACCCGCTACTCGCGACTGGCCGGGTGGTGCTTCGCGGTCGTGGCGATTTCGGGCGTCGGCAACGCGGTGTTGCGACTGGACGGCTGGTCCGGTCTCCGCTCGGACTACGGAGCGCTGCTGATCGCGAAGGTGTGCGTCCTCATTGTGATCGCCGCGATCGCCGTCCGCCAACGTCGGGCGCTGCTGTCCACTGCCGTCGATGCCGTGACCACGGGGCAACTCCTGCATCTCGCCCGCGTCGAGGTGATTCTCCTGGCGACGGCTGTCGGGCTGGGTGTCGCACTCTCCCGGACCAGCCCCGGATCGACGGACGAATCGGAGCTCCTCCCTGCGTTTGAATCGCCGCTGGGATATCCCGTCCCCGCCGAGCTGACACGCCTGGGGT
Organism: Sporichthya polymorpha DSM 43042; assembly: GCF_000384115.1. Lineage (NCBI taxonomy): Bacteria > Bacillati > Actinomycetota > Actinomycetes > Sporichthyales > Sporichthyaceae > Sporichthya > Sporichthya polymorpha. The sequence goes on from NZ_KB913029.1 coordinate 428,394, forward strand.
GGCTGACCGCATGGCGCACCGACCTGATGTGGCTCAGCGTCGCCGGACTTGCGGCGGGCTGGTACGTGCGCGCCGTCATCCAGCTGCACCGGCGCGGAGACCGCTGGCCGGTTCTCCGCCTCCTGTCGTGGGTGGCGGGGTGCGTCCTCCTGGTCTGGGCCACCAACGGCGCGCCGGGAGCCTACGGCCGCGTCCTGTTCAGCATGCACATGGTCTCGCACATGACGATCGCCATGTTGGTGCCGGTACTCCTCGTGCTCGCGGCGCCGGTGACGCTGGCGCTGCGCACCCTGCCCAGCCGGGCCGACGGGAGCCGGGGTCCACGGGAATGGCTGTTGGTCCTGGTGCACGCGCGGGCGTTTCGACTGCTCGCCTGGCCGCCGGTGGCCGCGGGCAACTTCGTCATCAGCCTGGTGCTGTTCTACAACACCGGCCTGTTCGAACTGGCGCTGCGCACCCACGCCGGCCACGTTCTGATGACAGCTCATTTCCTCCTCGCGGGCTACGTCTTCGCGTGGGTGATCTGCGGGCCGGACCCCGGGCCGGAGCGCCCGCCATACGTGTTCCGGGTGATGCTCCTGCTGGGCACATTCGCGTTCCACGCCTTCTTCGGCCTGGCGCAGATGAGCAGCACCACGGTCCTCGCCGAGTCCTGGTTCGCCGCGATTCCCCGCGAGTGGGGACCGAGCCTGTTGGCCGACCAACAGCGCGGCGGGGGTTTTGCCTGGGGCTTCGGCGACATTCCCGTAGTAGTGATGGCGCTGGCTCTGGGTCGCGCCTGGCTGACGGCCGATCGACGGGAGGCCCGACGTCTGGATCGGCGCGCCGACCGGGACGGTGACGCGGATCTGCAGGCGTACAACGCGTACCTGGCGCGGCTCGCCGAGGGCGCCCCGGCGCCGCGGACGGACGGATGGGTTCCAAAAATCGGCGATCACCGATAACATCGGTAGATGCCGATGAGGACCCCTGCCCCCCGGGCCGCGTCTTCGGACCGGCAGCTGATGGCCGCTGCGTGCCTGTTCCGGGGGCTGTCGGAACCCAACCGGCTCGCGATTGTGCAGCACCTGACCCGGGGGGAGCACCGCGTCGTCGACCTCGTCGACCACCTCGGGTTGGCCCAGTCCACGGTGTCCGAGCACCTGGCCTGCCTGCGGGACTGCGGTCTGGTGACGGTCCGTCCCGAGGGCCGGGCTTCCTGGTATTGCCTGTCCCGTCCGGAGCTGTTCGACCTGCTGACCGCCGCGGAATCCTTCCTCGCAGCTACCGGTGAGCAGGTCGTGCTCTGCGTGACCGCGGAGGCCGTGACGCCGAAGCGGGGCAGTCTGCGATGAGCCACGACCACGACCACCAGGCCAGTGCACCCAAGACTGTGCTGGCCAGCGTCCTCGGTGTCACCCTCGTGGTCTTGATCGCCGAGGTTGTCGGCGCCCTCTGGTCGGGCAGTCTCGCCCTACTCGCGGATGCCGGGCACATGCTCACCGATGCCGCCGGGCTCTCTTTGGCGTTGTTCGCCGCGGTGTTGATGCAGAGGCCTCCGAGTGACCGGCTCACCTGGGGCTACCGGCGCGCGGAAATCCTGGCGGCCGCCGCGCAGGCGGCGGTGTTGCTTGCGGTGGCGAGCTACATTCTCGTTGAGGCAGTCCGCCGGATGTTCGACCCGGGCGAGATCGAGTCCGGTGTGATGGTCGTCTTCGGCGTGGTCGGCCTCCTGGGCAATGCGGTGGCGATCGGTCTGCTCGCCCGTGCTCGCCGTACGCACGGCGAGAACCTGAACACCCGGGCCGCCATGCTCGAGGTGATCAACGACGCCCTCGGCTCGGTGGCGGTGCTCGTCGCCGCGGCGGTCATCGCCCTGACCGGGTGGGCGCGCGCCGACGCCGTCGTGTCGTTGCTGATCGGCGTTCTGATCGTGCCGCGGACGTGGCGGATCCTGCGCCAGGCGGTCAACATCCTGCTCGAAGCCACGCCGAGCGACCTCGACATGACCGAGGTCCGGCGCCACCTGTTGGAGCTCCCCCATGTGCAGGCCGTGCACGACCTCCACGCATCGACGGTCGGAACGGGGCTACCCGTGCTCACCGTGCACCTGGTGGTGGACGACGACTGCTTCCACGACGGACACCTCATGACGCTGCTCGACGAGGCTCAGGACAGGCTGGCGGGGGTCTTCGACGTGGAGCACTCGACGATTCAGTTCGAAGCCGCATCGCACTCGGCCCACGAACGACACGCACACGCGTGAGGGCGGAAAGGCCGGTGCAGGTCCTGACGGTGGGTCAGGGTCGGGTGGCGCCCGCCCAAGGCATGTCCGTGACCGGTCGGATCTTCACGCGGTCGCGCGGGTTGGGCGCATCCACCATCAGCCCGTTGCCGACATAGATCGCGACGTGGCTGATCGGGCTGTAGAAGTACACCAGGTCGCCCGGGATGAGTTCCGCGCGCGAGACTTTTCGGCCGGTCTGGAACTGCAGCCGCGAGGAGTGCGGCAAGGAGACGCCGGCCTCCCGCCACGCCATCATCGTCAGGCCGGAACAGTCCCAGGCGTCGGGCCCGGCGGCCGCCCATACGTAGCGGTCGCCGAGCTGCTTGATCGCGAAGTCGACAGCCTTGGCCGCGCGGGCGGTCTCCGGAATCGGAAGGCTCGCCAGCATCGTGCGCGGATCGCTACGGGAAGCGCGGTCGAACTGGGACTGCTGACGGGCCGTCAGCCGGTTCAGGACCTCACGGGCGGCGCGCAGCTTCTGCTCGACCTGCGACTTCTCCACCGCGAGCGTCTTACGCTGCGCTTCGACTGCGGCCAGATGCTGGGCGGCAGCAGTTTGATCGGCCACCAGCTCGCGCCGGGCCTCGACCACCTTCCGCAACGACGCCGCCTCGCGGGTGGTGAGGGCGTCCAGCGACGTGGCCCGCTCCAGGAAGGCGTCGGGATCGTCCGCGAACACGAGCTGCAGCGTCCGGTCGAGGCCGCCGTTGCGATAGGCCGCAGCAGCGAACGCGCCGACCGAGGACTGCAGCGCGGCGACCTCCGCCTGTTGGCTGGCCGCACGCCGCTGGGTGCGATCGAAGTTGCCCTCCGCCTCACGCAGGGAGATCCGGGCATCGTTGTAGCGCTCGGTCGCCTGCTCGGCCTGGTGGTAGAGGATCTCGACCTGGCGACGCGCTTCGGCAACGTCGAGCTGTGGCTCCGCCCGGACGGAGCCCGTCAGACCGGTCACGGCGACGACAGCGGCAGCGCTGGCGGCGCCCGCAGCGAGAAGCGGTCGCAGCCCGCGCGGGCGTCGGCGACGAATCATCACGCACCCTCCGCAACTGGTCAGCGCACCGACGCGCACATGCACTACTAACCCTGATAGGAGACGCTAGTTGGTGGACACAGGACGAGCACGCCGTCTGCCCGGTGTTGACCTGCCCTTGAACCGATCCGTCGCTGGTTCGCAGGTCGAAGGATACTACTATTTACGATAGTACAAGGCACGACCCTGGGAGGGACGCGCAGGTGAAGGCGTCACACCGACCATCGGCAGAAGCGGTCGATTGGCGCACCGCTGCGGAGTGCGCTGCCATGGATCCGGACATCTTCTTCCCCATCGGAACGGCGGGCCCGGCGCTTAGTGATGCCAGCCGTGCCCTGTCGGTTTGTCGTCGTTGTCCGGTCACAGCAGCCTGTCTGGACTGGGCGCTCCGTTCCCGGCAGGAGTTCGGGGTTTGGGGCGGCACGACCGAAGAGGAGCGGGAGCTCCTGCTCCGCCGGGGCCGCCGGTCCTGGCAGCCCTAGTCGCCCTCACCCGTCCGCAGCGGTGCGCCGCCCGGGCGCCCTCCGGTGCGCAGATGCGTGAAGCGAGGATCCGATTCCCACCAGGGTCGGACCATCGGGCCCTCGTCGACGTGCAGTTCGTCCAGCACCGCATCGACCTCGCGGGCGGTCTGCGCATCAGCCAGCCGCGCCAGCCAGAACGCGATGATGATGAACGGGATGCCGGCGATGTGGCCGACCAGCCAGTACCAGCCGCCGCCGATCTTCTGATCCATAGCCAGGGTCGGCCCCCAGTCCCGGGCGACTTCGGCGTAGAAGTCAGGCGCGATGACTCCCCCGCCGGTGATCAGCGCGAGCCCGAGCGCAGCGTTCGCGATCACCTCGCCCATCCCGATGAACATCGACAGCAACTGGGGATAGCGAGCCGGGACGGGGTCGAGCTGCAGCCGGGTCCAGTAGTAGACGAAGCCGAGAAAGAGCAAGGTCGTCAGGCTGAGCACGTCGGCGACCTCGTGGCGCAGCGTCGCTTCGAACCAGGGCGAGAAGAAGTAGATCCACGGCAACACCAGAAACAGGGCCGCCCCGAAGAACGGGTGCCCGAGGCGTCGAGCCGCCGAGCTGCGCAGCAGGTCGGCAGCGGCTCGACGGTGAGACGGCGACATCCCGGCCGCCACGAGTGATAGCGGCATCCCCAGCGCCAGCAGCAGCGGCACGACGATGAACACCGCGGACACCATCGTGGCCCGCGCCCAGAACAGGGTGTCGGCGTACGCGCCCAGGAACGAGTGCGTGATCAGCACCAGCGAGCCCGTTCCGGACAGGAATGCGGCGGTCCGGTACCAGGGCCAGCGGGCACCGAGCCGCTTCGCGCGGTGCACGCCCGCGAGATAGGCGAGGGACAGGCCGACCGCGACGGCGAGCATCGGCCAGTCGGTCGTCCAGCCCCGCCATGCGGCGGTGGTGGACGTCAGCGGCTCCAAATCCGCGGACACTGGCACAAGCCAGACCGGGATCACCCCGACCTGAGCCACCCCAACCTGGATCATGTCAATCGTCGTCAACGGCAGGGTGCGGTCGCAGGGCTTCCGCCGGCACAGACGCGGGAGCCGCGGTTTCCGACGTGGCGACGGCAGGCTCGGGTGCCCCCGAATTACGTTCCGCCCAGCCTCCTGGCTGACGTGCCGCGTCCAACCGCTTCATCCGCCCGATGATGGACCGGCCCAGCAGACCCACGGCGACCACGCTGGCGAGGAAGAAACCCAGGCCGAGCACGCCGGGCGACACCTTCGACTCGTCGAGGGGGATGGGCGGCGGAGTAGACGCATGCGCCAGGAGCCGTTCGAGTCCGAACCCCACTTGTCTCGCACCCCGCACGGTAGCCGGACCGTTTCACCTAACTCCTATGTACGATAGTAGTTGCCGGTCGGAGGCTTCCCTGGAGGGTGGTGTGAACGTGCTCCAAGGGACCCATCCACGCAGGCGGGCGCTTCTCACCGTTTCCGCCGCCGCGAGTTTGCTCGCCGGGTGCGGCGGGGGCGGCTCCTCACCAGGTTCGTCGGTGAGTGAGTCCGGATTCGTTTCCGGGTCGGGGGCCGTCACCATCATCGGCCCCTCCCAGCGTGGCTCTCCGATTTCGCTGGAAGGGCCTCTCCTCGGCAGCACTGACCGGCTCGACGTGGCGAGCCTGCGGGGAAAGGTCGTGCTGATCAACATCTGGGGTTCGTGGTGCGCCCCCTGCCGCAAGGAGGGTCCCGAGCTGGAGGCGGCGTGGAATCGGCTCAAGCGATACGGCGTGCAGTTCCTCGGCCTCAACACTCGTGACGACGCCGCCGGCGCGGCCGAGGCGTTCGAACGGCGGTACGGAATCTCCTACCCCAGCCTGCGGGACCCGGACGGACGCCTCCAGCTGGCCTTCCGGCGCACCCTGCCTCCCCGCGCGATACCCAGCACGATCATTCTCGATCGCGAAGGACGCGTCGCCGCCCGCATCGTGGGGGCCGGCACCATGCGCACGTTTGTGGGCCTGGTCGAGGACGTGCTGGCGGAGTCCGCATGAGTACCATGCTCGCGAGCAACGGCGCTGGCGACGGGCCTCGGCCGGAAAGGATTCCTGTGCGAGGGTTCGGCGACCTTGAGGCCGCGATCATGGACCGGATGTGGGCCGCGGACGAAGCGATGACGGTGCGCAAGGTCCACACCGATCTCAATCTTGAACGCTCCCTGGCCTACACCACCGTGATGACCGTGATGGACAAGCTGCACCGCAAGGGCTGGCTCCTGCGCGAGCCGGTGGGCCGCGCCTACGAGTACCGCCCCGCGATCACCCGGGAGCAGTACACCGCCGATCTCATGGGCGAGGCGCTCTCGGCGAGCTCGGATCGCAGTGCCACGCTCGTCGCCTTCCTGGAACGGCTCGACGCGGCGGAAGCGGCCGAGCTACGGCGCGCGTTCGACATGGTGGCGGCAAACCAGCCGCCGCCACGAGCCCGGCGCCGTCGGCGATGACCACCGGCGCCCTGTTGGTCCTGTGGGCCGTCGTCGTGGCGGTGGGGGTCCCGCGTCTGCTCCGGGATGCCGCGTGGCCAACCCGGTGCCCGCGCCTCGCGCTTGCGGCGTGGCAGGCCGCCAGCGCTTCGTTCATCGTCTCGGCAATCCTCGCGGGCGTGGCCCTGGCGGACCCCGACAGCGTGTCTCCGCAGGCCTTCACCCACCCGTTCCTCTCGTGTGCGGGGGCCGTGTGGTCGGCGCTCGGCACGCCGGAAGGTGCAGTCGTCGTCGGGGGCGGGCTAGTGCTGGCGCTGGGCGTCGCCGGGCGAACCGTGTGGTTCCTCAGCACCGGGTTGGCGTCGGCGTCGCGGCGTCGTCGACATCACGGCCTTCGACTCGCGCTGGTGGCACACCACGACGACGAGATCGGGGCGTTGGTCGTCGACCACCCGGTGCCCCATGCGTACTGCCTCCCGGGCCGCAACGCAGCCATCGTGATCACCAGCGCAGCCGTGCACTCTCTTGCGCGACCCGAGCTCGAGGCCGTCCTCGCCCATGAGCGCGCCCACGTGCGGGCCCGACACCACCTGGTGGTCGTCGCGGCGAACGGGCTCGGAAACGCCTTCTTCTTCATTCCGCTGTTCCGTTCGGCCGCGGCGGCCGTCCCGGGTCTGGTGGAGATGGCGGCCGACGACGCGGCGGCACGCGAGACCGACGCCGGCCGCGTCGCCTCGGCACTGCTGACCCTGGCCCACGTGCCCGTCGCCGGACCGGCTCTGGCCGCGTCCGGTGGAGACATCGCGCTCCGGATCCGTCGGCTGCTGATGCCCACGTCGGCCAGCGCCTTCAGCCTGGCTCTTGCGTCGCTCGGAGTGGTGACGCTGCTCGCGATGCCCGCAATCGCGGTGGTGATCGCCTCCTGGGCATCAGGGGCGCTCGTCGAGTGCTGCACGACCGTCGCCCTCGCGGCTCGATGAGCCCACAGGGTGAACCGTCCAAGCCCGGGCGCCCACACAAGCTGACGATGTTGGTCTTCGGTGTGGTCGCCATTGTCTACGTCGTCGTGATCGTCCTGGGTGCAGTCCGCAACTAGGTCATTCGCTGAACAGCAGTGATAGTCCGCCGATGGTGTAGGCGATCATCAGCACCATCATCGGGATCTGTCCGATCACCGCGCCGCGCGTCGGGAACAGGCGTACCGAGCGGTCGTGGGCGGCGAACACCCCCAATACGTGCCCGGTCACGATTGCGATCATCTGAATGGTCGCGATCTGTCCGATCGTGACGACGGTGTAGTTCACCGTCCAGTCGGCGGTGCCGAAGATGTTTGAGCCGTCGACCATGGGGTCGGAGGCGTAAATGATCGTCTGCTGGCCGGCGAAGACCAGCAACGAGAAGTAGTGCGCGATCAGGTAGCCGACCGCGATCGGGATCACCGAGTGCGCGAACGCCGTGGCGCTACCCCGCGGTCCGCGGCCGGAAAGGATTCCGGCCAGCCAGGACGCGAGACAGAACGCGGCGGTGACTCCGCCGATGGACATCGCCAGCGCGATCGAGGCCAGCGTCTGCGGGGACATGGTCGAGTCGAAGGTGCGGTCGTACCACCAGGTGGTCGAGGTGATCGAGTCGAAAGCGGTCGAACCGAGCATCACCCCGACCATCGCGAACAGGCCAGGCCCCTCGGGTGTGGCGTCGAGGTTGTTCAGCGGGTTGCGCAGGACGATCGCCCCGTCGGCGCGCCGGCCCAGCGGCGAGAGCCGGCCGATCAGGGCGGAGAAGACTTCGAAGCCGTCGCAGCGGGTGAACCACCGCCGGCCGAACGCCATCGCCCCGAGCAGGTTGGCTCCGGCGTACATCGAAAAGTACGTGGTCAGTGTCCCGGTGGAGTCCCGGTTGTTCGCGCACAGCTCCAGCCACACGAACGACGCGAGTCCCGCCGCGGCCGGCCAGTACCCCACCCAGCGGGGGAGCCGGTACGGCGGGTCGTCCGGGTCCAGGCGCGCCACCGCGCAGATCGCCAGGTGGATTGTCCGCAACGGGTTGAGCAGTCGCCACACTGGTCCGAACAACAGGGAGGCCGGCACCAGCCCGACCCAGAACAGGACGTAGACGAAGCCCGCGGTCGGGTTCTTCGCCAGGTCCGGGCCGGCGAGCGCGCACCACGCGACGAACCCGGTGATCGCCAGGCCGAGGATGCGCAGCGTCCACCGCAGCTCCGGCGAATCGGCGAACTCACCGAGCGAGCCGGCCAGGGTGCGGCCGGAGGCCACACCGGTCAGCTTCGACTTCCGCCAGCGAATCGCGAGGGCCCCGAAGGACACCGCGAGCGCCAGGATCGCGCCGGTCAGCACATACCCGAAAGGCAACGGCAGGTCCTGCCGCGCACCCACTCCGTGCACCAGCAGAAGGTCGGATCCGCCGTTCAACGGGACCGGGCCCATCGCGGTTACCGGACCTGAAGGGTGAACAGCAGCGTGCCGGTGTCCTCGAGCTCGACCTCGTACGAGCCCGCCGCAGCGTCGATCGTGACCGTCTTCCGGACAGTCTCACCAGCGGGGAGCTCGAAGGAGATGTCTCCCGCGTGGATATGGACTTCGTGCTCGGCGTCCGACGTGACCACCAGAGTGAGTTTCTCGCCCTTCTTCACGGTGATCGTCCCGATCTTCTCCGACGGCTTGCCGTTGACGATGTCGATCTCGACAGTCTGGCCCTCCTCGGCGTCCGCGGAAGCGCTCGGAGTCTCCGACCTGGATGGCTCGACGCTCGGTGTGTCCGACGGGCTGACCCCGGCCGTGACGACGGGAGTCGGGTCCTGCGAGGCGCTGTCCTCGTCGTCGCCGCAGCCGGCGACGAGGAACAGGACCCCGGCCGCCACCACCGTGAACCGTGGGCTCCTGGGCATTCGTATCTCGACCTTTCGCTATCGGGTACGCCTCTGCGCGTCAGATCGCGTCCCCGCGCAGTACTAGACCGGATAGTAGGCCAAGGGCGTTGCGCCGCTCGACCGTGATGTTCTGGCAACGGCGGCGATCCTCGCCGGAAACCTCGGCGAACAACGCTGAGGCATGGCGTGGATTCACACCGGCGTCAAGGACCTGCTTCGTCAACGCGGAATACGAGTGGGTGCCTGAAGGCAACGAGCACTGTCTACGATGGTCCGTAGTAGTGTCGCCTTATCGCATTCCGGACCAGTCGCAGAAGGGCGGGCATGTCATCAACCGCTGACCACGAGGTGGTCGAGATCCAGCGGCCGCCGGAACCTGGGTTCGCGCTGACTTACATCCAGTCGCTGCCGCCCGCGACGGCTTCCCGCAATCGGCCTTCGGCGAGAGCCCTATTGCAGGCGGCGTTGCTGGGTGTGGCAATCCAGCTGGCACTCGCGGCGGTCATCGGTCTGGTCGCGCTTGTCTTCATCGAAGATCTTCACTCGGAGTAGCCGGGCTTCCCGCTGTGAGAGCTCGCCTCACCTCCTCTCCTCGCAGGAACGTGTGCTGCGACGTGCCGGCGCGCTGTCATCACCAACGCCGCAGTCAGAAGCTCGCCCCCCGAGCTCCTAACCAGGTAGCCGCGTCGACGGCGGCATCGCGGCGGCGGACCTCGAAGTGCAGGTGCGGCCCGGTGGCGAGACCTGTGCTGCCCACCCGTGCGACCGCATCACCAGGCTCGACGCGTTCTCCCGGTTCCACCAGCATCTGCGATGTGTGCGCGTACCGAGTGATGACACCGTCGCCGTGATCGATGGTGACCGTGTTGCCGTTGCCAGCTTCCCACTGGGCACGGAGTACGACCCCCGAACTGGCCGCACGGATCGGTGTTCCTCGCGTCCCTGCGACGTCGGTTCCGGAATGCAGCTTGTACTCCCCCGTAACCGGGTGCGTGCGCATGCCGAACTCGCTCGTCACTTTCCCCTGCAGAGGAGACACCCACCGCTCATCTGCGTCCGCCGGGTTCGGGCTTCGTGATATCGCCGGCGCGTCGGGCTTCGTTGAACTGGTGGGCGGCAGGTCTGGGACGTTCCCGCGATGCGCACTCAGCGCCGCGTCCAGCACCTCGGCGAATGCGGAGCGTCCTCCGTCCCCTGCAGGGGAGGTAGCGGCGCTCGCCGGCCGCAGGGATCTCAAGCCGGCATCGAGCTGCGCTATCCGCTGCTGAACGGCTACAAACCCAGGAATGTCGTTGAGACTAACGCTTTCCACATCCGTTTATCGGGCGGTGCACGGCAATGCTGAGGAGTTCGCGGAGTGCCCAAGGGAATGTCGGCAGGGAGCGGCGCAGGCTCGGGCGCGTCGCCGCGCTACGCCTTTGTTACTGCATCACGAACTGGGTGAAGTAGATGTCCATGACGTCGCCGTGGTACGCCTCAGCGACGGCGGCCAGCAAGGCGTCCTTGGCCGCCTCTCGGCCCACTGCGGTGTTCAGTTCTGCAGCCTTGCGGTTGGACAGTTGCTCGATCACCAGATCGAGGGCTTTGGACCCGTCGGGCTCCCCGTCGGCTCCCCCGCCGTGACCACCGCCTGCCGACGTTACGGCGGTGAACTGCAGGGCTAGGCCGACCTTCAGGTAGCGCCCGGCGTCAAGGTTCAACGTCACCGGGTCGAGCTTTACCACGGCCCCGGGCTCCGGCGCCCCGCTGGTGGCCGGCGCCGGCTTCAGGAAGGTGTAAGTGCCCGCGCCAAGGGCCAGGACGACCGCGAGGACGATGAAGAGCTTCTTCTTCGATTTCGGGGTGGAACCCTTGCGACCGGCAGGCTCTGACTCGGCTGGCTCGCTCGGTGTGCGTGAAGCGCCGCGATCTGGCTGAGCGTCGCGGACGCCGTCAGCGCTGGCGGGCCGTGATGCCGTCGGAGTTGCCATCGTGGGTGCCGCCCTCAGTTCGCCAGCGGCCGATCTGTCGGCCGGTCAGTCCTATCGGCCGCCCGTGGTTCGATGTGAGGCGCCGCACGGCAATCTGAGATCGGCCAGGGGCATCTCTCGACTCTTCTTGAGCCCCACCCGCCCTACCGGCGGACGTTGACGGTAGCCATCATGCCGGCGTCCTCGTGGTCGAGGATGTGGCAGTGGAAGACGCTGCGCCCGGCGTGGGTTGTGAACGGGATGCGTAAGCGGACCCAGCCGTTCGGGGGTACCAGCACGACGTCCTGAGGCACGCCGGACAGGGGGCTCAGATCGCTCGTCGCCAGCACGGTGAACGGCCAGGTGTGCAGGTGGAACGGGTAGAAGAACGAGTCCTCGTTAACGACGATCCATTCCTCGATGGTGCCGAGGGCGACGATCTGGTCGTCGCGATCCGGGTCGAAGGAGCGTCCGTCGATGGTGAAGGTCATTCCGCCGTGGCCCATATCGCCGGACTCCGTGCCGCTCATGCCCATGCCGAAGGTGATCCGCCGTCGGACGGAGGCCGGGGTCTCGCCGAGTCTCTCGGCGGGCAGGGAGCGCGGCAGCGCCGGCGTGGCCGCGGGCGGCCCGGCCGTGGTCATGGTCGCGAGGGTGACGGTCTGATCTTCAGCGCCGATGTTCAGCACCGTGTCGATGGCGTCGCGATAGGGCTCGGCTGTGAGGTCGTAGCGGCCGGCCTCGGTGGGGTGGATGAGAACGTCGACCCGGTTGCCGGGGGCGAGCACCACCCGCTTCTTCGTGGCCGGAGCAGGCAGGTAGGCGCCGTCGACGGCGATCTGGACGAGGTCGTGATCCTGTAACCGGATTACCAGCACGCGGGATGTGCAGGCGTTGATGATCCGCCAGCGTTGCGGGGCGCCAGGAGCAGCGGCGATGCTCGGCTGGTGCTGGCCGTTGACCAGGACCGACTCCCCGATGCGGCCCATCATCTTCTCCATGCCGGTGGGCTGGGCGATGCGACCAGCGGAATCAGAGCTGATGTCCGAGATCAGGAGGACCCGGTCTTGCACCGTCGAGAGATCGGGACCCTCCCCCGGCAGGGGCTCCACCAGGAGCGCACCGAAGAGCCCACCAAAGACCTGGTCGGCGACCTTACCGTGCGCATGCGGGTGGTACCAGAACGTCCCGATCGGATGATCGGCTGGGATCCGGTGGCGGTAGTCGAATGAGGTACCAGGATGAATGTGCAGGAACGGGTTGTCGCTGTTTCCCTCCGGCGAGACGCGCAACCCATGGGTGTGCAGGTTCGTGGGTTCGTCGAGGCGGTTGATCAGCCGCACCGCCAGTTCGTCACCGGGGTGCACGCGCAAAGTTGGCCCCGGCGAGCCGCCGTTGAAGGTCAACATCCCGGTGCGCTGCTTGCCGCGCACTGCGCCGGCGGCCGTGAGGTCGATCCGGAGCCGACCGCCTCGGCTGGCCAGTACCTGCGGCTGAAGCAGCATGGCACCTGACTTGCCGGGGGGCGCGACGTGGTCGCTCACACCGGCCCGGTTGCCTCGCTCGTGGGTGACGCCCCAGCCGGCGGTGAGGCCGAGCGCGCCCAGCGTGATCGCGCTACGACGACTGATTCCGGCAGACGCCAGCTCCGCCGGCCAGGCCTCGTGGCGGCGAATCATCCCTGCTCCAACTCCGCCCCCTGCAAGTCATGGAATGCCCACAGGTTGGTCCCTACTACGGGTCGTAGTTTCTGAACGTATCGTGGATCCGGGGCGGCGACGACGTGCACGGTGGAGGGCGTATGGCGGAGGTGGGATTGACGTTGCGCGTCACCGCCAGCGCGCTGCTGGCGTCTGGCTTGACGTCTTTTCTGCTGTTCGCCGTTCTCCAGGGGACTGAGTGGTTTATCCGGTCGGCGACGGCGATTGCGCTGGTCGCGGCCGTCGGGGCAGCCGCGCGGCTCGTCGGCATCTCCCGTTTCCTGGTGCCCGTCCTGCAACTCACCGCCGTGACGGTCCTCTTCACCACGATCTACGCGCCGCAGACCGCCTATGGCGGCTGGCTCCCCGGAGCAGCGACCGCGGGCGCGTTGCAGGCGCACTACGAGCTGGCGCTGGACGAGATCAACGCCGCGGTACCGCCTTTCACGCCGTCAGCGTCGTTGATCTTCGTCACGGCTGCGGGACTCGCCCTAGTCGCGATCGCCGTCGACCTCCTCGCCGCCTACCGTCTCCCCGCCCTGGCCGGCGTCCCCCTGCTCGTGGTGTACGCCATCCCTGCGCTGGCGTTGCCCCAGGGGTTACCGGGCTGGCTCTTCGTGCTCCCGGCGGCCGGGTATCTGATCCTGTTGATCAGCGACGGGGGCCAGCGCCTGCGCGATGGGGCGCAGACCGGGGCGTCGAGCGAGAACCGTGGCCGGCGAGGCCACGGCCGCCAAGGCCGCCGCATGGTTCGCCACGTCGGGCTGATCGTGTTGGGAGTCTCGGTCGCTCTCCCGGCGCTGGCGCCGCAGCTGTCGGCGGGGGCAATCGGCGAAGGCGGCTTGGGCAAGACCGGCGGCGGGTCGATCGCCACGTTGAATCCTCTCGTGAGTCTGCGCCGTGATCTGGTCCGGCCGGAGGACGTGGATGTGATGGTGGTGCGGACCAGCGCATCGCGGCCGGAGGAGCTGTACCTGCGGGCGATCACTCTCGACACCTTCGACGGCACCGAGTGGCGAGCGAGTCGGCGGGTCGTCAAGGACTTCGACAGCGCGCTGCCTCAACCGCCTGGGCTGGCCTCGACCGTTCCGGCCGCTGAGGTGCAAACGACGATCGAGGTCCTGGACACCTTCCGCGCCGACTACGCGCCACTGCCCTACCCCGCCACCCGGCTGGAGATCGACGGGTCGTGGCGGGTCGACCCGCGGACCGGCAATGTCGTGAGTCGGACCGGGCCGGACCAGATCGCCGGTCGGTCGTACCGCGTCGACGGGCTGGAGCTGTCACCCTCGCCCTCGGATGTCCGTTCCGAGGCCCCAGGAGCCGATCTCGAGCCGTACCTGAGCTTGCCGGCGGACCTGCCGGCAGAAGTCCGGCGGACCGCGCAGGAGGTCGTGGAGGGCGTGGCCGGCCCCCTCGCGCAAGGCCTGGCGCTTCAGCAGTGGTTCCGCGACCCCGCCAACTTCACCTACGACCTGCGCCAGCAACCGGGCACGGGACAAGAGGCCATCCTCGACTTCCTCGACGACCGCCGCGGCTACTGCGAGCAGTTCGCCTCCACCATGGCCGTGATGGCGCGTCACCTCGGCATCCCCGCCCGAGTGAACGTCGGCTTTACCGCCGGGCAGCCAGGCCTCGACAAGTTGACCCGGATCATCAGCGCCCATGACGCGCATGCCTGGCCGGAGCTGTTCCTCGCGGGGGTGGGGTGGACCCGCTTCGAGCCCACGCCCGCCTCGGCCTCGTCCACGCCCCAAGCGCCTGGGTGGCTCACCCCGCAGTCGCCGACCGCGCCGAGCAGCGCCAATGACAACACGGACGCAGCGAATCCCAGCAACGAGGCACCCGACTCAGAGGCCTCCGATTCGGCCGCGATCCCCGATTCGCAGCCGCCCACACGCCCCGAGTCTCGGCCGGAGCTGCCGAACCCCGTCGAGGACCAGCCGCAGTCCGCAGCCGAACCGCCGAGCAATTCGTGGGTGTCCATCGCCGGAATCGCCATTGCCCTGAGCGGCGCGCTGACCATCCCTCGGCTGGTGCGCTCCGGGATCAGCCGTCATCGCTGGCGGCGCGCACGCACTCCGGAGACCCGACCCGGCGAGAGAGCTGAGCTCGCCTGGTCGGAGTTGCGCGACCGAGCCCTGGATCTCGGATATCGATGGCCGCCCGGGACCCCGCGCCAATGCGCAGCGGCGATGGCTCGGACCGTCACCCTGGGCCGGCAAGACCTCCAGCAGCTGTCGTCGCTGACCGGCGCAGTGGAACGAAATCGCTTTGCAGCAGAGCCGCACGCCCCGGGCGCCGCCGAACTCCGGAGCACAGTTGACGATCTGGTGGGCGCACTTGCGGCTGCGGTCTCCCCCGCCACCCGACTGCGCGCCGCGCTGCTGCCCCGGTCACTGTACCTTCGACGTTCTGCCGGAGGAAACAGATGGCCGGTTCGCCCCCGTTCCTACAGGCCGCCGCTGGTCGACTGACGGTCCGTCAGTACTACCCCGACATACCCGCGTCGAAGGGGACGAGGACAAGGGCTTCCGTGCCATCGGAGTCGCGGACGGTGATGCCGAGCTGCCACTTTCCGGCGCTGGGCACCGTGAACGCCGCCGCGAAGTGACCCTCGCCCGTACTGCGCAAACCGCATCGAGGTGAGCGCTCGGGCCCGCCCACGGCGCGCAGGTCGACGGTCGCGACCGCGATCTCGTAGGGCTTTCCACCGTCGTCGGTGACGGAAATGTGCAGCTCGTTCGGCAGGCCACCGAAGGCAGGACTGATGACCGCTTCCACGAAACCTCGACCCTTCGCGGGTCCGGGCGGAATCACCAGCGTCGTCATGAAAGGGAGCCGGCTCAGCGTTCGCCACCACCGGAGCCAACCGGAAGCCGATGGTGGTCTCGACGGCGGAGGCCACCAGCATGACCGGAGCCGCCTCGGCCGCAGCGGCCGCCTGCTGGCCTCGATGGGCGGCCTTGGCCGGTTGCGTGCTGACCAGCGTGGCGGTCACCGCGAGGACGAGAGCACCGAGACCGGTCTCGATCGCCACCAACCGGGGATCACCGGTTCGGCACCTGGAAGGGTGCGCACCTTGAGTTCGAGGTGAGTTGGTCCGGGAGGGAGAGGGCCCAGCGAGGCAACGTAATTCCCCAACGTTGATCCCTGGGTCAGGCTCACGGTTCTCACCGGCGATCCGAGCAACGCCTTGTGATGTCCCACCCCGCGCAGCGGCTCGCCCGAATCGCCGTCCGCCACGGTCGTGCTGGCCTTCCAACCGCTGCCCTCGGGGCTGAGGGTGACATCGGCGACGAGGACCACGGCCTTGCCGCCGCTGTGCGCCGAGACCGGCGCCGCAGCGGGTCCGAGCGTGGCCAGACCGACCATCAGGACGCCGATCGCCGCACCCCGCAAGAACCGCATCGACTCAACCTCCGACGATCCGGATCGCGTTCGCGGTCTCCACCGGCTTGTGACGGTACTTGAGCTTTGTTTCGCGAACCCGATCAGACCGTTGCTCCCCAACGAAGGCCGCAAGCCGACACCCGGAGGAGCAGGATCTTGAGGGCGGCGAGGCCGAAGACCGCGCCTCATCCTCGCCTCAACCGGAAGTACACGAGCGGAACGAACGCGAGCGCGGCGAGCGTCGGCACCACAACCGTCTGGCGGATCAACGAACTACGCTGCCTCCCGGTGATCTGGAACTGCGCCTTCTGCCCGACCTCGCGGTAGGCGGAGATGATCACGTCCTCGCCGGCGATGAACTGAGTGAGGCGGATCAACAGCTCCTGATTGCCGAACGATTTCTGATAGCCGTTCGAGGCGACGTCCGCGGTGCCGAGCACGCCGACCCGGCTGCCGTTCAGCGTCGGTGTCTGACCGGGTGCATTCCGCTCCGGGAGGTCGGTGAACCCGGCGAGGGTGTGCACGCCCTCGGTTTGCGGGATCCGCGTGCCATCCGCGTCAACCCGGTAGCTCTTCGGGCTGCTCTGGACAAGCGGCGCAATCTGAGGACCTTCGGCCCCGCCGGGGCCGACCTGGTCGATGGCCAGCGTGTTACTGAACACCACTGGGGTGCCATCCGAGTTCAAGGTGTCAACTACAGGGGATGCCGGCGGGTAGCGCGAAGAGATGATCGCGGCGGGGTCGTCGGCCAGTGAATCCGAGTCGCGCAGCGGTTCGGTAAGGAACTCCAGCCCCCACGGGGTGAGGAGCTGATTGAGCTGGGCGATGTCACCCCGCACAGAGTCTGCGGCGACGATGAGCCGGCCCTGGGCCCGCGCGTAGTTCTGCAGCAGCCGCAGATCGGCGGGCGGCATCGTCGACCGTGGGCCCAGGACGAGGACGACGTCGCATCCCCCGAGCAACTCGGCTGCGCCCTTCGCCGAGAGGAATACCTCCCCGGTCTTCCAGCCCATGAAGCGCAGACGCGCGGCGAAGGAGGTCAGGCCCTCGGGCTGGACGTCGTTGATCCGGCGCTCGCCATGGCCCTGGGTGAAGCAGGCCAGCGGTGGATCGGTCTCCCAGAATTGCGCGATCGCGGCGGTCAGCGTGGTCTCGACCAGGGCGTCGATCTCTTGTGACGTCCCGCCCACGGTCAGCACATAGTCGTTGTAGTCGACCACCCCCGATGCCCGGGCCAGCCCCGGCGAGATGTCCGGGTCGATGATCTTGATCTCGATGTTCGCGCCCGCCGCCGCGTACTTTTGCACCGTGGCGCGGGCCTGGCTCGCCTCCAGGCCGGCCGACGGCGAGAACGCGGTGAGGGTCATCGGGACATTGCCGATCCGGGCGAGAAGCTCTTTTGTGGCCGTCGAAACGCTGTCCCGTTTGCCGGGGGTCAGATCGATCTCGCCAGAGGTCGAACCCGCCATGGCGGGAGTCCCGACCACGAAGGCGGTCACGCCGATCGCCGCGGCGACCCGCAGGGCGATCACCCGTCGGTCGGAACCGGCGCGGCGACGGCCGAGGCTGTACACGGCGATGGACAGCGCGGCGACGGCGAGCACCAGGAAGTAGGCGATGTCCTCGGCGGGGAGCACACCGTCGAGCATCGGGTTCAGCCGGTCGAGTGGGCTGAACTGGTCGACCTTGCCCCGCAGGTTCTCTGGCAGGAACGAGATCAGCCGCAGCACGAGCAGGACGACGAAGGACAGGAACGCCGCCCCGACGGAGGTGTTCATCCGCGAGGAGATCGCCAGCGCGACCCCGTTGAACATGGCCGAGAGCAGCAGCAAGCCGAGCCAGCCGCCGAGCGAGCGGGCGAACTCGGGCTCGGCGATCGCGTCCAGCCGTACGTAGTAGATCCAGGAGACGCTGACGATCAGCCAGGTGATTACCGTGTTCGCGATGAACTTGCTGGCGACCATGGCCCACCGCGAGATCGGCCAGGCCAGCGAGATCTGCAGCGCCCCGCTCGCCCGCTCCTCCGCGATCGACCGCGCACCAAGGATCGGGCACAGCACGAGCAGGGTGTTGACCGTGTTCGCGTAGTAAGACTCCAGGTCCGCGGAGTCGTTCGAGCTCACCAGATCAATGAACAGGATCCCGGAGATCACGATGTAGGCGGCCGCGATCAGGTACGTCGCGGGCCAGAGGGCGAGCGAGATGAGCTCGCGCTTGAGCAGGGTGCGCATCAGTCCGACTCCTCCACACCAGCGACGACCGAGCCCAGGACGGCCTCACGGAAGGCCTCCTCGAGGCTGTCCGCCGTCGACTCGACGGTCGTCACCGGCCACTTCGCCGACCACGCTTGCACCAGCGCCGCGACCGCGACGTCGTCGCGGGCCTGCACCAGCGCAGTGCAACCTCGTTCGTCGAGCGCGACATCGATGAGCGACGTGCCCTCGATCAGGTCTTCCGCGGCGGGTTCGACCTTGTCGTGGATACGGACGCGGACGCGGACCGCGTGGCCCCTACCCTCGGCCATCTCCGAGGGGGCTCCCCGGTAGACCAGCTTGCCCCGCGCCATCACCAGGACGTTGTTGCACATCAGCCGGGCGTCGGTGAGCAGGTGGGTGGAGACGATCACGGACCGGGTGCGGCCGTACTCCTGCAGCATCGCCCGCATGTCGAGGATGTTGAGGGGGTCGAGGCCGTTCATCGGCTCGTCGAGGATCGTCACGAGCGGGTCGCCCATCAGCGCCTGCGCCATGCCGACCCGCTGTTTGTTGCCCTTGGACAGGTTGCCGACGATCCGGTCCGGCACCGCGCCGAGCCCGGTCCTGGCGATCGCCTGCTCCACGGCCGCACTTCGTTCGCCGCGCGGGATCCGCTTGGCCTCGGCCGCGAAATTCAGGTACTCCGTCACGCGCATCTCGTTCGGGAACGCGACCCGCTCGGGCATGAAGCCGAGGAGCTTGCGGGCCGCGCGCGGATTGCGGGCCACGTCGGCGTCGCCGATGCGGATCGACCCGGAATCCCACGCGGCGATCCCTGCCATGCAGGTCATCAAGCTGGACTTGCCCGCCCCGTTCGGGCCGAGCAGACCGGTGATGCCGGGCCCGAGGGTGAACGAGACGTCGTCGACGGCGGTGCGCGTGCCGTAACGCCGGGTCAGGTTCCGGACCGTCAGCAGCGGGGCGCCACGAGCGTCGGCGCCGACCGAGGCGGACTGGGAGGCCTTCGCCGCGGTATTCATGCTGAGCACCCGGGCAATGTAAGAAAGACGTCCTCCAGGCCGGCACGGAAGCTGGCCTCGTGGGGGACGCGTCGCTCACCCCATTGGCTCTGGTTCACGTACATCAGCACGTACGCGTGCTCGAACTTGCCGGGCCGCGCTGGCGCCTCCGCCGCGCGTTGGGCGTTGAGGTGCACCGGCAGCGGGGAATACACAACGCGCACGCCACCCCGTCCGGCTCGCGTCGGAATCGCCGCCGATCTTTCCTCGACGAGCAAGGGCCGATCGCGAGCACGAAAGCCGCCACCAACCCGACCGACATCTTCATGCGACTTCACGAAATTCCTCGATGGCAACGAGACGGCCATGACGCAAGACACCGGCCCGGGCAGCTGCTATGGAGCATAGTAGTTCAAAGCCTCACCGCCGACCGCCCGGCATTTGGGCGCCCCATTTCCGCGAGCGACCACCTTCGTCTGGCGGTCGGAGCCGGCTGATTAGGGTCGCGCGGCCCCGGAGCCGTCGGCCCGGGCCGGGGTGTCCGACGGTGAGCGCCCAGGCCAGAGCAATAGCACCGAGTGCGATGGGGCCAGCGGTGCGCGCCGTGATCTCCGTCGTTATCGGAGAGGGCATCGGCCGTCCGCAAACACGGACGGCTGATGCCGATTCAACGAGGACTTCTCCGCCGCTCCTACTGGAGGAAAGCGCTGAGGGTCCGCCATGATCACCAGTAGTAGATGTACACCCGGGTCCCGGTCGGGGTGTTGTTGAACAGCGTGCGCATCCGGCTGTAGTCGCGGGTGTTCACACAGCCGTGGGAGGCGCCGGAGTAGCCGCGCCGGGCGAAGTCCGAGGAGTAGTGGATCGCCTGGCCGCCGCTGAAGAACATGGCGAACGGCATCGCGCTGCCGTAGAGGCTCGAGACGTGGTCGGCGTTCTTCCAGTACACCCGGAACATGCCGTTGTTGGTCGGCGTACTGCGGGCGCCGAAGCGGGCGTCCAGACGCACGATCGTCTTGCCGTTGACCAGCAGACGGATGAGCCGCTGCGACTTGTCGACGCAGATGATCTTGCCCGTGTAACAGGGCCGCGGCATCTTGGGCCGGGCTTCGGCCGGGCTTGCGGTCACGAGGCCGGCGCCGATCAGGGTGGTACACGCCAAGCCCGCGACCGTCGCGCGGAAGGACTTCGACACCATGGGCGGTGTGCTCCTCGGGTGGTCGTCAGACCACCCGAGTGTTCTTCACCGGAACAGACGACTCAGCTGTTATTGCCAAATGTCCGGCACGGCTTTAACGATCACTCAGCCCTTGCCCGGTCGGCTGGCGTGTCGCTGAGCTGAGGATCAATCCCAGATCACCGGCGAGGTGACCTGGTTGATCACCAGTGGATGTAGACCTTGGTCCCGGTCGGCGCAGCGTTGAACAGCGCACGGGTCGCGGAGTAGTCGCGGGTGTTGATGCACCCGTGGGACGCGCCGGCGTACCCGTTGCGCGCGAAGTCCGCGGAGTAGTGGATCGCCTGGCCGCCGCTGAAGAACATCGAGAACGGCATCGGCGTGCCGTAAAGGCTCGAGACGTGGTCGACGCTCTTCCAGTACACCCGGAACAGGCCTTCGCGGGTGGGTAGCCCACGGCTCACCGAACCGAACCGGGCGGACATCGCGATAACCGTCCGGCCGTTCACGACCAGCGCGAGCTGGCGGGTCGACTTGTTGACGCAAATGACGCGTCCGGTGTTGCAGACCGACGGGCGAGCCGAGGCCTCGGACGGTATGGCGATGAACGAAGCGCCAATCAGGGCGCCTGCTGCGAGCCCGACGCCCGCGGCGCGCTTGCGGTTGGAAGCCATTTACCGACTCCTTGATGATCCAAAACCAGAGTTATGTTCGCGTCTGGGGACAGCCACGCTATGCCGGATGTGCGATTTGCACCAGATCTGTTGTTTCGTCCACATGCGGTACGACGATTTGCGACGCTGTCCGGTTGACCCGAAGACGCGAAGATCTTCCGCGGTTGTCCCGGCGGGTCCAGACCTTGATCGCAGAGGCGTACGGGTGCGCGTCCTACCGGTCAGCGGTGTGATGCCGCGCCGCGTCGCCACCCTGTCGGCCCACACCTCGCCGCCCGATCAGCCCGGGCACCGGGACGTCGGCGGGATGAACGTCTGGGTCGGTGGCCGTTGCCCCTCCTGACGCGTGATGGCGGTTGCCAGGCGGTCCACAAGGCCACCGGGCTGAGGCTGCCTCGTCGACGTGCTCGGTGGTCTCCTGGCTGAGGTGGCACCCGATCATCGGCTGGGAGTGCGGCGACATTGCGGGCTTGGCGGTGTTTGCTTGAGCCATGCACCCTGAAGACCGCCGCACGATAACGCGCTTCCTCGCCTGGACGCTCGGGATCGATGTTACCGCGCTGATTGCGCTCGCGACCTGGTAGGGCGGCGTCCGGTGGGCGCTGATCCTCGCCGTGATCCTGCTGCTGGGTGTCACGTACCTCTTCGCCGGGATGCCTAAGGAATTGGCCCGGCGACGCCACCAGTCGGAGCCCTAGCATCCCCAGGGGCAGCGCTATAACGCACTTCCGTTCGAACGTCCGCGGCTCGGTCCGTCCCCGAGACCGTGGGCTCGCAGTGGAAGGAATCACCCGAACCCTGGGCACACCCGAATGTCAACGGGTCGTGCTCGGCCCGGGAGTCTGCGCTGGCTCCGGGGATGCTCAGTGATGCTGACTCAGCGATCAGTTCGAGCGTGACCGCGTGGCCCGAAGACTTCGAGCTGCGCCACCAGCCGCCGGGCCTGGCTTCGGGGCAATCCTGCGGTTGAGGCAGAGGGTGTCAACGGCATCGGAACTGACCCCCGGACGGCGGCCGCGTCCGGCAACGTCCAGTCACGTCCGCCCACGGACAATGCCAGGTGGGTTTGTGTCCTGACGGACCATCATGTCCCAGAGAAGCTCCGCCACCAGGAACACCGACCGACAGCACCTGGCGGTGTCGGATCCCACCTTGGTGGCCCGCACCCGCAACGTGCCGGTGGTGTTGATAGACGCGCCGATCACCTGCGACCCGGCCGTTTTGCCCACCGGCAGGCTCTCGCCGGTGACCATGGACTCGTCCACCTCGGAGACGCCGTCCTCGACGGTGCCGTCGACGGGGATCTTCCCACCGGGCCGGATCAGCAGCAGCTCGCCGACGGCCACCTCAGCGGTAGGCACCTGCACCGGCTCACCGTCGCGCAGCACCAGCGCCATTGGCGGCGCAAGCTCGAGCAGCGTACGGACCGCGTCTTTTGGCGCCGCCACGGGCACGCATCTCGAACCAATGGCCCAACAGCACGAACGATGCCAGCACCGAGGCCGCTTCGTAGAACACTTCCCCGCCACCGGTCAGGGTGATGCCAAGGCTGTACAGCCAGCCGGCGCCGATCGCAACCGCCACCAGAACCATCATGTCCAGGGTCCGCGCCCTGAGCGCCCGGTAGGCGCCGTCGAAGAAGATCCAGGCCGAGTAGAACACCACCGGCAGGCTCAACAGCAGCGAAAAGACATCATCGCGGAGGCCGAACGGCGCGCCGACGGAGAACCCGAGGACGTCCCGACCGATCGGCGACCACAACAGGATCGGTACCGACAACAGCGCCGCGACCAGGAACCGGTTACGCATGTCGCGGACCATGTCGGCCATGGACATCCCCGCGTGTCCGCCGCCATGACCCATCGCCTCCTGCGGTGACCGGGCCGCGTGACCGGCATGCGCCCGCTCACCCGCCTGCGCCTCGTGGCCGGCCTGCGCCTCGTGGCCCGCCTGCGCCTCGTGGCCGGCCTGCGCCTCGTGGCGGGCCTGCGCCTCGTGGCGGGCAGGCGCTGCCTCCTTACCGGCGTGCGCCTCCTTACCGGCATGCGTCGCGTCGCCGGGGTGGGCCTCGGTATGGGATGCGTGCCCCTGGTGGCTGACGCCACGCGCCGCCGGCTCCGACATCGGGTCGCAGACGTGATCAGGCACCGCACGGCCTGCGCAGTGGTAGCCGCAGTCGCGGACCCACTGCGCCAAGTCGGCGACCGAGGTCCGTGTCGTGTCGTAGGTGACCGTCGCGGTCTGGGAGACGGCATTGGCCCGCACCGTGAGGACCCCGGGTCGCCGCCGCAGCATCGCTTCCACGACCCTGGTGGACGTCGCCCAGTGCACACCACCCACCTGCAGGACCGCGGTTTCGACGTTCTGCGTCACGACGACTTCTCCTTCCTAACCGACTGTTACCCGCCGTCAGAGCGTTCCCGGGGACCGTGGTGCGGGGCGGGCCGCCTCAACTTGCGTGACAGCAACTGCATCCCGCGGCCGCGGCTTCGCCTGTCTCGAAGGACCCGTGGTGGTGATCTGTTCCCGCGTCGCCGCAGCAACCGCCGGTGTCCGGTTCGGAGAGGACCTCGAATTCCGTGGCCTGGGGCGGGACCGGCACGATTTCGTGCAGCCGAGCCTGGATCTGGGTCACGACCGGTGCCGCGTGCATGGCGGCGAAACTGGCCGAGGACTCGTGCTCGACCAATCCGGCGTACTGGCCCGCGGCGGTGCGCAAGAGCCGCCGACTGCGCAGTCCGTCGGCGCCGGCCAACTCCCGGTTCGACCAGGCGAACCAGGCCTGAAAGTCCGCGTCACGGTCGACGGGTACCTCTGGAAATCGGATGAGAGCGATGAACATTGGGGCCTCCTTCATTGGCTGTGCGCTTGGTGGATCGTCGCTGCAGTGAGCAGTGAGCAGTGAGCGGTGAGCGGGCGACCGCGCGTCGCGTGATCGGAAAGGATCGATCCGGGCCCCCGCGTTCACCGGCACCAGGCGTGCTGCAACTCAGGCACGGCGTACGGATTCGGATCGTGCTTCGGGCCCGTCAACTGCGGTAGGAGACGGTGGTCATCATCCCGGACTCGGCGTGGTAGATGTTGTGGCAGTGGATCGCCCATTGACCGGGGTTCGTGGCGTCGAAGTCGACCTCCACGCTCTGCATCGGTCGCACGATCGAGGTGTCCTTGCGAGCGCCGCCGCGCACCTGGCCGTAGGTGTGGCCGTGCAGGTGCATCGGGTGGAACATCATGGTGCGGTTCTGGAATCGCAACCGCACTCGCTCCCCCTCGGAGATCTCGAGAGGCTTCGCGTCGGGGAAGGTCTCGCCATTGATGGTCCACCGGTACGGTGCCATGGTGCCGCCGAGGGTGACCTCGACGCGCCGGTCGGGCGCCTTGGCGGGCAGCCGAACCGCCTCGGCGGCGACCAGATCGCTGCTCAGGACGACCTGCCGGCTCAGCTCCGGTACTTGGACCTCCGCCGGCGGCAGGCCGCCGCCCCCGGTGCGCACGACCGCGAGGCCCTGACCCTTCTTGCCCTCGGCCGAGGCCACCAGCGGAAAGACCCCCTCGGCCAGGGTCACGACCACGTCGTACCGTTCGCCCATGCCGACCAGCACGGCGTCGGTCGCTTGGGGGTCCACCGCAAAGCCATCACTGTGGGTGACGCTCAGTCTGTGACCGCCGAGGGCAAGTCGGAACGCGGTGTCCGAGGCAGCGTTGATGACCCGGAGGCGGGCCTTCTGCCCGGCCTTGCCGGTCAGGATGGCAGGCGCGTCGGGCGTGCGGCCATTGACCAGGTAGTGCGGGTAGGCGATGTCCCCGGCCCCTCCGAGCAGATCGGACTGCATGGTCTCGCCACTGCTCCCCATGCCGCCCATGCCGCCCATCGAGCCGCTGTCCATCCCGTCCATGCCAGCCGAGTCGTCACCCATGTCCATGCCGCCCATGTCGCCGGCGTTCGGGGACCCGTTGGGGGCTTGCAGTTCTTTCAGTACGTCGTCGGGGGTTGTGCCGGTGCCGTCGATCCAGTCGTCGAGCACGACGATCCATTCCAGGTCATAGGCGCCGGGCTCGGCCGGGTCCTCCACGATGAGCGCCCCGTACAGGCCGCGGTCGAGCTGCACGCCGGTGTGCGGGTGGTAGAAGTACGTGCCCGGGTCGGGTGCGGTGAACTCGTAGGTGAACGCGGACCCGGCCTTGATCGGGCTCTGGGTGATCCCGGGCACGCCGTCCATGTCGTTTCGCAGCGCGATTCCGTGCCAGTGGACGCTGGTCTCGGTCTCGAGTCTGTTGTCCACCTTCACCTGAAGCAGGTCGCCGGCGTTGGCCCGGATCACCGGTCCGGGAACGGAGTCCCCGTACACCCAGGTGGGAACCACCAGGCCCCCAAGGGAAACCCTGGCCGGCTGGACCCGCAGATCCGCGGTGACCACCCGCTGCCCGGCCGGGCGGCGGTCCTTCTCCGCACGACGCACGTCCTCCCCGTCGGCGGCCACCAGGCCCCCGGACGACGAGTCGCTGGTCGCCTTCAGCACCCCGAGCCCGCCGGCGGTGAGTACTCCCACGCTGCCCAACCCCAGAAGAACCGTCCGCCGGCTGACTGCGTTCACGTGATTCCCTTTCCTTCGATCATGCCCGCGCGGTGGCTGGGGCATCGCTCAGCGGACCCGCGGGCAGCATGTGCGGCGGGCTTGTAGTCGTCGGGGTCGATCTCGCCACGCGGAAAGCGCTGGCCAAGGGAGCCACGGCGCAGCGGGAGGCCGCGGTCGATGACACCGTTCGATGGCCCCTCGCCGACCGTCAATTTTGGCGTCGGGCGCCGTCATCGGCGTGGTCGCGGCCATGGCCTTCACCGCGCGTCCCCGCGTGACCGCCGTGCATGCCGTGCATGCCGTGCATGGCGAACATCATCAGCGGGCACACCAGCAGCACGAGGAGTAACGCCGGGGGCAGACCCGCCCACACGGCCACCACAGCCCCGATTGTGAGCGCCACTGCATAGACGGTGTAGGCGTTCCTGGTCATCATTTCCGGTATCTCTCATCCACGCGTGCCGAGCGCCGGTCTTTCCGGCCTGCAGCAAGCCTCGCTCTCCCCTACCCCCGCCGCTCAGGGCCGATCGGCATGACTGCCCAATGCCGCTAGGCCCGAGATGTGATGTGGGGTCTGCCCAGGGTTCAGTCGACGGGATCGAGCGAAGGCGTGGGCGCGAAACTGACCGGGTTCAACCGGTGGAAGCAACCCTGAGCTGCCGCGGCCGGAGGGCACGATGACCTCGAGAGCTTCGGCCCGCCCGCGCAAGTCGATGCGTGGGCGAGGGCGGCCGTGGTTGACGAGCCGTGCAGGTCGTGATCCCCGCTGAGCCCGTGCATGGTCATGAGCGACGAGAGCAGGGCGAAGGTGGCCGACGCGCGGGGAAAGGCTCGACGCATCGTTGTCCGGCCGCCCGTGCCGCGACGCCCGCAAGGTACGCCGCCTGCCTTCGGCAACCGCCCGGCGCGTGCGTGCCGCGACGGTCCGCCGCCTACCCGCCGAGGCACCCCACGCCCCGATGCCGGGCCAGGTGGCATGTCAGGTCGCGGACCATCGGCCCATCCCCGTGAGGGCGTCCTGCTCTAACCCCGTAGGGGTAGGCGGAACAGAGTGAATCGAACAGTTCCCGGGAGATTCCGGGGAACCGGGAGGTGAGCCCGATGTGGCACGGCGGCGATTGGAGCACGCGGGACTGGACCGCGATGACCCTGATGATGCTGCTCTTCTGGGGCGGCCTGATCGCCCTGGTGGTCTATCTGGCCCGCGCCGGTGACGGGCGCAACTCTCGCGGCATCGGGGCGAGCTCGGCTACCCCGACGCCGGATGAGGTCCTCGCCGAACGGTTCGCCCGCGGGGAGATCGACGAGGACGAGTTCGTCCGTCGCCGCGCGGTGCTGCACGGCACCAGCAAGACAGCCTGACGGACAGTCAGCTGACGAACTCTCGACACGAAGGGACGTGAGGACGATGCAGAACCTATGGCCGTTGCTATTCCTGTTGGCCTGCCCGCTGATGATGGTCTTCATGATGCGCGGGATGCATGGCGGGGGTGACAAGGCCGGGCACGCGGGCACCGGGCACGACGACCACGTCCGTGACCCGGCCTCGGATAACGAACGGGACCGGCGCATTGCCGAGCTGGAGCACGAGATCGTCTCGTTGCGCAAGGACGACCCGGCCGAACCCGACGCCGTGCGCGGTGACGGGCACCGACGGTGACCCAGACGGCCCCGACCAGCCGGCTCCGTAGGCCGGGGGCCGATCACGAGGCCGAGATTCAAGCGCGGTTGCGCAAGGCCTCGGGACAGCTATCCGGGGTGGCGGGGATGCACGCCGATGGCCGGTACTGCGTGGACGTGCTCGACCAGCTGTCGGCGGTCAGCGCGGCCGTGGACGCGGTCGCGCTGCTGGTGCTCACCGACCACGTCAACTCGTGCGTGCGCGAAGCGATCGAGGCCGGCGACCCGGAGGAGAAGGTCGCCGAGCTCCTCGCCGCGCTCCGCCGCTACGTGCGCAACCACTGACCGACCGCTTCACCGGCCGGTCGTCGACGAAGGAGCCAGCAATGTCTGCACCGACGCCTGTCGCCGTCACGCCTTCTGGGGCGGCACCCCTCGCGGGAGATCATCCCAACCGCCTGCGCGCGCTGTGGAACGCGGTCACCGGCGCCCTCGGCGCTGTCCTCGGGCTTGCCCCACACGTGCTGCACCACATCGGGCTGCTGGCAGGAACGGCGCTGGTGGCCGGCTCCGGCGGCACAGCCCTGTTCGGCGCGATCGGCCTGGCGGCCTCGGTGCCGTTCCTGCTCCGCCTGTACCGGCGGTTCGGGTCGTGGCGGGCGCCGGCGATCGGCCTCGGAGTGTTTGCGGTGATGTTCTCGCTGTCCGCGTTCGTCCTGGGACCGGCGATCAGCGGCGGATCGGATTCGCCCGCGCCGTCGGCGCCCGGGGTGACCACCGACGAACACGGGCACTGACGAATCCTGTCTGAATGGAGCAGCGCCATGAACGCCTCCGACGTCTTGGTGATCGGTCTCGTCGCCGTGTCGAGCCTGTGCCTGGTGTGGTTCTTCTTCGGCTCGCGCCGCCCCGCGGCGCGGACCGAGCACCGGGACGGCGCCCAGCAGGTGACCGTAGTTGTGGCCGGCGGCTACACCCCGGCCCGCATCGAGGCCGTTGCCGGGGTCCCGCTGCGCATTGTCTTTGAGCGCCGGGAGTCCGGGGATTGCACCGGCCGGGTCGTGTTCGGCGATCTCAGGATCAGTCGCGCCCTGCCGGCGCACCAGCAGACCATCGTGGACCTCGGGCCGCTCGCCGCCGGGCACTACGGCTTCTCCTGCGCGATGAACATGATCCATGGCACCCTCGTCGTCGCTCCCGCCCCGGACGGCGAGCCGGCCCCGGCCCCGCCCACCGAGCAAAGCGCCATCAAGCAGGGCGTTGTCGAGGTGCCTGACGCCGCCGAGGTCGAGGCCGCCGACGCGGCGGCCGTCCGCGCGGAGATCGCCGACCTGTCCCGCCGGGTCACCCTCGGCGCTGTGCTCACGGCGCCCGTGCTGTTCGCGGTGATGGCGCACGAGGTCTTCAGCGCGGACTGGGTCCCGGCGCTCCTGCTGAACCGGTGGTGGCAGCTCGCGCTGATCGCCCCGGTGATGTTCTGGACCGGGTGGCCGGTGCACCGCACCGGCTGGCTCGCGCTGCGGCACCGGGCCGCGGACATGAACACCCTGATCACCCTGGGCACGTGCGCGGCCTTCGGCTACAGCCTGCTGGTCACCCTCGCCCCCGCCGCCGTGCCCGAGGACGTTCGCGAGGTGTACTACGAGGCGGTCGGGGTGATCCTTACCCTGATCCTGCTCGGCCGGCTGATCGAGACCAAAGCCAAGGCCGGCACGGGCGAGGCG
Source organism: Sporichthya polymorpha DSM 43042 (assembly GCF_000384115.1). Lineage (NCBI taxonomy): Bacteria > Bacillati > Actinomycetota > Actinomycetes > Sporichthyales > Sporichthyaceae > Sporichthya > Sporichthya polymorpha. The sequence goes on from NZ_KB913029.1 coordinate 457,550, forward strand.
ATCCGCGCCCTGCTGGGCCTGCAGGCCCGCACCGCACACCTCGAACGGGACGGGATCGAGGTCGAGGTCGACGTCGCCGACGTGGCGCCCGGCGATGTCCTGATGGTCCGGCCCGGGGAAAGGATTCCGGTCGACGGCACCGTGCTGGACGGTTCCTCCGCGGTGGACGAGTCCATGGTGACCGGGGAGTCCATGCCGGTGACCAAGCGGTCCTGGGACGAGGTCATCGGCGCCACCGTCAACCAGACCGGGTCGCTGCGGATGCGCGCGGAACGCGTCGGCGCCGACACCGTGCTGGCCCAGGTCGTGCGGCTCGTGCAGTCCGCGCAGGCGTCCAAGGCCCCCATCCAGCGGGTGGCTGACGCCGCGTCAGCAGTGTTCGTCCCCGTCGTCATGCTCATCGCACTGGGCACGTTCGCGGTCTGGTACGTCGCCGGTCCTGCCCCGGCGTTCACCCTGGCCCTGGTCTCCGCGGTGTCGGTGCTGATCATCGCCTGCCCCTGCGCCCTGGGCCTGGCCACGCCGCTGTCGGTGATGGCCGGCACCGGCAAGGGCGCCCAGTCCGGCATCCTGATCCGCTCGGCCGAGGCGTTGGAGACCGCCCGCGGGCTGGACACGATCGTGCTGGACAAGACCGGCACCCTCACCGTCGGCGCCCCCACCCTCACCGACATCGACCCACTACCCGGCCAGGACCCGGACCAGATACTGCGCCTGGCCGCCGCTATCGAGGCCCGCTCGGAGCATCCCCTGGCCCGCGCCGTCGTCGCCGCCGCGCACGATCGTGGCCTGGCCGCGTCCGAGGTGACCGGCTTCGCCTCAGTCACCGGCCGCGGCATCCGCGGCCGGGTCGACGGGCGCGACGTCCTGGTCGGCACCCGGCTCCTCCTGACGGAGAACGGCATCGACCCGGCCCCGCTCGCCCCCGCCGCGGACCGCCTGGCCGACGAGGGCAAGACCGCCGTCCTGGTCGCCGTCGACGGCGCGCCCGCCGGGGTGCTGGCGATCGCCGACACCCTCAAGCCCGGCGCCGCCGAAGCCGTCGCCGCGCTGCGCGCCATGGGCCTGGAGGTGCACATGCTCACCGGGGACAACCCGCGCACCGCCGCCGCCATCGCCCGGGCGGTCGGCATCGACCACGTCCGCGCCGAGGTGCTACCCGAGCACAAGGCCGAGGAGATAGCCCGCCTCCAAGCCGCCGGGCACCGCGTCGGCATGGTCGGCGACGGCATCAACGACGCCCCCGCGCTCACCCAGGCCGACATCGGCCTGGCCATCGGGACCGGCACCGACGTCGCCATCGAGGCCGCCGACATCACGCTGATCTCCGGGGCCCTGCACGGTGTCGTCACGGCGATCGCGCTGTCCAAGGCCACCATGCGCAACATCCGTCAGAACCTGTTCCTGGCCCTGGTCTACAACGGAGTCGGGATCCCGATCGCCGCCGGTGTGCTCTATCCGGCCTTCGGCTGGCAGCTCTCGCCGATGATCGCCGGCGGGGCCATGGCCGCCTCGTCCCTGTCGGTGGTCGGCAACGCCAACCGGCTGGGCCGCTACCGCCCACCCGCTCCCGCCCCCGCCGGCCTGCCCCACCAGGGCGGCCAGGTCGCGGGACGCCAACCCGATCAGGATGGGCCGGTCCTCACCGCCCCGCCGGCAAGGAGTGCCTCATGAACCAGGACTACGGCCTGTGGTTCCTCGTCGTGTTCGACAGCGCCTTGATGATCTTCTTCGGGGCCAGCTTCTTCCACCCGCGCACCAAACGGGACTGGCGGGCGATGGGCGGGTACTCCGCGTTCATCGTGGCGCTGTTCACCGAGATGTACGGCGCCCCGCTGACGGTGTACCTGCTCTCCGGCTGGCTGGGCTCGCGGTTCCCGCAACTGGAGGCCACCCACTCCGGCGGGCACCTGTGGAACGACCTGATCGGCTGGTCCGGCGACCCGCACGTGTCCCCGTTCCACCTGGCCAGCTACGCCGTGCTGATCGGCGGCTTCATGCTCATCTCCGCCGGGTGGAAGGTGCTGCACGCCGCCGCCCAGCACGACGAGTTGGCCACCACCGGGCCCTACGCGTGGTTGCGCCACCCGCAGTACCTGGGCTTCCTGCTCATCATGATCGGGTTCCTGCTGCAGTGGCCCACCATCCCCACCCTGGTGATGTTCCCCGTCCTGGCCTACGTCTACGCCCGCCTCGCTCGCAGCGAAGAACGCGAAGTTGCCGCCCACTTCGGCGCGGAATGGGACGCCTATACCGCACGGGTCCGTCCCTACTTCCCACACCGCCCCCCAGCCCCGCCCGCAGCGCAGGGACCGACAGCCCGGCGAGACGACGACGCCCCGCTCACCCGCTAGACCCACCCGGCTCCTGCGGGCACCAGCGGGTCGAAGCCAGACCCTGCCACCCGTGCACCGAACTTCCAGACGGAGACCTCAGATGAGCACGATCAGCACCCCGACCACCACCCGGGGAACCTTGGCCGGCGCGAACACCCCGGCCCAGGCCGGCTCCACGGTGCTGGCCGCAGCCGGGATCGAGAAGTCCTACCAGCGGGGGATGTGGCCCTTCCGGCGCGCCCAGCCGGTGCTGCGCGGGGTGGACCTGACGGTGCGCCCGGGAGAGGTCGTCGGTCTGGTCGGGGAGAACGGGTCGGGCAAGTCCACGCTGATGAAGATCCTGGTCGGGCAGCTGGGCGCCGACGCCGGCACCGTGACGCACACCGGGCGGATGGGCTACTGCCCGCAGCAGCCGGTCGTCTACGAGCGGTTGACCTGCGATGAGCACATCGAGCTGTTCGCCCGCGCGTACCGGATGAGCCGCGCGGCGGAGCGGGCCTCCCGGGCCGAGCTCTACGCAGCGCTCGGCTTCGAGCGCTACGCCCGCACCCGCGCCGACCAGCTCTCCGGCGGCACGCTGGCCAAGCTGAACCTGACGCTGGCTCTGCTGGCCGACCCCGACCTGCTGCTGCTCGACGAGCCGTACGCGGGCTTCGACTGGGACACCTATCAGAAGTTCTGGACCCTCGTGGCCGAGCGGCGGGCCGCCGGGCGCGCGGTGCTGATCATCAGCCATTTCGTCGCCGACGAGCAGCGCTTCGACCGGATCATCGACCTGCGCGACGGGCTGGCCGTCCCGCGATGAGCGCCGCACCCTTTATCCGCCGCTTCCTGGCCGACTACGCCCGCAACCCGGTCAACCTGGTCGTCCTGGTGGTGGTACCGGTGATCTTCGTCGTTGTCGCCGCCGGGTCGATGGCCAACGCGGCCCGGGTACTCACCGGCAGCAGCGGGTCGGGAGTGCAGACCGCCAGTGCCGGCTGGGCGGCGGCGTTCCTGGCCGGCGTCGCCATGTACTTCCAGACCCGCGCCGCCCGGTCCGCGGATCGCCGCCTCGTCCTGGCCGGGCTCGCCCCCGCGAAGCTGGTGGCCGCCCGGGCCGGGACCGGCCTGATCCTGGCTCTCGGCGCCGCCACCGCCGCCCTGCTGGCCCTGGCCGCCCGCACCGGCATCGAGGACCCGGGGCGGGTGATCGCCGGCACCGTGATGTTCGCGGTGATCTACCTGGCGGTCGGCGCCCTGGTCGGAGTCCTCGTCGCGAACCCGACGAACGCGATGGTGACCATCCTCTTCATCTGGCTCCTCGACGTGGTCTTCGGCCCGGCGATGGGCTCACCGGACCGGGTGGCCACCCGCTGGTTCCCCACCCATTTCGTGACCTTGTGGATGATCGACCTGCCCTCCCGCCACGGCGGGCGCCCCGGTGACCTCGGCTGGGCCCTGGGCGTGACCCTCGCTGCCGTGGCAATCGCGTGGGCGGTACTCGCCGCCACCACCCGCCGCGCCCGCCCCGCCCCCCGCCCGACCGGGCAGATGGGCACCGCGCTGCGGATGGGATTGATCGGCTACCGGCGCAACCCAGTCCTGGGGATCCTGCTGGTCATCGTGCCGGTGGTGTTCATCCTGCTCGCCAAGGCGACCACCCAGCCAGGTCCGTTCACCCTGCCCCTGGCCGAGGACGGCAAGACCGTCCAGTACACCTTCTGGCTGCCCGACGTGCACGCCGGGACCATGGTCCCGATCGCCCTCGGCGCGCTGTCCGCCCTGGCCGGCCTGTTCGTCCTGACCGATGCCCGCGCCGGGGACCGGCGGCTGGTGCTCGCCGGGTTCCGCGCCCGCACCCTGCTCACCGCCCGGCTCGGAACCCTCGCGATGGCCGTGCTGCTGATCACCGTCGCCGCCCTCGCGGTCACCGCACTCGTGTTCGACCCCCGCCAGTGGCCCGGCTTCATCGCCGCCAGCGTCCTGGTGGCCGCCACCTACGGGTTGGTCGGGGTGGTCCTCGGCGCGATCTTCGGCCGCGTCGCCGGAGTCTTCATCGCCTTCCTCGTCCCGTTCCTGGACCTCGGCCTCGGCCAAAGCCCCATGCTCCGTCCCGAACCCGAACCCTGGGCATCGGTGCTGCCCGGCTACGGCGCCAGCCGCGTTCTGCTCGACACCGGCCTGACCAACCACTTCGACCAGACCGGCCCCTTACTCGCCGCACTGGCCTGGTTGGTCGGTCTCGCCCTCACCGCCACCGCCCTGTTCCACCGATCCATGCCGACAGCCCCTGCCCGTCCGGGCGAACCGGGCTCCGAAACCCGAGGACGAGCAGCCGGCGACGGATCACGACAGACCGACCCCGACGACTCGTCCACTCCGATGACCCACGCCCGAATTCCCGGCGCCCCGCGTCCAGACGAAAGGCGAGCACCTGTGAGTAGCCGATAGCCGTGAATGGGCCCGGTGCCGCTCGCGCAAGCACAGGCCGCCACCAAATCCGGGGCGGTGCACGTGACGAACGCGGCGCCCGCAGGCATCTAGGGGCGTCCGCCCCTAACGCGTGCCCGGCTGGGTCCCCCATGCTGGATGACGAAAGGCGCGACAGCAGGTATGGCTGAAGGAGCTCAGGCGTCCACAAGCGGTCACCAGACCTGCTTCATGATCACCGCGGCGAACGCCCCAGCACCAGCGTCGGCGGTCGCCACCAGTTCCCGCCAGCCGCGCTGCGTGGTGGTCGTGCACGACCCGAGGAGCCGAACGCGTCCACAACTCGTCATCGTAGGCGCCGCCCTGATCGTCGGGACCGGGGCGGTCTCGACAGACAACGGGCTGGTCCGCGCCCGCAACCGGGTCGATGCAGCGTGGTCGCACATCACTGTGCAGCTGTGGCGGCGCTACGACTTGATCGCCAACCTGGTCGAAACGGACAAGGCTTATGCGGCACACGAGAAGGCCACCTTCGAGGCAGTGACCGCGGCACGGTCAGGCGCCATGAACACCCAAGGGAGAGGTGACCCGGCCAAGTCCGCCGTAACGAACAACATCCTCACCGACACGCTCAAGACCCTGTTCGCCGTGGCGGAGGCCTGCCCCGGCCTGAAGGCGAACCAGAACCTTCTCGCGCGGCAGTCGACATCACGCCGACCGGACGGCCCGACATCGCAGACACCCTGCATGGCGCGTCAGCCGACCTGCCGATGACATCGACACCGTTGTGGCTGTGGGTCACCTTCGTCGCCGTCGTCACCGTCGCCTTGGCCGTGGACCTGCTGGCCCACCGCAGGAATCGAGTCATCGGCTTCGCCGAAGCGGCCCGGTGGAGCATCGTGTGGGTGAGCGCAGGCCTCGCCTTCGGCGGGCTTGTCACGGCCGTGCGCGGTACCGACGCCGGCGTGGAATACACGAGCGCGTGGCTGCTGGAGAAAAGCCTGTCAGTGGACAACCTGTTCGTCTTCGCCCTGATCTTCGCCCACTTCGGCGTCCCACGGCAGTACCAACACCGCGTGTTGTTCTTCGGCGTGCTCGGCGCACTGGTCTTCCGCGCGGTCTTCCTATCCCTCGGCGTCGCCGTCGTGTCCCGGTTCACCGTGATCCTGTTCGTCTTCGCCGCCCTGCTTATCTGGAGCGCGGCAAGGCTCAGCCGCGGGCAAAAACAGCAGTTCGACCCCGCCCGAAGCCTCGGCATCCGCCTACTGCGTCGGCTCGTGCCCGTCCGCGACACCTACGCCGGGTCGGCCTTCTTCGTCCGCGAGACCGGGCGCCTTGTCGCCACACCGCTCCTCGCCGTCGTCGCTGCCGTGGAAGCCGCCGACCTGATGTTCGCAATCGACAGCGTGCCCGCTGTACTGGCCGTCAGCAGCGATCCGTTCATCGTCTACACCAGCAACGTCTTTGCCATCCTCGGACTGCGGGCGCTGTACTTCCTGCTCGACGGACTGCTGGCCAGATTCCGGCTGTTGAGCAGAGGACTGGCGCTCATTCTGGCCTTCATCGGCGTGAAGCTCGCCCTGCAGGCAGCGCACAAGAGCATCAGCCCCAACGTTCCCGAAATACCCTCGCCCCTGAGTCTGACCGTCATCATCGCGGTGTTGACCACCAGCCTCGCCTGGAGTCTGCTGCGGCCCGCGCCGACGTCAGTGTCCCAACCAGTCACATGCGAACCGCACGGCGCCACGTGCGATTGCCTGCACCGCGACCGTCGACGCCGCCATCCCTCGGCACCGGAACGATGACCCGCCCGGCTCGGTCGAGTTCGGCCTGTCCCGCAATTGCGGACGAGCGACCAAGGTGTGCCGACTGGCTCTCGCGACGGAGAGCCCTTTACTACTTGACCCTGCCCTGCGTCCCGCCGATCCCTTCGGTCGCCGCAGGCGCTGGCCGGGACGGCACGTGATCGATCCCTGGGGATGGGCGACGCTCGCAATCATGGGACCCGCTACCGGGGCGGGCTTGCCAGGGACGCCTGCCCGCGGCGAGCTCGAGGCGCAGCGGAGCCGCCGCGACGTGGACGATCGCGCCCCGACAATCCCTGAAAGGGCCCGGTCTCGCTCGCGCAAGCACGTGCCCGCCGAGACATGGTGTCAGTTGCGCGCCGCCGTGCCGGGCTGACGACGAACATCGCCGTCGCGCTCATCACAGATGGAGGCAACGCATGCGCGCGATCTCGCGGATGCCTACCACCGCCTGCGTTGGTCACACCGCGCATGGACGCATGCCAGGTTCGCGCCCGACCCCACCGGGACGGGCGGATCGGCCTGCGAAGCAGCAGCTCGTCGCTGTACTTCTCGGTACCGCCACGACTCTCACGGGCGCTGCGCGAAGACTGCGGTCGCGCATCCTGCCCCCCCAAGGCTGGTCGAAGGCCCATAGGTATATGGGGCGTTCGCCCCTGACGCGTGCCCGACTGACTGCCCAGGCTGGATAGCGAAAGGTGCGACAGCAGGGATGGCTGAAGGAATTCAGGTGTGCGCAGGCGGTCACCAGACCTGCTTCATGGTCAAAATGGCGAGCGTCCCGGCAACAGCGTCGGCGCTCGCCACCCGTTCCCGCCAGCCGCGCCCCCACCTGGTCGTGCCCAATCCGAGGAGTCGAGCGTGTCCACTGTATTCGTGATCGTAGGCATCGTCCTGGTCGTCGTCGCCGTGGCGGTCCTGGCATACAACGGGCTCGTTCGCGCCCGCAATCGGGTCGATGCAGCGTGGTCGCAGATCACCGTGCAGCTGAAGCGGCGCTACGACCTGATCCCCAACCTGGTCGAGACAGTTAAGGGCTACGCGGCGCACGAGAAGGGCACCTTCGAGGCGGTGACCGCGGCACGGGCAGGCGCGCTGAGCGCCCAGACCAGCGGGGATCCGGTCAAGTCCGCAGCGGCGGACAACATCCTTACCAGCACGCTCAAGACGCTGTTCGCAGTGGCGGAGGCCTACCCCGAGTTGAAGGCGAACCAGAACTTCCTGGCGCTGCAGGAGGAACTGGCCTCGACCGAGAACCGGGTGGCCGCATCGCGCCAATTCTTCAACGACAGCGTGCTGTACTACAACACCAAGATCCAAAAATTCCCCGGCAACCTGATGGCCGCCGCGATGCACTTTACGACCCGCACGTTCTTCAACGTGCCCGACGCCGAACAGGTCGACGTCGCGCCCACGGTCCGGTTCTGATCGACATGACGCCGACCGGACGACCCCGCGTCGCGGGCGCGCTGCATGGTGCGTCAGTCGACCTCCTCACCGGCGCCGAAAGCCATCAGGTCGCACGACGGAGGGACCGCGATGCGTGAGCGTCAGGACCTGTGGGCGCAGGTGGCCGGGAACAAACGGCGGACCTTCTATCTCATGGCCGGCTTCGCCGTGTTCATCACCGCCGTGGTCGCCGCCTTCGATCTGCTGGTCGCCGGCGGGCCGGTGCTCATCGCCGTAGCCGTCGTGGTGGTGGTGGCGATGATGTGGGGCGGGTACTTCTATTCCGACCGGGTCGCCATCGCTGCCGCCCACGCCCGTGAGGCCGATGTTGATGAGTACCGACAACTCCACAACATCATCGAGGAACTCTGCATCGCCAGCGGCCTGCCCAAGCCCCGTGTCTACATCGTCGACGACCCCGCGCCCAACGCCTTCGCCACTGGCCGGAACCCGGCGCACGCCGCAGTGGCGGTCACCACCGGCCTCCTCGAGATCATGGACCGCGCCGAACTCGAAGGTGTGCTCTCCCATGAGCTCAGCCACATCCAGAACTACGACATCCTCGTCGGCACCGTGGCAGTGACCTTGGTCGGCTTCGTCGCGCTCCTGAGCGACTTCGGGCTGCGCATGCTGCTGTTCGGCGGCCGGCGCCGCGACAACGACCGGGATGGCACCGCCATCTACATCGCCGCCCTGTCTGTCGTCTTCATCATCTTGGCCCCCCTCGGGGCGAAGGCGATGCAGCTTGCGATCTCAAGGCGCCGGGAGTCGCTCGCTGACGTTTCCGGCGTCGGCATCAGCCGCAATCCTCAAGGCCTCATCGCGGCCTTGGAGAAGCTTCGCGACAACACCGCGATCGTCGCCCACGCTCCCGCCGCCACCGCGCACATGTGGATCGAGTCACCTCTCGACAAGCAATCCAAGGGCGCGCACGGCTGGTTCAACCGACTGTTCCAGACCCATCCACCGCTCGAGGACCGCATCGCAGTGCTCCGCGAAGTGGCCGGCAACTCGCCAGTCGCGCGGTGACCGAGGGTTCGCCCAAAACAAAGGTGTAGCCGGCCGCAACAACGCGGTCGCACGAATCGCGCGTTATCTGGGGCCTTTGGCGCCCGGTCACTTGCGCGCTCATGGTCGATGGCCGCACGTTTGGTGGCCGCGGAGGAATTCTCGGATCCCCGGCGCGACGGCCTTCGCGAGGTCTTCGGCCGTCTTCAGGTCGGCACGGATACCGACCGGCGCCAGCTTGCCGTTCTGCAGCGCGTCAACGGCCTGGGTCGCTGTACGGGCTGGATGGCGGGGGTCGCCGCCGGCGAAGATCAGCGTCGGGGCCGTGATGCTTGCGAGATCCGCTACGTCACGAAAGGCACGGTCCCGGCCGGTCGCCGCTGCCGCGGCGACGCTGGCGGCATCAGTTCGCGGCAGCGCCTCCCGCACCAAGTTCGCGATCAGCGGCTGCAGGTACGGCAGGTAGCGCTCCCATCCCGCCGCGACGCCGCGGGCGCGCACCACCTCCGCGAACCGATCCATCAGTGCGGTCTCGGCGGCCCTCGCTTCGTCGTCCTCGATCTCCTCCAAGCTCACCACGATCAGTCCTCCGACTCTGCTCGGGTGGGACAGGCCAGCCCGCAGCGCGATAGTCCCGCCCAGGCCGGTCCCGCCGACCACGGCTCGGTCGGTCTGCAGAAAGTCGATGAGCGAAACGACGTCGGCGGCGTACTGGTCCCAGGTGTGACGCGCCGGATCCGCGCACCGGGAGCGCCCGTAACCGCGCACATCCGGCAGGGCAACCGTGTACTCGTCCGCCAGTCGCGCCGCCAGCGGAAGCAGACTGCGGTGGTCGGGCCCACCGCCGTGCAACAGGAGGACCAACGGACCTTCACCCTGCACGGACGCGTAGAGAAGGCAGCCGTCCGATCCGGCGTAGGCCAGCGTTCGATCCTCCACGGCGTAACCCTATTTCTTCCAATCTTGCGGAGCGCGACCCTCGGGTCGGGGAGCGTCGGGGCCGAGAACGTTCTTCGGGGCTGCGGCGTCTTAACGGCATGCAGAAGAGGGCGGGGGGCGAGATGGGAGATCTGATCCACAACTCCGACCGGCGTCGGCATGGTGACGTGCGAGCACCGGCGCCGAGCGCGGAGGAGCATGCCCGGGTCCGGGCCGTGCTCTACCTGAACGGCCTGCGCGGCGCCGACCTCGACGACGCGGCTCAGGACGTCGCCATGCGCATGGTCGAGCACGCGCCCACGGTGAGCAGCCGCAACGCCTGGGCGTGCGCGGTGGCCACCCGGATCGCCCTGGATCGGCACCGCTCCCGCCGACGCGGCACCGCCGCTCTGGCCCGGCTACGCCTGCGCGGGACGAGCAGTTACAGCGATCCCGACGTCGCGCTGCGGGAATCCGTGCGGGCCGCGTTGCGCAAGCTCGATCCCGACCTGCGGGCGACGGTGGTCCTGCGCTACTTCGCCGACCTCCCGGTCGGCGAGATCGCTGTGCTCCTCGGCGTCGCCGAGGGCACGGTCAAATCCCGGCTGCATCGGGCCGCCGGGATCCTGCGACTGGAACTGGGGGAATCGTGACCGAGGACAACGTCGACGAGCTCGACGCGCTGGCGGCGGATCGCCTGCGCCGCGGTCTGATGCTCTTGGCCGAGGAAGCCGACGGCACCCCTGCGCCGTCGAGGCGACCCCACTGGCAGCCTGCGGTCGTGCTGGGCGCCGCGGCAGCCATTGTCGCGCTCACGGTCGGAATCGGCACGAAGGTGCTCTCGGACGACGCCCCACCCACCACGCTCGCGGAGGAGGCGCCTGGGACGACACTGCCGGGTGCGGCGCAGCCGGACGCCAGCAGACCAGCCGCCATGAGCATCTCCTACGACCTGCGCCGCCTGGTCGCTGAGTCGCCGCGTGTGGTTGTCGGGACCATCGTCGAGGTGAAGCGAGGATCGCTGGACTCCGATGGCGGTCTGGACTACATCATCGGGACCGTGAGGGTGGAGGAGATGCTGCGCGGCCCTGCGGTCGAGGAGATCGCGGCCTTCGACTACGACTACGGCACCGCCATCACCTCGGGGCCGGCCCTGGGGGCCGCCCTGGTTCCGGGCTCCCGCGTGCTGTTGTTCCTCGCCGACGCCACCGGAACTGTGCACGAGAACATTAAGCCGCAGCACTGGCAGGTCACCGGCGGAGCTCAGGGGCTGTACGCCATGGACGGTGCTGATCCGAACGCGCCCTTCAGCCTTGACCAGGTGCGCGCCGAGATCAGACGCGCAGAGGGCTGACGCGTGACGGATACCCCGGTACCGTATGGATATGGAGCCGGAAGAGAGCACCCCGCACAGCTACACCGACGACAAGGCCGCCTACCTCAAGCGGTTGCGCCGCGTCGAAGGTCAGGTCCGCGGGATCGCGCGGATGATCGAGGGGGACGAGTACTGCATCGACATCCTCACGCAGGTCTCAGCCGCGACCAGCGCCCTGGAGTCCGTGGCACTACGCCTGCTCGAGGATCACCTCAGACACTGTGTCGTGCATGCCGCAGCTGATGGCGGCCCACTGGCTGAGGCAAAGCTGGCGGAGGCAACCGCTGCGATCAAGCGCCTGGTCCGATCCTGACTTCGGCCGCGCATGCCACATACCCTAATGGGGTATAGGTTGAGTAGGTCGTCCGGAAGGGGTTGCCGTGCCAACTAGTACGTATCGCGTTGAGGGAATGACCTGCGGTCACTGCGTTGCCGCCGTCACAGCGGAGCTGAGCAAGTTGCCCGGGGTCGAAGACGTCGGGGTCGATCTCGTGCCGGACGGGATCTCGACAGTCACCGTGACCGGCGAGGGCGCGCCGGAACTGGACCAGGTACGAGCGGCCATCGACGAAGCGGGCTACGCCCTGGCGGACAAACCGGGCTGAACCCAGGCCGACGGCGTCCATGGCGCGTTGACGGCCGCAAGCGGGTCGATGGTCACGCAGCACCGCATGTCGCCCCGCATCGTCGTCCCTCCGGCAAGCTGCCCGGGATGCCTCCGCAGCGCGTCGGATCTCGCCGCGAGCGCCCAGTCAGTTCGAAATCGGGAGTTCGGCACCATCAGTCGTCAGCGTGGGCTCCCGTCCCGGCCCACCGTGTCGAGTCCCACGACGGCGCGGGCGGCCGGGTCGGCCTTACGGAGCGAGACGATCTCGCGCTCTAGGTCTGCGATTCGCCGGTCGCGCTCGTCGTCGGTCTCCCGGCGCGCGTCGCTCGGGGCCATGTGCCCGCTGTGCCCCTTCCCGCCGCCCATCCCGCGCATCAAGAAGATCATCATCAGCGGGCAGGCCAGCAGGATCAGCCACGGCAACAGGTTCTGCATCGTCCTCACGTCCCTTTCTTGAATCGTCAGGCCGTCGGGCCGGTGCCGTGCAGCATTTCGCGGCGGCGGGTGAATTCGTCCTCGTCGATCTCCCCGCGGGCGAACCGTTCCGCCAGGACTCCACCCGGCGTCGCGGACGGTGAGGTCTCATCGGTGCCACGGGGGTTTGGGCCAGCGCCAATGCGGGCCACAGCCACATGATCAGCGCGATCAGCCCGCCCAGGAACAGCAGCTCGACCCGGTCGCAGAAGCCCGCCAGGGCTTCATCATCACCGCCATCGCTGTCCAGTGCCACACGCCCCAGTCGCCGTTGTGCCACATCGGATTAGCCTCCCGGGCCAGGGCCGCTCCCGGGATTCATTGGCCTCAGCCTCCGCTTCCAGACCCCAGGGGTCAGAGCAGAAAGTCCCGGCGGGGAGTGTGAGCAACCTCGCGACCGGTCACCGGCGCCGCGCAGTTCATCGACCAAGGGACACCGCCGGTTAGTCGACCTCGCCGACGCCGTCTCGTAAGCACAAGGAGGTACCCCCCGGGGGTTTGACCCGCGCGTCATGCGGCGTTTACCTTCTGGTCGCGCCACGGCACCGCCCTTATCGAAGGCTTCCGAGCATCCCCGCCGCCCCTCGGACAGGACCTCCGGATGCCCCACTCGGCCGCCTCGCGGCGACGTGTACGACCCACCTTTGCCGCCGCCGTCCTGTGTGGATTGTTAGGGGGTTCACTTACCGGTCTGGGCGCCTTCGGCTTCGACGGCGCGCCGGCCGCAGCGGCCGACAAGTGCTACGGCCTGGGCGCGCCGCCAAGCACCGGAACAGTCGCGCCCACGCCGGCCGCGGCTGAGGAACCTGACTCGGCCATCGCGCCCGACCCAATCCCTGCCGAGCCCGCCCCGATCGCTGAGGACGAGAACACCAGCCTCGAGCCGACCGACCCGGGCAGCGAACCCGCGACGGACTCGCCCGCTCCGATCGGGGGCGACGTCACGGCGGACCCCTTCCCTGACCTCACGACCACAGCGCCGCTGATCTGCCCTCCGCATGGCGCCGCCCCCGTCACCGCCCCGACCCCGGAACTGCCGTCGCTGGAGCCGAGCCCCACGGTCGATCCGGTCGAGGTCCCCCCGGTTGCGGCACCACCGGTGCAGGTACTGCCCACGCCCTCGCCCATGCCGGCACCCGCGCCTGCGACTCCCCCGCAGCCCGACGACGATGACCCCGAGCTGGGCGTCCCGGTCCTGGGGAAACCCACCGAGATCGGCGTTTCCGGACGGGGTATGCCGCGCACGCCGACTCCTGGCCGAACTGGGACCATCAGCAGGCCCGAGGTGATCGCCCGGGCGGTGAGCTGGGTGACCCAGAAGGTCCCCTACAGCCAGAGCCGGTGGTGGACTGACTCCGCCGGCACGTTCCGGCAGGACTGCTCCGGTTACGTGTCGATGGCCTGGCGTACGGACCAGCGGATCAACTACTGGACCGGGAACCTGGCCCGCATCTCCGACCGGATCTCCTCCCCTGCCCTGCGGCCCGGCGACCTTCTCAACCTGGCCGGCAAGCACGTCGTGATCTTCGCCGGCTGGGAGGACGCCGCGAAGACGAAGTTCCGCCTGTTCGAGCAATACGCCACCGGGCACACGCCCCGTTTCGTGCGGAACGCCCCCCTGTCGTACTACCTCTCCCGCGGCTACGGCGCCTACCGCTACGAAGGGATCACCGAAGCTGCCGCCGTGCGGGTGACGGCCCCCAGGCGTCTCTCAACGCCGATTCCCGCACCGGCAGCGACGTCCTCCCACCACCAGTCCATCGCCTTGGTGGCGGCCTCGTCCGATGTCGATCCGGCCGTCTCACCGCCGCCCGGCACGCAGATCCCTCCGACCCCGGAATCGCTTCTGGTGGGGCTTCCCGCGACCACGTGGAGTCCAGCCGTCGCGGAGCAGTACACCGCCGACAACACGGTTACTCAGACGCTCCCCGCCGGCAGCACGCCCTCGGCCGCGGAGATTCCGTCACCCGCACAGTTGGTCGCGGAGCAACGTGCGATCGATACGGGCGAGCCCGCTGAGGCCCTGTTAGCCCAGACCGCTCGCGCGGTGGAGCCCACCTCACCGGCCGGCGTCCTGCTGGCTCTCGGCCTCGGACTGCTGTTCGTGGCCGTGCCGCTCGCAGCCGCAGCCCGGGGCCGCATCTGGGCTCCCGTGGTGACGCCCTTCGACGCGCGACCCGGCGGGTAGGCCCTACTCCGCCGCTTCTCCGGCGCTTATTGCATGACGAACTGGGTGAAGTAGATGTCCATGACGTCGCCGTGGTAGGCCTCCGCCACGGCTTCGAGCAGGGCAGCCTTCGCGGCGCTTCGCCCGTTCGCAGAGATCAGGTCAGCAGCTTTCCGGTTCGAGAGTTGCGCAATCGCCAGATCGAGGGCCTTCGAGCCGTCGGGCTCTTCCGCTGTGCCGCCATGTCCGCCTCCTGATAGGTCGGCGGTGAACTGCAGCGCCATGCCCATCTTGAGGTAGCGGCCGCCGTCAAGGTTGAGCGTGACCGGACCGAGGTCGACGACGATCCCTGGCTCGGGCTCCGCGCTCGCGGAAGGTTTGGGCCCGAGAAAGGCGTAGTACCCACCCGCGAGAGTGGCGACGACCAACACCACGCCGACGATCTTCTTCTTCGACTTCGCTTTCTTGCCGGTGTTCGCGCCGGCGTCGTCGTCGGCGCGGGCCCGCCCCCGGTCGGTGCCGCGGGTCGTCTCAGCCTGACCACCACCCTCGGCGTTCGAAGACCGTGAAGCGGTTGAAGTTGTCAAGGCGAAGACCTCCGCGATTCGAGGCGCCGCTCTTGTCTGCACCCACCCTTCCTTCGGCCACGCATCGCACAACGTGAGACGACCGCTCTGAGCTCGAGCCCGACGTTCTTCAGCTTGTCGTGTAAGCAAGCTCTGGCGGCAAGGGCCCGGGCTTCGGGTAGCTCGTAGTGAGCGTGCCGTAGAGGATCAGCCGGGTCGAGGAACCCCAGCGCGGGTTGCAGGTAACCAGGGTGATGCGGCGTTCGGTCGGCTTCACGCCTGGTTGTTCAGGCACTGGCAGAACCACCTCGCCGTAACTGGGGTCGACGAGCTTGTACGCCCGGTCGCCGGGTTTCGCCCCGGGCTGCGGGTCGATGGTGTAGACGAACCACCTGGTCCGCGTCTCCACCACGACACGGTCCCCCGCGCGGAGCCGGTCGAGGTAGGCGAACGGCTCCCCCTGAGTGGCCCGATGCCCAGCGACGGCGAAGTTGCCGACCTGACCGGGCTGCGCCGAGCGCGGGAAATGCCCCACCCCGCGGGCGAGCTGCTTGAGCTCGACGCCCTCCACGAGCGGCTTCTCCCACTTCCGTCCCAGCCGCTCGATGTAGATGAGGCCGATGGCATCGCCCTTGATAGGAGCACCGGCACTCACCGGCTGTACCCATGAGTCGCGCAGGTCGTCCCTGATGGCGTCCTGTCGCCGGCCGGCCTCGAAGTTTGTGTAGAAAACTTGGTAGACCACCAGCAGGAGAGCCAGCACACCCACGGTGATGAAGACCTCGCCGACCCCCCGGACGAACAGATGTCGGCGGCGCGCCCACGGCGACAGCGAACCGGCGGCCGACCTCATCAGCGGGCCTCGTCCCTGAGCGTCTCGGTCCGAGACTGTCCGAGGTAGGGCGTCGGCTCGCGGCGGTCGCCGCGACGGCGGGACACCACGAGGTAGGCGACCGCGGCCGCGAACAGGACGAGCGCGACCCAGTTGTTCAGGCGCAGGCCGGCGATGCGGTGCGCCTCGTCGACCCGCAGCGCCTCGATCCAGAACCGGCCGGTGCAGTAGGCGGCCACGTAGAGGGCGACGACCTGGCCACGGCCCATGTTGAAGCGCCGGTCGGCCCAGATCAGCAGCGCCGCGACCAGCAGGCACCACAGCGACTCGTACAGGAAGGTCGGGTGGTAGGTAGCCGCGTCCGGAGTGGCCCGCGGCCGGTTCTCCGGATCGATCTCCAGCGCCCACGGAAGGTCGGTGGGCTTGCCGTAGAGCTCCTGGTTGAACCAGTTGCCCCAGCGCCCCATGGCCTGCGCCAGCACGACCCCGGGAAAGACGGCGTCCGCGACCGGCGGCCAGGACAGCCCGGCCCGCCGCGCGCCGATCCAGCCACCGAGCGCGCCGAGCGCGACCGCGCCCCAGATCCCGAGGCCGCCCTCCCAGATCTTCAGCGCGTCGACGGGTCGGCCACCGTCGCCGAAGTAATCGTCCGGGGTGGTGATCACGTGGTAGATCCGGCCGCCGACGATCCCAAACGGGACCACCCACATGGCGAGATCGCCGACCTGGCCGGGCTTGCCGCCGCGGGCGATCAGCCGCTTATCGCCGACCACGATGGCGATCAGGATCCCGGCCACGATGCAGAGCGCGTAGCCACGGATCGGGAAGCCGCCGAGGTACCACACGCCCTCAGAAGGGCTTGGGATTGACGCGACCAGGACGTCTGAGGTCATAGCTGAATCGGCACTGGGTGTGCCCTCGACCCATGGGGATCTGGCGGACCGTCCCACGTGAGGGACAAGACGAGCGCAGCGCCGACCAGGAAGAGCATGGCCACCAACACAGCGACGAGGACGACGCGGCCGCCTCGCGGCGGTGCGGCGTCCACGAAGCTAGCCATTCTTCAGTTTCTGCATCTTCTGGATCTCACCTTGCTGCGCGATCTCAATCTGCTCCGCGAGGGTGAGGGCTTCGGGGGCTTTGCCGTCGGCCCGTTCCGCCTTGGCCATCTGCAGAGCGCCGCGGTGGTGCTCGATCATCATCGTGAGGAACAGCCGGTCGAACTTCGCCCCTTTCGCCGCCCGCAACTCGGCCATCTCGCCGCTGGTCGCCATGCCGTCCATAGTGGCTTCCAAGTTAGACATCCCCTCCATGGTCTCCATACCGGGCATCCCTCGCATCGACTCCATGCCGGTCATGGTTTCCATGCTCTTGTCCAAGGACCGACCCCATTGGGCGAGCAGTTGGCGCAGCTGCTCGATTTCCGGCTCCTGCCCGGACAGGATCGTCGCCGCGAGCTTCTTGACCTCGGCGCTCGCGGCTCGTGACTTAGCGAGCCGCGCCATCTCGACGGCCTGGACGTGGTGGGGCAGCATGCCTTGGGCGAAGGTCACGTCCGCAGTGTTGAAGGCGGCGGCGGCCGCCGGCTGCGAGGTAGCGTCATCTCCTCCTCCGCAACCAGCGAGCAAGGCGGCCGAAGCCACGGTGGCGAGCGCGAGCGCTGCAGACCGAACGAAGCGGTTGGTCATCGAGGGCCTTTCGTAGGGGCGATCACTTCAACTGGGCGAGTTGCTCGTCTTGTGCGGTGCGCAGGCGTTCGGCAAGGGCGCGGGCGTCCGGGTTGATGCCGCCCTGGAGTTGCTCGTCCACCAGGTCAAGTCCACCTCGGTGGTGACGGGCCATCAGGACCCGGAACTGGCGGTCGAAGGCCTGGCCCTTCAGCGCTTCGAGGCGGGTCACGGCGCCCTCGGGCACCATCCCCGGACCGGTCTCGTCCTGGCCGATACCGTGCGCAGGCAGTTCCGCGCCGGCCTGCGCCCAGGCTCGGATCCACTCGGCGAGCGTGTCGACCTGGGGTGCGTACACGGCGGCGATGTCGGCGGCGAGGGACTTGACCTCGGGCGAGCGGCCACGGGAGGGGGCCAGCTCCGCAAGGTGCAGTGCCTGGCTGTGATGCTGGCTCAGATGGACGACGAAATCGACATCAGCCTGGACGAACGCAGGGACAGCTGCGCCACCCGGAGCCGCCGCAGGGTCCGCCTGACCCGACCCGCCGCACGCGGCGCTGACCGCCCCGGCCAACAGGACCGCGGCGGCCACCCGGCCGCGCAGAGGAACCCGCGTCACACGGGCTCCGTCCGGCGCAGCGGAGCGAACCGTCGAAGCCGCAGGCTGTTGGAGACCACGAAGATCGAACTGAAGGCCATCGCGGCCCCCGCGATCATCGGGTTCATCAAAGCGGCCGCAGCCAACGGCAGGGCAGCGACGTTGTAGGCGAACGCCCAGAACAGGTTGCCCTTGATGGTGGCCAGCGTTTTCCGGGACAGCCGGATCGCGTCGGCGGCGGACCGCAGGTCACCCCGCACGAGCGTCAGATCGCTGGCGGCGATCGCCGCGTCGGTGCCGGTGCCCATCGCCAGGCCAAGGTCGGCTTGGGCCAGCGCCGCGGCGTCGTTGACGCCGTCCCCGACCATGGCCACGGTGCGACCCTCGGCCTGCAGGCGCTTGATCACCTCGACCTTCTCGGCCGGCAGGACCTCAGCGATGACCTCCTCGATCCCGACCGAGGCGGCCACGGCCTGGGCGGCGCGGGCGTTGTCCCCGGTGAGCAGGACCGGCCGCAGGCCGAGCGCCTTGAGCTCCCGGATCGCCTCCGCCGAGGTGGGCTTGACGGTGTCCGCGACGACCAGCACACCTCGCACGGCGCCGTCCCAGCCGATCCAGACCGGGGACTGGCCCGCCGCTTCCGCGGTTTCCGCCGCCGCCACGAGTTCGGGCGAGGGGTACTGCGACCATTCCTCAGCGAGCCAGGTCCGCCGCCCCGCGACGACCGAGTGCCCCTCGACGATCCCGGCAACGCCGCGCCCGTCGGTGCTCGCGAAGTCGTCCACGTCGGCCAGGGGATGACCCTGGGCCAGGGCGCCGGCCACGATCGCGCGCCCGATGGGGTGCTCGGAGGCGTTCTCCAACGCCGCCGCGAGCCGCAGCACCCGCCCGGTGTCCTGGCCGGGCGCCGGGTGGACGGCGATCAGGCTCATCTGACCTGTCGTCACGGTCCCGGTCTTGTCCAGCACGATGGTGTCAACCCGCCGGGTGCTCTCCAGAACCTCGGGGCCCTTGATGAGGATGCCGAGCTGCGCACCCCGGCCGGTGCCGACCAGCAGCGCCGTCGGCGTCGCCAGCCCCAGGGCGCAGGGGCAGGCGATGATCAGCACGGCGACCGCTGCGGTGAACGCCAGTTCCGGGCTGGCGTCGTTGCCCAGCCACAGGCCGAGGGTGGCGGCGGTCAGCACCAGGACGACCGGAACGAACACGGCCGAGACCCGGTCGGCGAGGCGCTGCACGGCCGCCTTGCCCGTCTGCGCCTCCTCGACCAGGCGGGCCATCTGAGCGAGCTGGGTGTCGGCGCCGACGCGGGTGGCACGCACGACCAGGCGGCCGCCGGCGTTCACGGTGGCTCCGGTGACGGCGTCACCGGGACCGACCTCGACCGGCACCGACTCCCCGGTGAGCATCGAGGCGTCCACCGCCGAGGTCCCGGAGCTCACCACGCCGTCGGTGGCGATCTTCTCCCCCGGCCGCACCACGAACTCCTGGCCCACAGCCAGTGCACTGATCGGGATCCGCTGTTCGACACCGTCCGCAAGGACGGCGACGTCCTTGGCGCCGAGATTCATCAACGCGCGGAGGGCGGCTCCGGAGCGCCGTTTTGCCTTCGCCTCGAAGTACCGCCCGGCCAGGATGAACACCGTGACCGCCGAGGCGACCTCGAGATAGATCTCATCCGAACCGCCACCCCGCTCAGGAATGAGGTGGAACCCCATCGTCATGCCCTGCTCCCCGGCACCACCGAAGAACAGCGCGTACAACGACCAACCGAACGCCGCCGACACCCCGACGCTGATCAAGGTGTCCATCGTGGCCACGCCGTGGCGCAGATTCATCCAGGCGGCGCGGTGGAACGGCAGCGCACCCCACACGACCACCGGGGCGGCCAGGGTCAGGCTCGCCCACTGCCAGAAGTCGAACTGCGCGGGCGGCACCATCGCGAGAATCAGCACCGGCAACGCCAGCAGCGCGCTGACGATCAACCGAGTCCGCAGTGCCGCGGCGGGGTCGTGCTCCACCTCGTCCGTGGTAGCTCCGGACTCGTTTGGGCCAATGGTCTCGGCCGACTTCGGAGCCGGGGGGAGTTTGGCCGTGTAGCCGGTGGCGGTCACCGCGGCCACCAGATCATCAGGTGCGACCGAGGGGGCGTAACTGACCCGGGCCTTCTCGGTGGCGTAGTTCACCGAGGCGGTGACGCCGGGCACCTTGTTCAGCGCCTTCTCCACCCGGCGCGCACAGGACGCGCAGGTCATCCCACCCACGGTGAGGTCGATCGTGCGCAGGTCTTCGGTGCCGGCAGGGGTGTCGATGCTGCTGTCGATGCTGGTCATGTCCGGCTCCTCTCAGTGACCGCTGTGAACATCGGACGAGGACGGCGAAGGTTCGGTGGAGGCTGGGTCGCCCTCGTTCGAAGTGACAACCGCCGGAGTGCCTGTCGCTGGGCCTGAGCCCTCCGGTACCTCGACCGTGAACTCCGCCGTCCGCACCTCGCCGCCGTGTTGAAAATTCAGGTACAGCCGGTACCGGCCCGCGGTCGGGAAGGCCGTCCCGAACCGGACCTCCGGGCCACCGCGCTGATCAGCACTCGCCGCTTCGGCCGGGTGCGTGTGCAAGAACGCCAGGTCCCCCGAACGCAGCGACACCAGGTGCCCGAACGCCCCGAGATAAGCCTCCAGATCCGTCAACTCCGACCCGTTGCGAGTGACCTTGAACGTGAGCTCGGCCTCCCCGCCGGCCACCGGGGTCCCAGCCAAGGTGACCTCGTACCCGTCCGCCGACCACTGCGTGCCCGGCTCGGGCAGATCGGCCGGGGTGTACTCCCCCGGCACGAACACATCGGCGCCCAGCGTGATCGTCTCGGCCAACGCTGAGGGCGAGAAGTCGGCGAAGAAGCGGTACACCCCGGCCTCGCTGAGGTCGACCGGCACGCGCCAGGTGCCATCCGTGTCCCGCTCCGGGTGCAGATGCTGGAAGTTCGCCATGTCCCGGCGGACCACGATCAGGTGCATCTGCTTCTCGTGCGTGGTGTCGAAGTTCAGCACCGCACCCCCATCCGGGCTGGTGACGGTGAAGGCAACCTCGACGTCCTCGCCCTGACCCGGCGTCACATCCACCACCCGCAGCGTGTAGCCGCGGGAGGAGACCGCGAGGCCGGGAAGCTCACCACCGATCACCGCTGCGCCGCCGCTTCCCCCCTCACTAGCGGGTGCGGGGGTTGATGTGGGCTGCTGGGTCTCGCTCCCGCCCATGTTCATACCGTCGTGCTCGTCCCCGTCGGACTCATCAGCCATAGCGAGGCCGATCTCGTCTTCCGGGGCGATGGGGTCGAGGACGGATCCGACACCGAATGCCAGCCCGAAGACAGTGGCCGTAACGGCTGCGAAGGCCGTGAGTTTTACGCCGACGTTCATGGTGCGAACTCCTCGTGCGTGCCATCTCGGTGGAGCGGACATACGCCGTACCCGTAGGGGGTACCCGATATCGACAACATGTTACCCCCAGGGGTATTCCGTCAAGCCGACAAGCGAGTCAGAGCAGCTGCACCTTGTAGCCCTCGGCCTCGATGGCCGCGACCACCTCCGCCGGTCCGGCGCCGGTGCCGTCGAGGTCGACGGTCGTCCGCGCGGCCTTCATGTCCGTCCGCGATTCGCGGACGCCGGGGAGGTCCTCGACCGCCTCGTCAATCAACATCCCGCAGCTGGCGCAGTGCATGCCGCTGATCGCCAGCACGATCGTGCTCACGACCGCCCTGCCGTCGGGCCGGCCATGGCCCCGGTCTGCGCAGCCGGCGCGATCGACACGGCCTGGAAGGCGATCCGGCCGGTGTACATGCCCATCCCGCACGTGTACTTCAGGGTCCCTTCCTTGGGGACGCCGAGGTCAACGCTGGTGACGCCAGTCTCCGGCAGGACCTGCTGGATGCCCTTGCTCGCCACCACGAACGCGCGGGTGCAACCGCCGGTGTCGTCGGTGACCAACTCCAGGCGCGTCGGCACACCCGGGCGGGCCGCGATGGCGGAGGGCGCGTAGCCACCACTACTGACGGCGAGGGTGATGACCTGGGTGCCGTCGGGCAGCGTCCGCACCGCACGCGCGGACTCGGCCGCTGAGATGGTGCCGGACCCGCGGTCCGGGCCCCAGTCGCCCAGGGTGAGCGCCGAGCTGACGGTCCACGCCGCGACACCGAGGACGACCACGGCAGTAGCGATGGAGAGCCGGCCCTGCCACAGCCGCGAGGACTGGCGAAGCAAATACCCGATGAGGGCGAAGAGCGGCGCAGTGCCGATCACGAACCCGGCCATCACCGCAGCACCCGCGATCACCGACCCGGAGGTGATGGCGAGCAGCCACACGCTCAGCGTTACACCGCACGGCAGCAGCACCGTCAGGAAGCCCAGCAGCGCGGGGGTGAACGCCGAGTCCGAGCGGGAGCTGCGCCGGACGCGCCGGGTCCAGGCCTCAGGCGCGCGCGGAGTGAGCCCACGCACGGCCTTCACCCCGAGCATGTCCAGGGCGAACACCACCATCAGCGCCGCGGCCAGGAGCAACAACGTGGCGCGCTGTCGCGGGCTGGGCTGGGCAGCGGCACCGAGCGCACCGAACAGAGCGCCCAGGAGCGTGTGCGAGACCAGCTTGGCGGACAGAAATGCACCGAGCGGGACGAGCGCCCCGTCTTCACCGAGCAGCCCGGCGCGCCGCGCAACGGCGGCGCGGCGGTGCCCGGTCGCCTCGGGGAGGGGTTTGGGCAGATCCCGGGCCACTGATTCACTCAACCCTGCGGCGGGGACGAGCTCGGCATCAGCCGTCGCGGCGCGACGACGGCCCACGGCCCCGGCGAGCAGCCCGCCTTGCACGGCGGCGCACGAGGCTCCGCCGGCGATGGCGCCGGTGGTCAGACCGGTGAAGAACAGGGATAACGCAGACATCGGAGAAACCCTTCTGGGTCGCGGAGACCACGCGAAAACGCGCGGCGGGAACACCGGAGAACCACCTGCGCAGGCGCAGGTGGGCGGAGTTCTCCTAGGTCCGCAGGACGCAGAAAGTAGAAGTGCTCGGAGCGATCGGGGCCTCGGCTCGCGGGGCCAACTCGAATGTTCGATTTTGCGGTGGGATTCCGGCGCTCACCAGAGCATCCGCAACAGGGGCGGCCACTGCACCGAAGGCGGCGGTGGCTGAACTGGCCATGCAGGACACAGAGTGGTCGTGAGCCGAGTTGTGCTCGGCAGCGCCCGACTCCGCGTGGCCCGATTGCGTGTGGCCGACCTCGGAGTGACCCGCCTGAGCGTGGCCAGGCTCGGACATCGAGACCGCCTGCTCAGCCGCCGCGGCGGGCTGCGTGACGTGGTCTGTCGCGCCTGCGGCCGAGGCGAAGGAATGACCCCAGCCGAACACGCAAGCAAGCACCGCGACAACGAGCACAAGTCGCGGTGCGAGGCGAGAACGAGCGGGGCGGTCCATGGTTACCTTCATGTTACGCGACGCCGATCGGGGGTCGAGATCAATTCGGCGTGGCGGCACGCCCGGATGGCTCCCGATTGGCCCATGTCGTAGAGGTCTGGGCGAACACTAGCTACGCTGGCGCGCCATGGGGACCGACCGCGCCGGCGTTGATGCCGCCGCGCTCGGGCTGCGCCCGCGTAGCTTCCTTTCTCTTCTTGCCGTCATCGCAGCGGCGCTCATGATTCACCTGTTCGGACCCGCGCTCCCAGTCTCCACGGTCGCAGAGTCACCCGCTCACGGGCACTCAAGCCTCGAACTCGGCGGGGCAAACGCCTCGGACACTGCTGCCGAGTTGGTCACGGGGTCGCATGGCGAAGACACCTGTCACTCGGTGGTGGGGGTCAGCCCAGCATCGGCCGCGCTGCCGGCGGCCACCTGTGTTGTCAGCACGTGGCGACAGGACACAACGACCGCCAGCGACCGGACCGACCTCCGCCCCGCGTGGATAGGAGGCGACGGCGGAGACGCCGCTGCTGATCCACGACGAAGTCCGGGGGTGCAGCGCACGTAGGAGACCCGACGCCCATGCACCGGCATGGGGCAACGGGTTCTTTCCTGCAGCCGCTTCGCACTTCCGGAGGTTCTTGTGTCCCGTCACGCTTCATCGTCCACCGCAACCGATGGCCATCCCCCCGGTCGCGCCGCCATCGCCGGCAGGCTGAAGGCGGTCCGTCACGATCCCCTTCTCGTGGTCGCGGCCCTCGCCTCGCTAGGTGCGGGGATCATTCACGCCGCCGTGGCCCCTGAACACACCAACTGGTGGGCCAGCGTTGCGTTCTTCGTCGCCCTGGCTCTGTTCCAGCTCGGTTGGGGCGGCTACGTGCTTCTCCGCAAACCCGCCCCGCTGGTACTTCTCCTTGGTGCCGCGGCAAACCTTGCCGCCCTCGCAACCTGGGCAGTGAGCCGGATCAGCGGAATGCCGTTCGGGCCGCACCAGGGGGTGGCGGAGCCCGCCGCGCGGGCGGACATCATCGCCAGTGTGCTCGGCGTTCTCGTCGCCGTCGGCGCTCTGGGTCTCGCCCGCGGCTGGAGGCCGCGCTCTCTCCTCTCAATGCGTCCGGCGCTCTCCGCTGGCGCTGGCGGGCTGGCGGTCTCCGCGCTTTCGCTCGTCGCACTCACCGGCGTCTCGGGGCATGCGCATTCGATCGGCGAGGAGCACGGCCACGCCGGCCACACCAGCGACCTCCAGGCCGCAGCTGCGACGGCACCGCTCACGCCCGCGGCGGCGGTCGTCCAATGTCGTCGGACTGCTGAGGTGAGGACCGATGCCGTGTTCGCCAAGGCCGCTGCTGCCGCTAACGGCAAGCCGGCCGCCATCCTCAAGGCGGAGAAGGCAGCCAAGAAGATGCTCAAGCGCGAATTGGCCAAGTGCGCGACCGCCCCCGCGCCTGCGCCGACGAAGAAGGTCGTCGAGGCAACGCCGCACCCCGACGACGGTCACGCGCACTGACCTCGTCGAGACGGGCGGGATGAGCGCCGCCGCACGCGGCGCCGGCTCATCGTCGCCGGCGTTCATCGTTCCCTCTGTTGGTTCTCGTAGTGGGTGGGTCAGGCTGACGCGACCAACCAGGCGAGACCCCTCGTCAATCACGCGCTGCCTGCGACAGGAGCGGGCCATGACAGCGGATGGGCCCCGGCGCAGCTGGGTCGAGCAGATCATGGGCATGCCGATCAGCCTGTTGGCCCGCGGCGGGCCGGCCTCGTCGGCTGCGGCCGCTGCGGCGGCCGAGGCGGTGTTCGCCGAACTCCGCGAGATCGACGCGACCTTCTCCACCTACCGGGCCGAGAGCGTGGTGAGCCGCCTCGGGCGCGGTGAGGTCGCACTTGAGGACTGCCCAGACGATGTCCGCGAGGTCGCCCAGCTGTGCGAGCGGGCGCGCACCCTCACCGATGGGCTCTTCGATGCCCGGCGGCCGGACGACAGCTGGGATCCGTCCGGCTACGTCAAGGGCTGGGCGGTGCAGCGCGCCGCTCGGCACCTGCCACAGACCGGCGAGCTGGACTGGTGCCTGAACGCGGGCGGCGACGTCGTCGTGCGCTGCGGCGGTGACCGCTCGTTCAACGTCGGGATCGCGGATCCGCGCGACGCCACCCGGGCCGCCACCGTGCTGGCCTGGAGCTCCGGCGGGGTGGCCACCAGTGGCACCGCCGTCCGGGGCGCGCATCTCTACGATCCGCGGACACGTGGACCCGCGCTGACCCATTGGGCGTCGGTCACGGTCGCCGGAACTTCGCTGGAGCTGGCCGACGTGCTCGCCACCGCGGCGTTCGTCGCGGGCCCGTCCTGGACCGAGATCGTCGCCCTCGGACCCGGCTGCATCGGGCTGGCGATCGGACACGACGGCGCCCTGGTTCCGACCGGCGGGTGGCCGCGCCCGGACTGCTGACTGCAGGTGTCTAGCCCGAGGGCGCAGACATGAGTCGGTCGTGCCAGTTTCACCACTAAGGCGAATCGACCCCTAAGTCCGATATCGGAAACGAGCGGCCCACGAAGAGGCGCCCGATCGAGTGATTTGCCGGACTCCCCTGGTGCCTGCCCGCCATTCTCGTCATGTGACGGTGGAGGTCCTCGCGGAGCGCGTAGCTCCCGCGCGTTCGCGGGTGCGCCCCGCCGACGCCTCCCTGCGCCTGCTCGCCGACGGCGTCGGCGGGATCAGCCTCGCCGTCGTGGTGATCCTGTGGGCCACGGGCCCGGGCTCGGCGGCGATCTGGACCTCGACCGCGAACGCGCTAACCGGTTTGGGTCGGTTGAGCGGCCTGCTGGCCGCGGACCTGCTGCTGATCCAGGTGCTGTTGATGGCCCGGGTTCCCGTCCTCGAGGCCAGCTTCGGGCGGGACCGCCTCGTGCGCCGGCACCGGGTCGTCGGCTTCACTTCCTTCGCCCTGATCTGGATACACATCGGGTCGGTCACCTCGGGCTACTCGCTCCTCGTCGGCGGGAACTGGGCGAGTCAGACCTGGGATCTGATCGCGAACTACCCCGGGATGCTGCTCGCCGTCGCCGGGGTGGCGGCGACGTGCTTGGTCGCCGCGACCTCGATGCGGATCGCCCGGCGCCGGCTGCGGTACGCAAGCTGGCATCTGCTCCACCTCTACGCCTACCTCGGCGTCGGACTCGCGCTGCCGCACCAGATCTGGGCCGGTGCCGACTTCACCTCCTCGCCCGGGGCGCGACTGTACTGGCTCTCGCTCTACGCCTTGACGCTCGCCGCGGTGCTGACCTTTCGGGTCGGGCTGCCGGCCTGGCGGACGCTGCGCCACCAGATCACCGTGCTCTCGGTCGAGCAGGAGAGCCCCGAGGTCGTCACCGTGCGCTTGGCCGGCCGGGACCTGCACCGCCTGCCGGCGCGCGCCGGGCAGTTCTTCATCTGGCGCTTCCTGGACGGCGCGGGGTGGTCGCGCGGGCACCCGTACTCGCTGTCGGCGCCGCCGCGACTGAACCAGATCCGCATCACCGCCAAGGGCCGGGGTGAATCGCTGGCCCGCCTGGCAGCGCTGCGCCCCGGCACCTGGGTCCAGATCGAAGGACCCTACGGTCGCCTGACCGGCGAACGGCGCACCGCAACGACCCTTGCCATGTTCGCCTGCGGCATCGGCATCACCCCGCTGCGGGCCCTGCTGGAAGACGAGAACTACCGCCCCGGCGATGCTGTGCTCGTCTACCGCGCGCGGCGCGAGGAGGACCTCGTATTCCGGGCCGAGCTGGAGGCCCTCGCCGCCCATCGTGGCGTCAGGATCCACTACCTCGTGGGCCACCGCACCCGGGACGGGTCCTGGCTGCCGGCCGGGGCGTTCGAGGGCAGCGACGCGGACGCGGTCCGCCACTTCGTCCCGAGCATCACCGACTGCGACGTCTTCATCTGCGGCCCGGAGACCTGGTCAGAGGCGGTCCGGGCCGCCAGCGTGGCCGCCGGCGTGCCCGGCCCGCGGGTCCACAGCGAACGGTTCGCCTGGTGAGCGCGCCGCGCTGGGCCGCACGCCGCAACGCCCTCTTCGCCGCTGGCACCGGCGCTGTTCTCGTCGCCCTGCTGATGTACCCGTCGAGCACCAGTGGGAGCGCGACGCAGGCCTCGGCCTCCGGCGAAGGCTCAAGGACGGCGACCGTCAAGCCCGGCGCGGACGGGCTGCTGATCGTGGACGGACCGGTCGTGAACACCGACTACGGCCCGGTGCAAGTGCAGATCAAGTTTCGCGAAGAGCTGATCGAGAACGCGACGGCGCTGCTCTACCCGCGCGCGACCCTCGTCGACAAGGCGATAAACGACGACGCCGTGGACACCCTGATCGGCCAGACGCTGATCGAACAGAACGCGCAGTTCGACACGATCTCCGGCGCTACCCACACCTCCGAGGCCTACCGCATCTCACTGCAGGCCGCGCTCGATGCCGCGCACGCGGCACCCTCCCAGGCCGAGATGCCCGCCGAGATGCCCGCCGGGATGGACCACGGAGGGGGCTCGGGCTGAGCTGGCCAGATGCCTGCGAGCGCCGCGGCGCGCACGGCGTCGTGTCGCTCAGCGGACGTGGAACCCGGGCCTGCGCTCATCTCGAACCGTGATCGAGGGGCGTCGAGGGGGCTGCGGCCGAGTACGGCCCGTGCGCACGACACGAGGCGCCGAGCGGCATAGCGACAAACAGCAGACCGAGCCTGCTGGCAGACAAGGACCGCTCCAGCATGACGACAGAAGGCCGACTCCCACCGACGCTTCGCGTGAGTTTAGCTTAGTCCCATCTGTCACTTGGGTGTCTTCTGTATTCACGGGCACGCGAGCCATAGTGATCATGAAGGTTCGTACGGATACTGGGTCCAGAACCGGACAAATCGAAAGTTCGTCGGGTTCTGCCGACCCGTCAACCGCGGGTCGGAGGTCGGCGTCTCTTGCACGCGGCGCGGAGTCCGCGCGACCAGACGCTACGAGGATTCAGGACGGGTCAGGGCACGATGAGGCGAAACACGATGCGGGTCGCGGCGTTCGTCGGCGCGTGCGTCATGGCCCTCACCGCGTGCGGGGGCGACGGGGACAAGCTCTCGCCGGTTGCGGCGCGCTCGGCCATGGGCCTCACGGTCTACCCGGCCTACGACGCCACCGACGTCAAGCCCGACAGCACCATCACGGTCAATGGCACCTACGGCCGCCTCGACGAGGTCCAGGTCTTCGACTCCACCGGCACCGTCATCACCGGCGAGTTCAGCGAGGACCGCACGGCCTGGGTGGCCGACCGCCGACTCTCCCCCAACGAGAGCTACACGGTCATCGCCCGCGGCACCAGTGAGAAGGGCGCGGCGGTGAGCCAGACCAGCCGCTTCAACACCCTCAAGGTGATGGAGAAGGACCAGACCGGGTCCAACTTCATCCTGCCGCTCGACGGCAGCACCGTCGGCGTCGCGCATCCGGTGGTCGTCCAGTTCAACCACAACATCCTCAACCGCGAGGCGGTCCTCGAGTCGCTGACGATCGAGACATCGGAAGAGGTCGAAGGCGGCTGGTACTGGATCGACGCGCGCGAGGTGCACTGGCGGCCCAAAGAATTCTGGCCGTCCGGCACCAAGGTCACCGTCAGGGAGAACCTGGTCGGTCTCGACATGGGCGACGGCGAGTGGGGAACCTCCCGACGCGAGAGCAGCTTCACCATCGGGCGCGAGCAGGTCATCAAGGTCGACGTGAAGCGGCGCGAGTTGACGGTTGTACGCGACGACGACGTGATCAGGCGCGTCGACGTCTCCACCGGCAAGCCGGGCTGGGAGACCCGTAACGGCACCAAGGTCATCATGGAGAAGGTCACCGGCAAGATCTGGACCAACGAGGCGATCGACGCCCCGGAGAACTACCGGCTGCGCTCGTCCTACGCGATGCGGATGACGAACTCCGGCGAGTTCCTCCACGACGCGACCTGGAACAACCGGATCGGCTCCGCCAACACCAGCCACGGCTGCGTCGGCATGAGCCTGGCCGACATGCGCTGGATGTATAACAACACGATCATCGGGGACCCCGTCATCACCATCGGCTCCCCGAAGAAGTTCACCGACCTGTGGAACCGCTATCAGGACTGGAACGTGGACTGGGATCAGTGGCTGACCGGGAACTTCGACCTCAGCGACGAATAAGTTCGGCCTCTCCGCAGCGGTCATGGCCGCGACGGCAGCGGGACGCAGGTTCGTCCGCTGGCCGCTCGACCGGAGCCTGCTGACGGACACCAGCGCCGACCCGTACACGGCTCCGCTACGGCGCGTTGGACGCGGCTCCACCCATGCGACCTCGGAGATCACCAAGGTCGCCGACGCACTCGCCTGTGCCGCTGTTGGTCGCATTCCGACTCGCGGGGCGACCACAATCACCCGCCACACTGCGGCTACGGGCGCGCGTCCGTGACCTGCGACTACTTCAGAAACCCCGAACGATCATGAGAGCAGTTCGTACTATTTCGCCCTCTGTTGCCCGCCCCGAAATGCCAGCGCTCTGTACGCCCGCAGAACGACGACCTTGGGAGCTGACATGCGCTACCGGCGCGTTGCCGTTGTCATCGGCGGTGCGGTACTGCCTCTGCTCGCCGGCCTCTTCGGCGTGGCGGTCGCCGCCGAGAAAACCGGCGTAGCGGGGGCGCCGTCCCGGTTCACGGCGGCCCTCGCCGACGCCGCCTACACCTGCCCGCATTTACCGGCCGGTCTGCAGGCCGCGCTGATCGACGTGGAGAGCGGCTGGGACGCGGCCAAGGAGGGGCCCAACGGCACCCAGGGCCTGGCCCAGCTCTCGCCGCGGATGTGGGCGGCGTGGGGCGAGGACGCAGATGGCGACGGCACGAACAGCCCGCTGGACTCCGCGGACGCCATCGACGCCCAAGCGCGCATGCTCTGCCAGTACTACCGGCAGGCGGTCCAGTCACCACTGCGCGGCGACCGGCTCTCGCTCGCTCTCGCCGCTTACCGGCTGGGCTGGAACCGACTCCAGGAGGTCGGCGGGCTCGGGCAGCTGCCGGCCACGCGTGAGTACATCGCCGAGGTCAAGAACCTGGCACCGCTTTACGCCAAGGGCCTCGGCGTGGTGAACAACTCCCGCTCGATGTACACCCCGCTGCCGAACCCGCGCACACCCACCAGTGCCGTCAGCTGGGCACGGTCCATGGTCGGCGACTACGGCTGGCTCAGCCTGTGCCTGAACTTCATGGCACAGGCCTACGGCTGGGACCACTCGGGGACGCGCTACGCCATCGACCACTGGCTGTTCACGCCGAACTCGATGCGCCACCACCGCCAGCGCGAGGCCCCGGCCGGCGCGCTGATGTTCTGGGACACCGGCCTGCGGGCCGGCCACGTCGCGATCTCACTCGGCAACGGCTACGTCGCAACCAACGACGTCATCACCCCCGGTCGGATCAGCATCGTGCCGGCGTCGACTATCGACGCGAGGTGGAACGCGCGCTACCTCGGCTGGACCCCGCCCTACTTCCCAGACGGCGTGTAGCGCGCTACTCCACGGCAGTCACTCGCCGCCCGCGGGCGTCGGGTAGTCGACGACTGGGCGGCGCGGGCCGACGACAGCGCGGCCCAGCGGAGCCGGACACGGACCTGGCGCGTCCTCTTCCGGCAGGGGCGGCACGGAGGAACCGCTCCGGCCCTCGCCTCGCTCAAGTGACACGCAGCGGTCCAGGCAGCCGCAGGTACTCCATCCTCGAGGCGGTGCCACACCTTCTTTCTCAGGTCCCGGCTCACCGTGCCGGGCGCGACTCGACGAACGCCCCGCCAGCACCCTCACGCCACCCGCAGCCGACCGCCCATTTCTCCGGCCCCGACGCGAGCGGTCGAAAAGCGCCAGAAGCAGTACTGGTCCTGAATGACACCGACCACCGCGCAGCAGCCAGAGCGCGCCCGAAGGGTGCGCTGACGCCGCATCAGGCGCG
Source organism: Sporichthya polymorpha DSM 43042 (assembly GCF_000384115.1). NCBI lineage: Bacteria > Bacillati > Actinomycetota > Actinomycetes > Sporichthyales > Sporichthyaceae > Sporichthya > Sporichthya polymorpha. The sequence continues at coordinate 489,165 of NZ_KB913029.1, forward strand.
ATTCCAGCGTGACCCAGGGCGGGCTCCGCCGTGTTCGCGCTGCGCGCGGACAGGGCGGAGCGTGCCGTCCGGTAGCGACCTCAGCCAGTGGATACAGGTCCACGCGCTCTATGGCAGCAATCCGGCTCACCCAACGGTCGCCGCGCTCACACTCATCTGCGAGCTGTACCCGCAGCATCAAAGTAATGACGACGTCCACCGGACGGCACACGCGCATTCAATCCCTACGGCCAAGCGATCGCAAGATCGCCAGCGAGCCACTCGTCTTGCTCAACTTGAGACCCGGCCGGTCTGGGCCGTCCGCGCGCACACAGACAAGGCGTGGGGACATCCATCGCACGCACCAGGCCGACGGGCATGCCCGCGTCGGCGGGGTGGTCGCGGTGATGTCGCTCGCGCGGTTATCGGCGGGGTCGGGCTATCGCTATCTGCTCAAATACACCGCGTGCGGGGACTGCGCCCGGGACGCGGGGACATCGTTGACGTCGTACTACGCCGCGTCGGGCTACCCGCCCGGGCGGTGGCGGGGACGCGGGCTGGCCGGGCTCAACGGCGGGCGTGGTCTGGCCGGCGGGGCGGTGGTGGACGAGGAGGCGATGGCCGCCCTCTACGGCCGCGGCCACGACCCGGTGAGTGGGAAGCCGTTGGGCCGGGCCTATCCGACCTACCGCAGCGCCGATGAGCGGATCGCCGACGCGGTCGCCAAGTTGCCGGATTCGCTGACCACCCCAGAGCGGGAGGCGGCGGTGGAGGTGATCGAGCGCCGCGAGCGGGCGCGGCCGGTGCGGACGGCGGTGGCCGGGTTCGATCTGACATTCACGATGCCGAAGTCGGCCAGCGTGCTGTGGGCACTCGGGGATCCCACGATCCAGCGGGCGGTCGCCGACGCGCATCGGGAGGCCGTCGATGCCGTGCTGGGCCTGGTCGAGGACCGGTTCCTGCACACCCGCATCGGAGCGCATTCGTGCGCGCAGGTCGCGACCCGGGGCATGGTCGCTGCCGCGTTCGATCACTGGGACACCCGTACCGGCGATCCCAACTTGCACACCCACGTGGTGATCGCGAACAAGGTGCAGGGCCCGGACGGGGTCTGGCGCTCGGTCGACGGCCAGGCGATCTATCACGCCGCGGTGGCCTGCTCGGAGATCTACGACACCCTGGTCGCCGACACCCTCGCCGCCCGGCTGCCGGTGACCTGGGGGCTGCGGGACCGCGGCAAGCGGCGGACCCCGGGCTTCGAAATCGAGGGCCTGGACGACGCGGTGTTGGCTGCCTTCTCCGGGCGCAGCGCGCAGATCGAGACACACCTGCGCGTGCTGCTCGCGGCCTTCACGGCCGAGCACGGACGCGAACCGAACCGGCGGGAGATCCTGCGTCTGCGCCAACAGGCGACGCTGACCTCCCGCCCGGACAAGACCCTGGTCCCACTGCCGGACCTGTTCACCCGCTGGCGGGCGGACGCCACCGCGGCCACCGGCGAAGCGCCGGAGCAGCTCACCACGCGGGCGCTGCAGGGCGCGACGGCGCCGACCACTGCGGCGCAGTTGCCCGCGGAGCTGATCGAGCGCGCCGCGCAGGTCACCTTGGACGGTGTCGGGGAACGCCGCTCGACCTGGACCCGGCCGAACCTGCTCGCGGAGGCGGCCCGGGCCACCCGGCTCCTGCGCACCACCAGCCCGCAGGAACGCCTGGCCCTGGTGGACCGGGTCGTCGAGGCGGCGCTGGCCCGGTGCGTGCCGCTGGATCCGCCGGAGCTGTTCACCAGCCCGGCCCGGTTCCGGCGGGCCGACGGCACCAGCACCTTCACCCGGCCCGACGAGCACGCCTACACCACCACCGCGGTCCTGGCCGCCGAGGCGCGGCTGCTCACCGCCGCTGCCACCACCGACGCGCCGGTTCTGACGGTTGATCAGCTTGCCGGCGCCGGGTCTCGGGTCCCGCCGGGAGCGCCCGGGCGGCGCCTCGGCGCCGATCAGCAGGCCGCGCTCGAGGCGATCGCCGGCTCGGGGCGACGCGTCGACGTGCTCGTCGGGCCGGCCGGCACCGGGAAGACCCGCACGTTGCGGGCGCTGCGGGTGGCGTGGGAACAGAGCTTCGGCGCGGGATCGGTGGTCGCCCTGGCCGCCTCCGCCGTCGCCGCCGCCGAACTAGGGGCCGCCCTCGGGGTCGGGTGCGAGAACACCGCCAAGTGGCTACACGAGTCAACTCGCGACGAGCCCGCGCCCCGGTGGCGGTTGCGCCCCCGTCAGCTCGTCATTGTCGATGAGGCCTCCATGGTCGCCACCGGTCAACTGGATGTGATCGCCGCCCAGGCCGGGGCGGTCGGGGCGAAGGTCGTGTTCGTCGGGGATCACCACCAACTCGACGCCGTCGGCGCCGGTGGCGCCTTCGGACTGTTGGCCCACCAGCCCGGCGCCGTGCACCTCACGGGGCTGTGGCGGTTCCGGCACCGTTGGGAAGCGAACGCCACCCGGGCCCTGCGCGCGGGCAACCCCGCCGCCCTCGACGCCTACGCCGAGCACGGCCGCCTGCACGGTGGTCCCGGCGAGCTGATGATCGAAGCCGCCTACACCGCGTGGGCCGCCGACGTCGGCGCCGGACGCAGCGCCGTCTTGCTCGCCGCGGACCGCGCCACCGTCGCCGCGCTGAACCAGCGCGCGCATGACGACCGCGTGAACGCCGGCCTCGTCCAGCCCGCCGCGATCTCCCTGGCCGATGACACCGCCGCCGGGATCGGGGACGTCGTGGTCACCCGCCGCAACGACCGGCGCCTGCCCACCGGCGACGGTGACTACGTCCGCAACGGCACGCTCTGGCGCATCACCGACGCCCACCCCGACGGATCGATCGAGGTCCAACCGCACACACCGGCCGGGCCGGCCGGCTCCCCCGACCGGGCGGCGACGCCACCGGCCACGCCACCGGCGCCGGTCCGGCTGCCGCGCGAGTACGTGCGCGAGCATGTCGAGCTCGGCTACGCCGCCACCGTGCACCGCGCCCAGGGCATGACGGTCGAGCACGGGCACGTCCTGGTGCACGCGGGCATGACCCGCCAACAGCTCTACGTCGCCCTGACCCGCGGCCGCACCGCCAACCAGGCCTACGTCGCCCTGGACAGCCTCGACCCGGCCTGCCCCCACCCGCCGGAGTCCGCCCCGGTGCCGACCTCCCGTCAGATCCTCGAACGCATCCTGGCCGCCGACGGCGCCGAGCTGTCCGCGACCGCGACCCTGCGCCGTCGCCAGGACGAGGCCGCCTCCTTGCGCCGGCTGCTGCCGGTCCGCGACACCCTGGCCGCCGCGGCCGAGCACGGCGACCCGGAGTGCGGCCGGGCTGCCGGCGAGGTCAGGCGTCTGATCGCGCTGCGCGCGACCCAGCTACGGCAACCACCACAACCACGGCGCCACCGCGGCGCCGAGCACATCGCTCCACCACCCACTGCTGAAGGGATGAGCCGATGACCAGCCCCGAGTACACCGACAACCTTCCCCCCGAGTTGTTCCCTGTCTTCCCTGTCTGCTGGGCGACCCTGACCGACCTGGAGGTCGAGGATGCCCTCGATGAGCTGTCCGACTGGGTCATCTGGGCGATCGACCGCTACGCCCTCGACCAGCGCGTCGTCCCGCCCTGTTGGGACCGTCACGGCGCGCTCGTCGAGGAACTCTCCGCCCTGCGGACCGCCTGGGTCGCGGCCTTCAACATCACCGGCCGACCAGAGGCCCCGTTGGAGTGGCACACCCAGTTCGCCGCCGCCCGCCAGCGGCTCACGGATTGGGCGTCACGGACGGGATGCCGGGCGGAGCACCGACCGGACCGGTGAAGCCCGTCCGGCGGACGGCGACCCTCGCAGCGGATCCGGCCCACGATGGACCGGGTGAGTCAGGTCGTACTGGATCCACGTCGGGATCCGCGTCGAGACGGGCCCGCGATCCCCAAGGGGCGGGTCGCTCAAGGACGTGGGTCGCTCAAGCGAGTCCGTAGCGCGAACGCACCCGCTCGCCGAGCTGGTCGATGTCGATCTCTCCGCGGACATAGGCGTCCTGATCGGCCCGGGTCGCCTCCGTGCTCCGCGCACCCTCGAGCTCTGAGGATCGGCGAGCATCTGCCACCACACGCGAACGATCGGCGGGCTGTAGATCGGTCGGGCTCATACCCCTGATTGTGGTCTTTCCCGCCGACATACGACCGATACTCCACACCAGCAATGGCTGGGTTGCCGGCATCAGCAGGACGAGGTCAGGCCGAGGGTGGCAGGCGCTCATGCAGGGGCGCGGCCGGGTGTTCCGGTCGGTGGCGAGCGGTGGGTCGGCGCATGGCGGAGTGCAGCTGCATCTCCAGGGTCACGGTTGCCGGGGCCAGACTGGAGACCGGCGCTCGGTGCTCGGCAGTGTGCGTACGCAGCACGTCGGCGGCTTCCGCGGCGTTGTTCAGGGCGATCGTCATCCGCGGTGTTCGGTGCGGGTCGGCGGTGGTGGCGACGGCGAAGTGCAGGCGGGGGCGGTCGTTGCGGTCGGGTAGTGCCCAGCGCCGCTGGGTTACCTGGGCGTTCGCTTGGTCGGCGAGCGTGGCGACCAGGTCGGGGAGGCAGGCGGCGAGGCGGGTGGCATCCGCGGGCTGGGGGCGCGGCGCACGACCGGCGAAGGCATCGCGGGTGTAGCGGGCGAGCCTGCGGATCTGGTGTTCCAACCCCGGTTGGCGTTCCTCGACGGTCGCGGCCTCGCCGTGACGGCCCGTCACGACATGGTTCAGACCGATGGCGACTTCTCCGAGTTCGCGGCGCAGGTCCATCCCGCCCGGGCCGGTAGCGCCGTTCGCGGCGGCGAGGACGGCCAGGTCGCGGCCGACGGTGGCGAGGACTCGGACCTGGTCCGGGGTGAGTGTGTCGGCGCAGCGGATGAGCATGGTCAGCCGGCGGGTGGCCCTAATGGCACTGACGCCGTCAGTGGGGGCGATGGCGGAGAGCGGTTCGCGGGCACGGATGGCCGCGTGCGTGCCGGTGGCTGGCAGGGCGTTGTCGGTCGGCTCGACGGCCAGCGTGCGGACCTCGCGGGCGAGAAGGCGAAGACCTGCGGTGCGGTCGAGGTAGGAGGCGACCTCGGGACGCCCAACGAGGGCGGCGAGGCGGATCAGGTCGGGGTCGAGGATGGCGATGAGTTCGGCGAGCGCAGCAGCCTCGCCGATGACCTCCCAGGCGTGCGCGCCATTGAGGTGGCGCGGGGCCGCGGTCCAGATCCGGTCGGCAAGCAATGCATGGCGTCCGGCGGCCGCCCATCGGAGAGTGGGGCGGCTGCCCGGGGTGGCGGCGTCGAGTAGTTCGCTGGGGCGGCGTCCCAGTTCGGGTCGGCCGCGGGCGCTGAGCAGCAGCCCGAGGGCCCGCACCGGGTCGCGATCGGTCAGGGCGAGAAGGTCGTCCCGGTCCCGGGCGAAGGCACCACGACCGGTGCCACCACGGCTGGAGGTTTCACGACCGGCGGTGCGAGCTGCGGCCGGGCGCTCGGTGGCCAGGCGCTCGGCGTCGGTGGGATCGGTAGCCGCGCGTTCGGCCGTGATACGGCCAGCGGGCGCGAGGTCGTGCACGACGACGCTGACCCCGGCGAGGACCGCTGCGCGGGCGGTCAGGGCGACGTCCAGGTCGATGTCCTGGCCGCGGACGGTGGCGCTGGGGTCCCGGGCCGGGGCAGCGAGGTCGGCGAGGGCGATCGCGATGCGCCGGGTGGCGCCCTGCCACGTGCTCATGACCCGTGCGCCGAAGCGCCACCGGTGGCCTCCGCGTCCCAGGCAGTGCTGTCGGTGTGGCCGGCGCTGTCGCAGGGGTCGCCACCGCCGGCATCGGCGAGCAGGTCGAGGTCACGCAGGTCGCGGATGGTGATGATGTAGCGGGCGATGTCGGCGGCACTGCTCGCGTCGGCGATGGCGACGGCCAGCCAGTCGATCGCGGCGAGGAGGTCGGCGCGTGGGTCGGGCGAGGCCTCCACCTCAAGCAGCGGGTGGTAGGCGGGGTGGACGGTCTCCAGGGTGAGGAAGGCCAGGCCGATCCCGGTCAGGTCCCAGCACGGCTCCAGCGGCCCGACGTCCAACGCGAGGCGTTGTTCGGCGCGCGCCATGGCCAGCCGGGCCTGCTGCACGGGCTCGGGCGGGGTGGTGAAGGTGAGCGGGTGATTCATCGGAACCTCCGTGACGTGGACGGGACCTGTCGAGCGTGGGTGGGATCGGCCGTTGGTGGGCAAGGTCGGGCTGCAATCTGTGGACACGTGCGCGCTGCTGGGCGCCCTGTGGAATGACAGGCGGGCGCGCCGACGGACTCGGGACCTGTTACGGGGGTTGCGGCGCGGGCGGCTCAACCTCCGGCAGCGCGGCGGGGTCAACGAGTCTGTGGGTCACCGGGGCCGGGGCCGGCGGGTGGCTGCGGTCGAGGCCGAGGTCGGTAAGGATGCCGCGGGCGGTGTCGATGACCCGGGTGGCGGCCTCGCGCACCCGGTCGGTGTCGCCGCCGGACCAACCGGCGAGGTAGGGCACGGAGTAGGCCTCGGTGGGCAAGCCGGCGGCGTGCGTGACGAGGTAGGCGATGGACTCGGCCTCGACCTCGGCCTGGGCGCGGCAGCCGAGGGAGGTGCGGTACTCGGCGAGGAATCGGGTCTCGTGCCCGCCCCGGATGTGGCCGAGCTCGTGGGCGAGCGTCTTCGAGGCTTGTGCGTCGGGGACGTCGTCGCGTACCCGCACCGTGCGGGTGGCGAAGTCCGTGTGCCCATTAGCCGTTCCGGTGCACGGGCCAAGCTCGACGGTGAAGCCGTCGGAGCGGATCACGTCCACGAGCCGGGCCGTGAGCAGCCGCGGGGCGTCCCCGGCGAGCAGCTGCGGCCCGACGTCGGGCAACGGCTCACCCACGGTCTGGCTGGCGTCGAAAACGTGCACGACCCGGAAGCCGCGCAGCCGGCGGGCCGGGACGGCGTCGGGGCGCTCGCTGGACTCTCGTGGGACCGGCAGTGGCGAGTCTGCGGCGGGTCGCTCGTCTCCCTCACGCACCCGGGACAGGCAGGGCGCGAGGATGGCGATGCCCTTCTCCCCTTTGCGGACCCGTCGGCCGAGGGAGTTCCACGCGCGGATTCCGGCCACGTGGGTCGCGTCCGGGCACTGGATGCCGATGAGCAGGATGTTGGTGGCGCTGTAGGTCGGGAGCCGGGCGGCGACGGTGAGCATGTGCTGCCACGCCTCGCCCTGGGTGAGGGCCTCGACGGCGCTGACCAGGTGGGCGTGGGCCACGGCCAGCCGGTCACCGGGATCCGCCCGCCGTGTCGGAGTGGTGCGGCTCATCTGACGGTCCGTCGGTTGTGGGCCGGGTCAGAGAGCAGTGCCTGGTCGCTATCCGGTTCCGGATCGGGCGGCAGCGGGCGTCCGGCGCAGACGGGGTCGGACCAGCCGAGGTAGCCGCCGGGGGTGACGAAGCCGTCCTCGATCCGGGCGAGGGTGACGTGGTAGACCCCGCCGCGGTGACCGAGCGCGGTGTCGAGGACGTCGTTGGACACCACGGCGATCCGGGCCGGGTCGCAGAACACGTCGCTGCTGGTGACCAGGGCGACGTGGCCTTCGGGGGCGGCGCTGCGCCAGAACACGAACGCGCCCGCCGGTGGGCAGCGGTCGCCGGGGTGGGCGTGCCCGGCGGCGAACATCGCGGCCCAGTGCGCGGCGGCGTCGGGGTAGCCGGAGTTCGCGTGCCCGTAGGCGCGGCAGACGAGGCGGTCGCAGAGCCGGTGCCAGCCCGCGGTGATCCCGACCATCGAGACCGCGATGCGGATCGCCGTCCCCGCCGACACCGGACCCGAGACCGCCGTGACGGCCATACCGCTCGCTGAGGTACCGGGGCCGGGGCCGGCCAGGACGGCGAGCGACGCGAAAGCCGGGACGGCACCAATCCACGCGGTGGCGGCGGCTCCGGCGAGCAACACCTTCATGACCTCGCCTCCCCCAGCAACGGTGGGCCGGGCGTGAACGGTGGGCTGGGTTGGATGGGGGTGCCGGTGGCGCAGGCGGTCTCGATGGCGCGCTGCCCGGCGCGTAGGGCGGCGGCGTCGGGGCGGGCGGTCCACGGGTCGAGGTCGAGCACCGAGGGCCGGGTGTGGCGCAGCAGCAGGACCGCGGTGCTGAACGGCAACGTGCGCAGCACGGATGCCGGCATCACGGAGACCTGACGGGTACTCACGGACTCGCTGCGGTCCCCGCCTCGCCCGCGGGACAGGGTGGTGGTGGGTTCGTCGATCTCCCCGAGCAGGCGGGAGACGTCTTGCAGGTCGCGGGCCTTGCCGAGGCCGCCGAGGATGAGCTTGACGGTGGCGGCGTCCCAGATCGCGTCGGCGGCGTGCTCGCCCCACCGGTGGCGGGCCTGGGCCAGCGATTGCAGCACCGCGAGAGTGGTGATCCCGGACCCGCCGCCTTCGGCCATCAGCGAGGGCAGGGACGGCAGCGGGGTGAGGTTGGCGATCTCGTCCAACGCCAGTAACAACGGCGGGTCCAAACGGGCGCCGGGGGCGCGGGCCGCGCGGGCGCGGGCGGTCTCGGTGATGTCCTCCACGAACGCAGCGACCAGCGGGGCGCACGTCCCGGAAGAGACCGCGGAGGCGAGCAGGTAGAGGGTGCCGGAGTTGGCCAGGAAGGTGGCGGGGTCGAACTGGTCGCGGGGGCCGGGGTCGACCGCGGCCAGCACGTCCGGGTCGGCCAGCGCCGCGAGGGCCTGGCGCACGCCGAGCCAGACCGAGTCGCGGGTGCGGGGGTCGGCGTGGATCGCGGACTCCAGGGCGTCGGCCCACCCGTCTGCTGCGCCGGGGTGGCGCATCAGCACGGTGACGGCGTCGGTGGCCAGCGCCGGGTTGAGCGACCACCGGTACAGGTCCAGTGCGCGGCGCCCGTCCAGGGCGGCGGCGTGCAGCAAGCACCGCAGCGCGGTCTCGGTCTGCCCGGACCAGAAGTCCGCGTCGGTCACCGAGCGCCCAAACCCGGCGCCGGCGGCCAGGCCGCGGGCGCGGACCAGGGCGGTGCGGGGGGTTTCGCAGCCCCGGACCGGGGACCAGCGCAGCCCACCGGGCAGCCCGGCCAGGCGTTGCGGGTCGAAGATCGCGACCGGGCCGCGGGCGGCGCGGTGGTGGTAGGTCAACGCGAGCGTGTCCGGGCGGGTGGAGGTGGTCACGACCGGGCCGGGGGCGTCCAGGACCCAGGGGATGACCACGTGCAGGCCCTTGCCCATCCGGGGTGGGCCGACCAGCAGCGCGGAGTCCTCCACGCTGCACCACAACTCCGTGCCCCGGGCGCGTCCGAGCCGATACCCGACCGCGCCCGGCGCGGGCTTGGTCCCGGCCAGGGAGGGGCGGACCAGCGGTGCGCGGGCGAGCACGACCGCACGGCCGGCGACCGCGCGAGCCTGCCGCGCGGTGGCCAGCCCCGGCAGAGTGCGGACGTCACGGCGATCCACCCCGCAATCGCCCCCACCAATGCCACCGATCCCGCCACCGAATAACGGGCCGAACCGGTGAAGCACGACCCAGGCGAGCGCGCCAGCCACGCCCAGGACGACCAGCGTGGCGGCCCAGTACGTGAGCGGGCCGGGCAGCTCGGCCGGCGCCGGCCAGACTGACGCCGGGTCAGATAGGGCGGTGACCGCGGCCAGGGCCGCGACGAGCCCGCCGGTCGGCATGCCGCGGCCGGTGGCCAGGGCGCCGAGCGCGGCGCCGGCCCACAGCAGGAACCCGACCGCGATCACGGCGGCCAGCACGGTGAGGGCCAGGTCGATCAGCGGGCTCGACGGCGCCGCGCCGGAGCGCCCCCGCGCAGACCGCGACGGCCCGGGGTGACGGGGCGTCATCCGGCCACCGGTCCGGCGCGACGGGTCTGCCGGTCGGGCAGGGCGTGGACGGTGGCCAGGCCACGCCGGTCCGCGGCGGGAGGTTCGAGCGGTCGGGCGGCGGTGCTCAGGGCCTGGGTGAGGATGTGCCCGGTGCTGAACACCTGAGCCAGGTCCAGGCCGGGGTTGGCAGCGGCGGTCCGCAGGCTGTCCGCGGCCCGGTCGGCGGCCAAGCGCAGGTGATCGGCGGAGACCACCCGGGCCCAGTAGTCCGGGTCGGCGGTCCTCGCCCGCTCGACCGCGGCGACACCCGCGGCCGGGTCCGGGCCGCGCCCGGCCGCCCGGGAGGCCCGCTGGGTCTCCCAGAAGACCGTGACGGCGTCGATCCGGCGGCCCTCGGTGTGCAGGCGCAGCACCGACTCGTACACCGGGCGCCAGGCCCGGTTGGTCACCGTGTCCGGGCGCAACCAGCCCGCCGCGCTGGCCCCGATGCGCTGCGGGTGGGCGATCAACGCCGCGATCAGGGTCGCCTCGTGCTCGGCGATCTGACCTGGCGTCAGGGGCGGGTGCGCGGCCAGCAACCGGTCCGCGCCGTAGGAGGACTCCAGCCGGGCCACCGCGGACCGCACCGCTACGGGCTCCCGTGCTGCGCTGGTCCGCCCCGGGCATGCCGGCGACCGACCAGTCGCAGATTGACCCATAGCGGTCTGTCCGGTCGCGGCCGCCCACCGTTGCATGCCCTGCTCCAGCGCTGCGTCGACGACGGCGGTGATCGCGGTCATCGGCCGCGCCGAGCCGTCCAAGGCGCACTGCAACGCCGCCGCCTGCAGGAGGACACCGTGGGCGGTGACCTCGCGGCGCAGCGCGGCCTCCAGCACCATCACCGCGTAGGTGGCGGCCTGCGCGCCCGGCGGCAGGTCGTGCAGCAGCCCGGCCACGCGCACCACCTGAGCCCGGGTCGGTCCGAGGCGGCGCAGCAGGTCGAGCCCGGCGGCCTCGGCACGCACGGTGTCCCCCGCGGCCGCGTGGGCGCGGATCGTGGCGTAGACCTCGCGGTGCCAGGGGTCGGCGAAGTCCTGCGGTCGCAACCAGCCGAGCATGTCCGCACCGGCGCCTGCACCCCGACCCGGCGCGGCGACGGAGTTCACCGCGCAACTGGCAATGGGAATCGCGGGACCCAGAGGATCCTGGAGGAGTAGGGCACCGAGGGTGGCCCGCTCGGCCAACGGCACGACCTTCACCGCTCCTCCCCGAATCCACGGGAGTTACGCATCGCCGAATCCGTGTCGTAGAGATTTCTTTCGTCCGGGTCGTGCAATCGGTGATGCACGACGTGCGAAGAGCGGGGCAGCTTCCACAGCCCGCAGCCGCGGGGCAGTGCGGGCAGCAGCGTGCGTTCGGTGTCGGTGAGGCCGAGCGCCGATGCGGTGCCGGTGAGCTGGTCGGACTCCTGGCGGTAGATCACGCGGGTCGAGCAGTCGGCGAGCAACCCGGCCGCGAGGGCGCGGGACTCGCTGCCGGAGGCGCCGACCGCGTCGAGGTCGGAAAGCCGGTGCAGAACGAGCAGGTTCGCGATCCCGTGTGCCCGGGAGAGCTTCCACTGCGCCTGCATCCGGCGGATCAGCGCGGGTGAGCGCAGGAGCCGCCATGCCTCGTCGTAGATGATCCAGCGCCCGACCCGCACCTCATCCTCAGAGACGCCGGTCCCGAGGGCGGCTTCGAGCCAGGACGCGGCGCAGGTCATCGCGACCGCGACGGCGCGGTCGTCCGAGCCGAGGGCGGACAGGTCCACGACGACCATCGGTGCGTTCGGGTCGAAGCTGACGGTAGAGGGGCCATCGAACATTCCGGCGAGGTCGCCGCGGACCAGGCGGCGCAGCCCGTGCGCGACGTCCCGCCCGTCGCTCACCCGATCGGTAAGCGCCACGCCGTCATCCCGGGCTTGCGACGGGTCGGGGTCGATCAGGGCGGCGACGACGTCGGAGACCACCGGTTCGCGGCCGCTGCTGCCGGACATGACCGCGACAGCTGCGTCCAGTGCAGCCCGCTCGCCCGGCGTCAGGTCGTGCCCGAGCAGCGATTCGGCCACGGACGTCAGGACGCGGGATCGCTGCCCTGCGGCATCCGCTGTCCCGGCATCGAGGGGGTTGAGGCGGGCGGGGAGTCCCGGTCCGAGGCGCAGGACGACACCGCCGACCTGCTCGGCAACGGCGGACCACTCCCCTTTCGGGTCGCCCGGGACGTAGGCCCGGCGCCCGGAGGCGATCGCGCGGACGGCGAGGGATTTCGCCAAGGCGGACTTGCCCGACCCGATGACCCCGGCGAGGGCGACGTTCGGGTTCGTCAGCACGCCCGCGGCGTAGAGCGCCCACGGGTCGAAGGAGAACGGCTCCCCGGAGAGCGCGTCCGACCCGACCAGAGCGCCGAGGCAGCACGGCTCCGGCGTCAGGAACGGATACGCCCCCGCCAGGGTCGCCGAGCTGGCCCGGTGCGACGGCACCCGAAGCCGGCCCCAACGCGGCCCGGTGCTGAGGCGCGCGGTCACGACAGCACCCGGGCGAGCGGCAACGCCGCAGCCGCGTAGGCCTGGACCTGCTGGCCAACCAGCCGGCGCAGTTCGCACCCGGCTTGGCCGGCCGAAGACTCCAGCGAGGCGCACGAGTTCTCCAGCTCCTCCAGCGTCGGCGCGGAGACGGCGATCAGGCCGACGAACCGCAGGTCGCCGTGGCCTGCGATCAGGTCTTCCTCGCGGCGGGTCAGCTCGGAGGCGGCGGCACGGGAGGCCTCGTCCTCGACCCGCCCGATCCGGGCCCGGGTGGAGGCGTCGGCGAGCTGCTCGGCCCGGGCGCGGCGGATCTCCCGCAGCGCCTTCGCCGTCGGCAGCGGCTGAGCGATCAGGCTGAACGCGCGGTCCGCGCCGGCCGCGAGCAGGAGTGGTCGCAGGAAGCTCGGGTGGGTCGCGGATCGTGGCCATTCGGCGATCCAGTAGGTCGCGTGGAAGGCGGAGTCGCTGCGCGCGTGGGACCAGTTCTCCGCGATGCCCATCGGGCCCGCCGGCCCGTCGGATCCGTCCGGGCCGTGGCGGTCGGTACCGATCGGGTCGTAGGCCCGTCGTACCCTGCCTCGTAGCTGACGGGGCGTCAGCCAGGCCGCGCCGAGCTCGGCCGCCGCCATCGCCTCGGCCAGCGAGGCGAGGACCGCCTCGAGGTCGCTACCGCGGCGCGGCCGCAGGCTCACCGCAATCAGGCACTCCAGCCGAGTCGTGGTGGCGTCCTGGTTCACCTCGTCGAGGACTCGCGATGCCCACGCCGGCGCGGGCCCGGATTGGCGGGCCCACCAGGTGCGGACGTCGGCGCCGGCTCTCGTGCAGTGCAGGACCTGGATGCCAGTGACGCCCGCCAGCCCGATAGATCCGAGGAGGCGGCCCCAGCTCGTGACGCGGCGGTCTTGGGTGGCGGCGTCCTCGAGCAGGAACCCGGGACCGCGTACCTGGGCCACCACCGTCACCGCGGCGCGTGCTCCCGTAGCGCGGATCACCGCCGCACCGGTGATGGGCTCGACGGTGATCCGGAGCCGTCCGCGCACCCCGGGAATCGTGAGGTCGTCGTCCGAGTCGGTCGTCCGCGCGAGGACGAGGTGGGCTCCGCGGGCGCGACGAGCCGCCCACGGCGCCACCACGGGAAGCACCTCGACCAGGGGTCGACCACCGACCGGGAGCAGCGCCATCGCGAGCGCGCCACCCCAGAGCGGGACGGTGAACAGCAGGCCTGCGGGCCCAGCGGCCATCCCTGCCGCGACCACGATGATCAGCGCGGAGCCCACCAGGGCCAGTTGTGCGCCGCTCAGGCCGAGCAGCAGACCGCGTCGCTCCAACCGGCCGAAACGAACATCACTTGCCTGGGTCGCGGTCATCGTTCGTCCTTCCTGCTCGTCGGTCGCCCGGTTCCGCCCGGGCGCGGGTTCGAGGGCCGGTGCGCGGACAGACCCGCCGCGAGGGGCGCTCCCCCGGCATTGGCGTTACGGGCCGGACCGGCCCGTCGTCCTGCCGCAGCCGCACCTGCACCGCCGGCGCCGGCCCCGGCGAGCACGGAGGAGGTGATGGCTTGTTGGGCGGCGAAGCGGGCCTGCGACCCCGCGGCCCCCGCAGCGCGGGACGCCGGGTTGGCGGCCATGGAGGAGTGCATGACGGAGGCGGCTTCCATGCCGGTCCAGTGCACGAACTTGAAGGTCATCCACGGTGCAAAGGCAGCGATCGTCAACAGGATCAGCCCGACCAGAACGTCAGAGAGCCCGGCCGATTGGGCGGCAGCTGCATCCGGCACCGCTCCCGGTAGTGCCCCCGGCGTTGTTCCAGGTGCTGTCCCCGGCGGGGCGACCGTGGGCCCGGTTCCGGTGAAGGCGCTCGCACCGAGCACGAAGGTCACGACGATGACGACCTTGCACAGCACCAGGGCCGCGACGATCTCGATCCAGCGGCGAGCCCACACCCGGGTCTGGTCCCAGACCGCGCCGGCGAACGCGATCGGCGCGAACACGGCGACCAACAGCAGCGCTGCCTTGCGAAAGAGCAGAACGGCCCACAGGGCCAGGCAGCCGAAGATGATCCCGATGCCGAGCATCATCTGCAGCACCGGTCCCACTTGCGGGCCGGCCAGCCACGTGAGGTTGAGGAACCGCTCGGCGGCGCCGTGGACCGTGGTCCCGCTGGAGGCGGCGATGAACTCGCAGATCCCGTCGGTCGCGATCAGTCCGGCTTGGGTGACGCCGAGGGCGAGGCTCGCTCCGAGGAGAGCCTTGGCAAGTCCGACGGCGGCGCGGGCCAAGCCGCCGGGCTCGCGGCGCAGGACGGAGGTGATGGCCTGCGCGACGAGCAGGCCCATCACGACCGGAACGGTGACCGCGGCGATGACCGCGACGTTGGCGCGAAACCAGTCCGCGCCCAAGTCGATGCGGGTGCCGGTGTCCAGGGCGGCCAGCGCGGTCGTGGTCACCGACTCGGCGGCGCTGACGAATGCGTCGCCGAGGGCGTCGAGGACGAAGCCGGAACCGGTCGCCGTCGCCGAACCGACGACACCACCGACGGCGGCGCAGAGCGGGTCGAGGGGGCCGGCGCAGGCCGGGTTGCCAGCGGTCACTGGATCCGCGTTCCCATCGCGGAGAAGAACGAGATGATCCCGTTCGCCCCGCCGATCAGCAGCGCCCCACCGGCCGCGACCAGCACGCCCGTCTTGCCGCTGGAGGTGTGGGAGTAGTTGCCCTGGTGGTGCCCGAGCGCCCAGATGATCACCGACACCACCAGCCCGGCGACGCACGCCACCAGGCCCCAGGTCAGCAGCGCGCCGACGAGCTCGCGAAGCACCTCCAGCCCGGGCAGGCCGTTGCTGTTCGGGGTGATCCCGGGATCCGCCGCCCGCGGCCTCGGCGACTCAGCCGCTCGCGGAACCAGCCACCCGATCGGAGCACTGACCACCATGACGCGCCTCCCCAAGGCCGACGCCCACGCGCAGCGCGCGGGCCCTCAGAGTCCTGTGTGCGCACCCGGCACCCAGATCGACGATCACTCGCGGCAACGCGGGGAATCCCGACGCCGCCCCACTCGTCCGGCTGCTGCCTCGGGTTGGCGTCTGTCAGTTCACTTCGGCCGCAGTGAGGGCTCAGATGCGTCGGCGACGAGCTCGGTCGCGCAGCGGCAACCGTCCAGGTGACTCAGCGTTCAGCACCCGCGGCAACACGTCATAAGGCGGCCAGCAACTGCCGAACGAGCGTCACGAACGACGGCGCGACGGTGGGGTCGCCCTGAGCTGCGGCCGCCGCGATCTCCGGGATTCGTCCGGGAGGATTCCCGCAGTGCGCCTCTAGCAGGGCCAGCGCTTCGCCCGTGACGGCGGCTGCGTGCTGGTCTGCTCGATGGAGAGCGATCCCCCTTGCGAGGACGGGCGTGTCAATCGCCTGGAGTAGGCGGAAGACATCCAGGGCGTCCTTCTCTTTGAGCCGGTCGGGCTGGGCCTCGGCCTGACCGAGCCGTTCACCGATCTTGATGATCTTTGCGGTCAGCAAGGCGGCCGGGCCGGCGACCATCAGGCTGACGGATCGGGGATCTGACGGGTCGAGTGCACTCAAGGTGACGAGGTCGTGGTCCACGAGGGCGGGCTCCAGCCCGCGCGCGATACGCGCCGTCAGCTTCTCGTGTGGTTCCAGACGTGCACTGCGCGCCGAGGCACGGGTGACGCCGGCCTGATGGGGAACGACCATGAGGTCCACTGCCACGTCGCCGGCGGACACCCAATGCCCAGGGTTGGGGCCAGGCGTGAATCCCGCGCGTCGCAAGACGTCGCCGATTTCCGGGACGTCCGCTAGATGCAGGGTGTTGATGGCCAGGTCGCCGTCGGTGGTCATCAACGGCACGTTCAGGTCGGCATCCCCGGTGTGGTGATAGACAGCTTGTGCGCCGACGAGGATCAGGTTGGGCAGGTGCTGGTCCAACGCAGTGAGCGCGTCGAGCAGAACCCGCCGTGCCTCGACGTATTCGGGTGCAGGTTGCACGTCTCACTCCCTCCAGGCCGCGTCGCGAAGGGCTAACGCGTCCATGAGTTGCTCGGCCTCGGCATCGGATCGGCCCGGCAGCGTAAGCAGATCGGCTAACACAAGAGCGGTCGGCGCGATCGGGAGCAGGCCATCGGAAGTCTTGCCCACGCGCAGGATGTCGATGTCCTGCGGCCGGGCGATGAGCACGTTCGCGGTTGCTGCATCGGCCTCGACTAGGCCCCACTGATCCGCAAGAAGTGGCGGGTCATCGGCGTAGACGGCGATCTGACGCAGCGGCACTACGGAGGTGGTTTCGGAGGGCAGGAGTCGTCTCGCGGCCGCCGAACCGGTGAGCACTGCACCGCCGAGGCCGGCGACCTTTTCGAGCGTGCGTGCTACACCACGCGGAGCGAGAAACCAGACGGCGAGCGGGTTAGACCGGTTGAACGAGTAATCCGCGACCCACCGACGGACCAGCGCCCGGCGGCGTACCAACACCACCGCACCCGCGTCCCGCTCCACGATTCCCTCGCCAGCCAGCGTGACCAGCAGCTTCGACACCGACCCCGCCGACGCTCCCGCAACCACAGCGAGCTCCCGCACCCCGACCGGGACGGGTGTCTCACAGAGCGCTCGGATGATCCGATTGGCCGCCACGCCATTGAGTCGCGCCACGGCGTTGCCGCCCGAGCGCGGCCTCGGAGCACGGTCGGCTCCGATCCCGGTGAGCAGGATCAGCGGATCGTCATTGGCCACCCGCACCCAGCCCGTCGCGTCGGCGTAGCTGATTCCCTCTGACGCCAACGCCTCTCGCAGCGACGGCCCGATGTAGTCGGAGACGAACAGGACCGGCAGTTCGAATGTTCTGCTCAGATCCGCAAGCACGAGCCGAAGGGAATCGATCGACGAGGCGCCTGCAGGTTTGGCCTCCACGATGAACGAGGCTTTGGTGCCTCGCGGGCCGACCAGGCGGACTAGTCCGTCTGCTTCCAAGCGTCGCGTGGCCTGTGGTGGCGACGCGGTCTCGAGTCGCCACGCGGGCGGCAGTAGTTCGCTGACTGACGCCAGCGCTTTCTGCGTCAGCAGCGTTTCTCTAATAGACCTGTTTCCCTTCACGAGAAACATGTTATTTGAAGAAACACAGCAGGTCAAAGGAAGGATCGCACCGTTGGGTCCGCCTTGGCTCGGAAAGCCAATCATCCCGCTTGGAGCGCATGGACGAACGAACCGGCCAGGTCTTTCCAGTCCTCGCGGCCGACACCGCACGACGATTCAAGCTCGTCCGCCGTTTCTTCGACGGTCCAATCCTGGGTCAGGTAAGGGACGTACAGCCCGCGGTCGAGCGTCCAAGCCGCCCAGACCGGACCGCGACGCCGTTCACTGCGGCTCAGGATCGTCACGATGTCGTTCCGAGCAAGGGTCGTGCAGATGGCCAGAAACTCCCGCGCCGGGTGCCAGTCACGCCAGGCACGGCTGAAGGCCAACTCCAGGGTCAGCTTCCGTGCCGTAACTGAGGTGACACCGATGGCGAGGCATCCAACTGCCAGACCCTCCCCGACCGTCGTCTGCTGTTGAACTGCCGTTGGGGCACCTGCCACGGTTGAAACTCCGTTCGGCTTCTAGTTCTCGTGTTCGAATGTCTGTGTCTGCTCCCACTCCGCGACAACCTCAGGACGCAGACGTTGTTCGAACCGCAGTCGCTTCCCGGCGTTGACATCTGACGCAAGCTCAGCGAGCTTGCCGACGCGGTTGCCAGGCCAACCTTGTCTGAGGGCCTCGACCGAGAGCTGGTCGCGGTCGAAGGTATGTCCGCACTGGCGGAAGTAGGTCAGCGCCTGAATGACACGCCATCGCTCGCGTTCATCAACCAGCCCCTGGTTGCGAATGACATAGTTCGTCACTCCCTGGACCATCGCCTTGATCGCCGGGCTCGCTTCGGGCACCGCCGGCACGGGTGTCCCTGCAAGGCACTCAACACCGTGCGCTGTGATCCACGGGGCGTGCACGCCATGAGCGCGAACAAGGACGACCTCCTGAACGCCCTTCTGGCTCTCCTGATCAAGCAGGTCATGCAGGTCAAGGCACCACGCGACCAAGGTTCCTTGCGGGCGAGCGGTGAACCGGGAGTGCTTCTTGCTAGTGACGCCGATCGGTACCCCGGCGTCCTGTAACCATGACTCCGCCTCCACGTCAGCGGTCATCGGCGCGATGACGGTCAGCGGGTTCGCCTGCGCCCACTCCGTCGCAATCGCAAAGGAATCGCGGAGGGACACGGTGGCTGCGATGAACGCTCGACGCATGATCGGAGCCTAGGCGCCACCTGTGACATTCCCGTGTAGCGTGCCCTGACTCGCCTCGGTCCCTGTTAGGGCATCACTTCAAACGAGCCGTCTGGCGGATCGACTGCACGCCCCAGCTGCCAGCAGAAGGGTTCGCCCTCAACGAACTCCGAACCAGCCACCAACTCGACCCGTACGTCCTCGACATTTGGCGTGTCAGCCCCGGGATAGGCCGCGATGAGAAGGCTGAGGACCTCGTCCTCAGCAACCGGTTCCAGCTGAACCGCGAGCACGGATGCGAGCTGGTGGCGAAGAGAATCACCAGAGGCGACATACATCGCCTCCTGCAGGATCGCCATCGCCAAGTGCTCATCGGCTTCGATCCGTGCAAGCTGCTCCGCGAATGCGCGGCCGATGGTGCCTAGAGCTTCCCCTACTGTTCGGCGACGGGCAGGTGCGCGCATCACCAGAACTGCCCCGGCCAGGAGAGCAGCCGCCGGGATCCACGGCGTGACGCTTAGCCGGCGAGCTGACGCTTGTACGGCCCAGACGGCCGCACGCGCTGGCAAGTACACCGCCATCCCAAGCGCGATCTTCTCGCGCTCGCAGTCGATGAGTTCAATCGCGCCGCGGGCAGCGACTTGCCAGTCCTTCGGAGCGAACCCAGGGTCGCGAAGGTGCCTGTCGTCCGAGAACACGACGCTCACGCCGAGCAGCTCGGCGAGCTGCGCCGTCGGAACGTCATCAGGATCGGTAACGCCCAAGGCTTCGGCCGCACCGTCATCCGGCGTGACCGTCACGAACCGCAGGATGGCCAAGTACTCCTCTTCAAAGAGCTGCCGGAGCTCCTCGACCGAAGGTGTTCCGTCGCGGCCGACGAACTTCGACAGATGTTCGTAGACCTCACCAAACACGTGGTCAGCTGCGTACAGGACCGCATGGTCCTCGTCGGTCATCCGGAGAAGCCGGGACCGCCAACCCGTACTGCAGCCGTTCGCAATGCTGCTGAGAAGCACGTTCGCATCGACCACGCCAGTGAAACGCGGCCGCCCGTAACGCAGCGGCTTTAGCCCGACCGGTGCCAGGCTATCGGTCTGACCATCTGTCATGTCCCGAACGTAGCGACCATCGGTGACAAGCGCCTGATCATTATCCTGGCTAGGAACCGCCACCGTCACCGGGCAGGGCTGAATTACCTCCGGGTCGACGCGACGAGCGAGGGGTGGGGACTTTCAGGTGGCGACCAGTGGGTTCTAATCCGGGGCCATAGGCAAAGCCCTGACCTGTACGTTTGCCCTTGGCCGAGGCCTGCTTCGTTCTAATCCGGTTCTAATCCGGGGGGGGTCTGCGGCGCGGCCAGCTGCCCGCGGGTGGCACGGCCATGGCCGGACGTCGCGTTCGGCCGGAACGACCGCCGCGGGCCCGACCTGCGTGCGATGTCGGGAGGCAGGTTGACCGGGGCGGCCCTTCAGCGCGCGCCGAGGATGCCCGTCGTGACTGCGGTCGCGTCGGTGATGTCGTCGTCAGGGTCGAGCTCGGCGATGCAGCGGCGTAGCTGGTCGAGTAGCCGGGTCGCGTCCTGGTCGTCACCGGCGGCCTGCGCGGCGCGGATGGCGTCGCGGTAGAGGAGCTCGGCGACGGGTTCGGCGTTGATCCCGCGGGCGGCGGCCCAGCGAGCGCGGCGGTGATCGCCGCCGGCGAGGGCGAAACTGGCCAGGGTGTGGGCGACGTCGACGATGGCGCTGATCATGTCCTGGGTGTCGGCGTCGGCCCACCCGTACGCGGCGGGGTTCACCCCGAGGAACGGGCGACCACGGACCAGCTCGAGCGCGGCATGCAGGTCGTCCAGCCCGTCCGGTCCGGCGGCGAGACCGCGTTTGGCCAGCGCGCAGAACTCATGCCAGTCGCACCTCACCTCGGCTCGCAGCTGGTAGCGCTGGCCTTCGGTGACCAGCGCGAGGTAGGGCTGCCCGTCGGAGGCAACGCCGAGCCATTGGCGGGCCCGGGAGACCAGCGGGTTGCGGGTGCCGCGTGACACCCGGACGCCGGGCCACAAGGCCTCATCCAGCTGGTGCTGGCTGGCACCGGGGTGCAAGGCGAGGTAGGCGATCAGCTCCTCCGCCCGGCGGCGCCGGCCGGGCTTCACCTCCTCCCCCGCGCCCAGGACCTCGACCGGGCCGAGGACGAAGACTCGGGGCGCGAGCGGACCCGCGAGCGGGCCCGCGAGGTGCGCATCGGCGGGCGGTTGGGAGCGGCCGGACGAGTCCGGGATCGCGGCGGCGATGATCGCCAGGCTGGTGGGGGATGCCACCGGGGCGCCGTTCACGGCGCTCACGTCGTGCACGGTCATCTGCGGTGTCATCTGCGGTGTCGGCGTCGGTTCGGCCGGGCTTGGTGCGGGGATGGGCCCGGCGCCGTTCCGCGCTGGGGTGGCCGGCTCCTGCGGGTCTGGGTCGGGAACGTCGGTGACCGCGAGCAGGGCATCGAGTTGGGCGAGACGCTCGGGATCGAGGCACTGGGGGTCAAGGTCGATGCCGGGTGGTTCCAGGCGCCAGGTCTCGGAGGCCTTGGTCAACGTCCATGCGGGGTTCTCCTCGTCGAGTCCGGCCCGGGTGGTGATCAGGCAGCCACCGCCGTAGGGGCGGGTGGGAACCTCGACGGTGTTCGAGTCGTCGTGCCTGCCGCCGTCGATGAGCACCATGGGTGCCCAGAGGTCGTCGAGGACGCACCGGGCACGGGCGGTGAGTAGGTCACCGGTGTCGGCCGAGGTGAGCAGGGCTTCGACCTCGCGTTGGTGGACGGCGACCCGCCGCCGACCCGCGGCCGCGTCAACGGCTCGGGCGCGGCCGGGTTCGAGGATCCGCAGCAACGGCGCCGGGCAGCCGCTCACGAGGATCCCGGTGGTGCGGGTCAGATCGCTGGTGCCGAGTTCGGCGGCGAGGGCGTGCAGGATCGCCTCGGCGCCCTCGGGCGGCCCGGTGATCTGCAGGGTGCCGGCGGCTTCGAGGTTGATCAGCAGGATCGCCTCGTCGCCGGTGACGCCGAGCGCGACCAAGGCGGGGTAAGGATCGACGAAATCACCGACGTCATCGGCGTCATCGCTGTCATCGCCGTCGATGGCATCAGCGCCGGCGGCGTCGAGGGTCCATGTCCGCGCGTCGACGCGCGTGAACGGCGGCACAGCGGCCGGGGTGTCACTGCCCAGGTGCAGCGTCGCCCCGGCGGCGTTGATGCGGACGGTGTGCAGGTCCGGTAGCGCATGGCCCCCGGCGTGGCAGGCCGCGGCGAGCGCTCGGAGTGCGTCGCGCAACGCCGTCGCTGTCAGCTCGGCGTTGGCGGCGTGTAGCTGGCGTTGCAGATCGCTGGCCGGGCCGCCGGGGTGGCGCAGTCGTTCACCGGGTCGCCGGAACCGTTGCCCGCGGCGACGGCGCCGGGTCAGTTCCGCGGTGAGCCCGGCGCAGGCGAGCGCGCCGAGACCCAGCGTGAGCACGCCGACGGGGAGCCCCGGCCCATCGTCGGCCGGGTCGTCGTCGGCCAGGTGATGATCGGGCGCGAGGTCCGGGCCGAAGGCCGGAGCCTCGGCCCGGTCGGTCTCGTTGACGGTGGTCGCCGGTGGAGTGGGTCGTGGCAACGTCGGGACGATGGCCGCGGGCGGAGAATCCTCAGCACGCTCGGGCGCCGGCGGAACCGCGAGGACGCCCGTTTCCTTCGAGGTCTGCAGGTCCCGTTCCTTGGCCTGATCGAGACGGAGGCGTTGGCCGGTGGACGGGTCGCTGAAGTGATCGGCAGAGTCGCCGAGGTGATCGGCCGACGGGGCGCCGGGTTGGCCGGCGCGCTCATCGGCGTCCTTGGCCGCGGGAGTCGACCGCTTCGATGTTTCGCCGCCGGGCTTGGGAAGTCCGGTGGCGTCGGGCGGCAGGAGCAGACGCCAGCCCGGGTGGATGAGCCGCGGTAGTTGCAGTTCACCGCCGCCGGGTTGGGAGCGGCCGCGGTTGAGTTCGTAGATCTCCTTCCACCGCAGCCCGTCGCCGAGGTGACGTTCGGCGATGTCCCAAAGGGTGTCGTGATGAGATCCACGCGGCGGCTTCACCACATACCAGCGACCGGCACGCTCCGTCGTCGCATTGGACTGAGACGCAGGGGACTGAGACGCAGGGGACTGAGACGCAGGGGACTGAGACACAGGGGACTGAGACACAGGGGACTGAGCCGCGTGGGGTGGAGCCGTCGCCTCGGGTCGCGCCAAGCGAACGCCGTCGCGATGTGCAGATTGCGGCGGGACCGCTGCCGCCGTGACCTGCTCCCGGGCCGCAGGAATCTGATGTGACGTCAGCTCAGCGGCTGGTTCCGGTTCCGTGTCATGTCCTCGATCCTGCGCCGTCTCGGGTGCGGCGCAGGTCGCGACGGCGGCCGCGGCCGGGACGGCGCTCGTGGGGAGCAGGAGCGTCCCGCTGCCGGCGAGGAGGAAGGAGACGGCCAGCACCAGGTGGCGGGCGAGGTGCTGTTGAGGGCCGGTGAAGGGGATGCGGGCTGGTAGCGGCGCGCTGCGCAGCGCGGCCGCGGCCTCAACGAGCACGGCGAGCATGAGCTGCGCCCAGGCGGCCCAGACCACGACGGCGAGCATGCCGATCACGGCGGCGTCGGTGAGCCGCCCGCCCACGACGGGCTGGGCCGGGATGGGGTTGCCGATAAACGCGAGCAGCGCCGCGGGCGGGCCGAAGGCGAGGGCCACCAGCAGGGCCAGCGCCCCGACACCACGCAGCAGGAGGCGGCCGGTGTTGGGGGCGTGGGGCGGCCGGTTCGTGCCGGTGGCGGTCATCGCGGTTGCTCCCCCGGGTTGGTGGCGGGCAGGTCTTCTTCGTGGTCGATCCCGGTCAGGCCGTGCGCGCTGGCGGTGGCGGTGGCGGTGAGGGTGTCGATGCCGACGGCGGACAGAATCGCGGTGGCGCGGGTGATCCGGACCGTGACCGTCACGGTCTGCCCGACGACGTTGACCTGGCCGGTGGAGCCGGCGGTGCTCAGGTACCGCTCGGCGGCGGCCCGGGCGGCCGCCGGATCAATCCGCAGGGGCCCGCCGCGCATCGCGGCCTCACGGTTCAGCGCGTCGGCACCGGCGCGGGCGGCCTGCTCGGCGGTGCCGGCAGCCTGCTGGCGGGCGGCGAGAGCGTAGCCGCCGTCCACAACCAGCCCGGCCATCGCGAGCAGCGCGGCGGTGATGACGACAACGAACGGGGTGATGCTGCCCTCGTCACGCGCCGCCGCGGCCTGGCAGCGCCGGTGGTGTTGGGGCTGACCGGTCCGGTTCGGGTGCGCGCCGGTCGCGCGACGGGGGACCATCACCGCGATGCGTGAAGGTCGATGGGGACCTGCACGGTCGCGCTGAACGTGCGGGTACCGGGGAAGCCCGCCAGCCCGAGCCCGGCCAGCGAGACGGTGCAACGCAGGTGCGCGGTGACCACGCCGCCGGGGCGGAGCCCGGCGGTGTCGATGTCGATGTCCAGGTGACGACAGGACCGGTCGCCGAGATAGGCGCGGGCGGCCTGTTCACCGGCATGCTGCGCGGTGGCAGGGCTGGTGGCCAGGGAGGCCGAGCGGGCCGCGTCGGCGGCGGCACCCTCGACCTGCGCGTGGGTGTGGGCGATCCGCCCGAGCCCAACGACCAGCAGGAGCAGCACGATCAACAGCGGGGTGAGGATCACCAGCTCGACCGCAATCGAGCCGCGTTCCCGGTCGGCCGCAGACCCCATGCCCGTGTCCGGGTCCGCACCCGAGCCGGGGTTGCTGGCCGGGCTGGTGTCGGGGCTGGTGGCGGAGGTCATGGGGTTGTCTCACCGGCGGTCGGGATGAAGCGTTCGACCGGACCGTGGGCCTGTTCTCTCACACCGAAGGTGAATAGGCCGCCGAGGATCGAGGGGGCGTGGGCGGTGACGGTGACCGTGACCTCCTGCGCGGTGCGGGTGACCTCGATATGCGGGTCGCGCAGGATCGTCGGCCCGAGCCGGTCCAGGCTGGTGGTGGCACGATCGTGGCCGGCCGCCTCGCTGGCGCCGTAGGCGCGAGCGGCCTCGGCCCCGTCGCGGGCGGCGGCCAGCGCCACGTGCTGGGCGTGCGCCCAGATGCCGAACTGCATGATCACGAGAACAGCCAGCAGGAGCGCGGGCATGGTGATGACCAGCTCCACGCTGCTCGCCCCGCGGTCACCCGGCTCGCCAGTGCGGCGCGCAGCAGCACGAGGTCGAGCGGCAGGGCGCCGGCTGCCGGGGCGGGCCCCCGTCATTCGGTTTGCAGGCTGCTGGCCTTGTTCGTGATCTTGGTGACGATGATCGCGACGATCACGACGGCCGCCATCGCCAGTGCCGCGGTGATCACCACGTACTGCACGATGTCCCCCGCATCGGAGGGTCGATCCTGCGCGGCGAGCTTCCGCTGACGGGCCCTCAGGATCGTGCAGAGCGCGGACAGGAACTGGATCTGCGGCACGGGTGCCTCCCTCGATGGATTGGTGCACGGGTCTGATCACGACTGCCCGGGTGGGGCCGCTCGGCGGCTCAGTCATCGGCTCAGTCATCGGCCTACTGGTCACAGGGCGAGGACCGCGGCCAGGGCCGGGTAGGCGACGAGGACGAGGAAGGCGAAGGCGAGCAGGACCTGGGCGATGCGCATCGCTTGGTCGGCCTGGGCGGCTTGGCCTTCGGCGTCGGTGAGGGCCCGGCGCCGCAAGGTGGCGGCGCGGGCGGTGAGGGTGTCGCGGACCCGGGCGCCGTGGTCCCCGACCAGGGCGAGGCTGCCGGCCAGCTCGCCCAGCTCGCCGACACCGATCCGCTCGCCGAGGTCTCCGAGGCCGCGCCAGGGGCTGATCCCAGCGAGCCGGGCGCCGTCCAACGCGTCCGCGATGAGTCGGTGCGCCCACCCGTCGGACAGGGCCGCGGCCTCGGGCAGCGCCTGGGCCGCGCCGCGTCCGCCGGCCAGGCTCATCGCGACCAGGTCGAGGTAGCAGGACAGGGCGCGGCGGAACTCCCGCCGCCGGGTCTCGGCCTCGCGCCGCAGGGCGAGATCGGGCAGGAACCAGAACGCGGCCGTGAGCACCGGCGTCCCGGCGAGCAGGACACCGGCGGGCATGACGAGCCCAGCCGGCAGGAGCATCAGGGCCGCGGCCGGGAGCAGGCAGAACCCGCCCAGAGCGGTGAGCACCTGGCGGCCGAGGAACAGCTCGGGGTGGTGAGCGGTGATGGCCAGGTCGGCCGCGCGGGTCCCGGCCGGGCCGCGGGGGGAGCGACCCGGCCGGGACAGCGCGCCCAGTCGAGCGCCCGCGAGGCGCCCGAGCTGGGCCTGACGGCCCGTCACTGACGAGCCGTTTTCCGCGCGCGGGGCTGCGGGGGCAGCGGCGCGCGCGGCGTCGAGACGTCCGACCGTGACGAGCAGACCTGGGCGCTGCGGCGCGAGCAGCGCCAGCAGGGCGGCCACGGCAGCGCCGAGGCCGGCGAAGACCACGAGCTCCGCGGTCATCGCGACGCTGCCCGGGTCAGGGACGAGGGTCCGTCAGCTCCGCTGAACTCATGGCCGTGTTTCGTGAGCAGCCGCTGCGGGACGGTGACCTCGCTCAGCGCGCGGAGCCAGGCGAACGCGGCGGTGAACATCGCGGCCACGAGCAGGAGGACGAGCTGCCCGGTCGCGGTGTCGTAGGGGTCGAGGTAGGCCGAATCGAGCGCGATCAGCGCACCGACGAAGGCGACGGTGACCCCGACGATGATCCGGACACCGCTGCGCAGGGCACGGCGGCCGGCGTCAACGCGGCGGCGCATGTCCAACTCGTCGCGGGCCGAGGTGGCCAGCGCTTCCAGCGTGGCGCGCAGCCCGGGACCGCGAAGCCGGGCGTTGAGGATCAACGCGGCCACGACCAAGTCCGCGGAAGGATCATCGAGGTCAGCCGCGAACCGGTGCAGCGCCGCCGGCAGCGGTTCGCGCGCCCGCAGCCGCTCAACCAGACGTTCCACCTCGCCACGGATCGGTGCCGCCGCTGTGGGAGCGGTCGCAGGGATGGCCTCCTCGAGTCCGATCGCACCGGCGATGGTGTCCTTGAGCGACTCGGTCCACCCGGCCAGGGCCTCCAACCGGGCAATGCCCGCCTGGGATGCGGCGTTGCCGCCGACCAGCCGTGGCCACGCCCACACCAGGGCGCCGGCGCCCAGCGCCGCGACCGGCCACCGGGTGAGCACCCCGACCGCCAGCACCGTTCCCCCGGCCGCGGCCACCCGCGGGCCGGCCAACGCGACCAGGACCGGCCGGCTCCGCATCACCGGGACGATCGGGCCGGTGCAGGCGACGGCGAGCAACCACACCGCGGCGCCCAGACCCGCGAACACCACCAGTGCCACCAACGTTTCGGTTTGCATGGGCTCCCCTCCCTCGCAAATGTGGTGCCTACCTCGTGTCCACTGTTCTGTGGTGACAGGGCCTCAGGTCGCCGTGTAGCCGGGCTCATAACCGACGGCGATCAGGTCGGACAGGCAACCGATCGCGACCGCGTCGTTGCGATGCGCGCGCCCGTCCGGGCCCGGGGTGAACACCTCGCTGGCCTGGACCCGCTGGTCGAACCCGGTGACCTCCAGCACGCTGGACAGCACCCGCCGGGTTCCGGCCGCCGGTGCACCGGTCGACGACAAAGCTGCGATCTCTGATTGAGCGTCAGGTGATGGTGGCGTGCCAGGGCGGGTCTTGCGCAGGAACACGACGAAGTCCAGGGCCCCGGTGCCGCCCTCGCCGCCGGCGATGAGCTGGTGGGTGGCTTCCAGGTCCAGGCGCTCTTCGGCTTGGCGGGCATAGGTGGCGATGCGGTCGAAGACCCCGCGCGGGGTGCGGGCATGGATCGTGGACAGGGACCCGTCGTTGCCCTGGCTCATCGCGTTCAGCATGGTGACGACCTCGGGCCCGAGGACCTCGCCCACGATGACCCGGTCCGGGTTCATCCGCAGCGTCCGGCGCACCAGCCGGGCCATGCTCACCGCGCCGGCGCCTTCGCTATTGGCCGGGGCGGCCTCCAGCTCCACCACGTCGGGGTGCAGCGCGGGATGGGCGCGCAGCCCGAGTTCGAGGCTGTTCTCCACCGTGCAGATCCGCTCGGACGCGTCGATCTCGTTGACCATGGCGCGCAGCAACGTCGTCTTACCGGAGTCGGTCTCGCCGGCGATCATCACGTTGCGTCGTGCCTTGACCACCGCGGACAAGAACGCGGCCAGTTCCGCGGTGATGGTGGCGTTGCCGACCAGGTCGGACAGGAATACTTTCGGGAACCGGTGGCGGCGCAGCGATACCGCTGGGCGCGCGGTGACCCGTCGTACCGCCGACAGGCGCGTGCCGTCAGGCAGGCGCAGGTCCAGTTCGGGGTTGGCGTCGTCGAAGACTCGCGCGTTCAGCCCGGCGTAGGCGGCCAACAACTGCACCTGCTCGACGAGTTCGGCGTCGGTCCCGGCGACCGGGTCGACCCGGGCCCGCCGGCCGTCGGCGTAGGAGACGAAGACCTCGTCGCAGCCGTTGATGTCGACGTTCTCGATCGCCGGGTCATCCAGCAGGATCTGCAGCCGGCCGGCCCCGAACAGGCGGGCGTGGACCGCGTCGGCGAGGGCGCGTTCCTCCTCCGGTTCAGGTGGCCGGTGCCCGGTGGCCATCGCGCGTTGCACGTCCGCGGCGATCACGGCCGCGATCACCGCGCGGGCGTGTTCGCGCTCGTCCTCACCGGCCAGCTCCGGGCGCCCGGCGGCCCGGGCCGCGCGTCGCGCCGCCGAGAGCTGCTCGGCGACCTGCCCCTGCAGGCGGCGGACCAGGGCGTGGTCCAACCCGACGGCCGTGCTCATCGGGACCGCACCAACGCGGCGAGGCGCCCGGGCGAGCGCTCAGCGCCGGGGGGTGCCACAACGGGTGGGGGCAGGTCCGGGTTCAGGTGCGGGACGAGGGCCCGTGCGCTGCGGATCAGCAGACTGCGGTCCAGGCGAGCGCCCCGTTGCCCGCACGAGAGGGCGTGCACCGCGGCGGCGTCGAGGGCGAGGTACCCGGCCACCGTGACCGGCAGGGCTGCGTGCTCCAGCACAGCGCGGGTCGAGGCGACCGCCTCGACAGCGTGGCGATCCTCCACCACCAGGACCACGACCACCCGGCGACCCCCGACGTGGCCGGCCTGCACGGTGTGGGCGGCGTCGGTGGGCGGGAGCCCGGTGATGAGGTGGGTGAGCCGGTCGCGGATTCGCAGGATGCCCGCGGCGTCACCGCAGGCGACTCCGACCAGGGTGTCGGCGGCCGCGGCTATCGCGATCGCGGGGCTGCCCGGGTGCAACCGGCCGAGGTCGGCCAGCACATCGCCCTCGCCGGGGCGGGCCAGGGCGGCCGCGATCCCCGGCCACAGCCCGACCAGGCCGGCCCCCTGCTCCGGCGAGGCCAGGCCCACCAGCACCGCCGGCCCGGACCTTAGGCCGCCGGGCAGGGGCTGTGCATGTTCCCGCGGATCGGGGCTCGGATCGCGGCGAGCCGCGACCGCGAAGGTGAGCAGACCGGGCTCCGGGCCCAACACCGGCCGCCCAGCGGGATCGCTCACGCGCAGGGCGATATCCCCGCCCGCTGGGTCGCACTCTGCCAGCACCACCGGGCGCGGCCAGACCGCGGCCAGAGCCAAACCCAACGTGGTGGTACCGGGGCTGCTCTTCTCGGAGAACAACGCGATCAGACTCACGACCCGGCCCCCGGCCCCGGCGCGGCCACAGGTGCGGCCGGCACCTTGATCAGGCTCACCTGATCGCTCGCGCCGTGAGCGGCCAGTCGTCCGGCCGCGTCGGTGGGCACGAGCAGGGTGATCAGGGTGTCGCCCCCGGAGGCGGCGTCGGCGCGGACGGCGAAGACCTCCCCGATCGCCAGCACCCGCGGGGCATCCAGGCTCGCCCCCGCGGCGGCGGCGTTCGGGACCGCGATCGCCTGGACCCGGTCCCCCGGTGCCAACCCGTCGGCGGGCAAGCGGCCCAGACCTAGGGCGAGCCCGACCATCGCCTGACCGGCGCCCGGGACCGCGTCCTCGGTGAGCATGTCCCGGTTCAGCAGCTGGCCGCCGACCAACGCCACCGTGGCGGTCCGGCCCACCACCGTGCTCAAGTCCGCAGCCGGGATCGCGCGCACCCCACCGCTGACGCTGACCGCACGCAGGTCACCCGCGGTCACCACGTGCCCGGCCGGGACGGGACCCGCGGCGACCAGAACCTCCGTCTTGCCGGCGGCGTTGGACACCAGCAATCCACCAGTCAGGGCGAAGCCGACGATCAGCAGCACCGCGGCCGCGATCAACCCGGGCCGGCGGGCCCGGGTCGGCAACGGCCGCGCCGCCGGCGACCCGGCACCCGTGACCATGCCGGCGCCAGGAACAGTGCCGTTGCGTGACCTGGGCAGCGAGCCGGTCGTTGCAGTGCTCATCGGTCTCCCCCTTGGACGACGACGGTTTGCCGCTCGGCGACGGCGATCGGGAACGTTGTCTGACGCTCCATCAGCGGCAGGGTCCCGTTGAGCCCCCCGGACCCCGACCAGGTCACTCGCCAGCTCACGACGACGCGGGCGAGGTAGACGTTGTTCGGCTGCGCCGCACTCGAGCGCCGATAGGTGTAGGTGCACGGCGTCCCAGCCGAGTCCGTCGCCGTCCAGGCCCGACCCGCGCCCGCGCCCGCGCACCGCACCGGGCCGCTGCCGTCGCCCGGCCACCATGTTGTGGCGACCGGCTCAGCCGTCACTTCGGCCCACGTCTCACCGGCGGCAGTGCGCTGGGTGACTGGCTCCCAGCCGTCCAGGAAGAACCACGTCGGGATCGCGACCAACGTCGCCGGGCCGGCGCTGGAATCCCGATGGGGCTCGAACCCCGGCTCCGGGAGCGGGAGCGGGAGCCGGTTCGTGGCCCGCTCCGCCAACCGCTGCGGCGTCACCTGGGTCGGCTCCGGTACCGGAACCCAAGCGGTCTCCATCGTTCCGTCCGTGCATCGCCGCACCACCCAACCGCCCGGGCCATCTCCCGCCGGGGCGCCGGACTGAAACTGCTCCTGCGTCGCGTACCCGCCGGCGCCGTCGGACTTGGTCTGCGTGCACCGGGGCGGCGCGGACTCGCGCGCCGGTCGGGGCCGCTCCCGCGCGCCCTCCACCGTGCCCGGGTCGGCGACCTCGGTGTCGATCCACCCCGCCCAGCCAGGCAGGACCGAGATCCGGTCGGGATCATCCGTGGCGGATGCGATCGCCGGCGACAGCACCATCACACCGAGTACGGCGCTCACACCGGCAGCGCTCACGCCGAGCGCGCCGACACCGCGGGGGACGGCTCGGGTCAGCATCTGTCGTCCTGGTAGTCGACGGTGGAGATCCGCCACCGGCCGTCCTCACCGCGCTTGGCCGTCACTTCGGCCTTGGCTTGCTTCGTCCCGCGGGTGGTGATCTTGCCGTTGCTGCGCTTCTTCCGCCCGGCCATGCTGCTGTCCTGGCAGTCGGTGATCCGCGCGGTGTCGCCGTCGATGCTCTCCACGGTCGGGTTCACGACCGGTTCGCCATAGCCGACCTCGCCGAACTCCTCGGCGGCGAACATGCCCCGAAGGACACGCTCGAGCGCAGGGTCGGTGGTGAACGGTTCGAGCAGAACGCGGCGCTGTTCCTTCGGCGCCATCGAGATCTCGCTCTGGCGGGCGAAGAACTCGCGGTAGGCCGCGAGGATGGCCTCCTCCTCGGACGCGGCGACGCCGGCCTGAGTCGACGTGGCCGTCGGAGTGGCCAACGGCCCAGCGGCAGGATCGAGGTCGACGTCGCCCCCCGAGCTGCACCCGGCGCTCGCCGTCAGCGCAAGCATCACGGCCGCCGCCGTCACCGCACGGGCGTCACGCCGGCGGGCCCCGCCATCCCCCCGGCGGCACCATGACTTGGTCAGGAACATCCGTACCCCCCTTGCTCCCAGATCGGTCCTATCACCCGTTTCGGGCACTTCGCAGGGTTTCCACCAGATCCGTGGAATCTTTCCGATAAGTGCCCAGCACGCGGGAGCGCGTTCAGGTAGCGCTTCTCCTCTGTGTGCGCGATCCCCGGCAACATCGACAACCCGGGGCTACGACTTCCATGGGGCCTGGAAACGGGCGCGCTACGAGGCGAGTACGGCGTGCCGGTCCGGGCGGTGCTGCGGCAAGGTGACGGCGGTGCGGGCGGGCGTGCGCATCGACTCCGCGCGGGTCGCCCGGACCGCCGCCTCGATCGCCGGTCCCCGCAGCGCGGCCGGGCCGCCGGTCGCCCAGCGCTCGGCCAGGCCCGGCCAACCCGGCGCGCCGAGCAGGAGCACGGTGACCCGGCGGGCCTGCCACGGCGGGATGCCGAGCGTGATCGCGAGGGTGCGCCAACCCGGCACCTCCGTGCGGTCCGGGCGGTTGTTCTGCGCGTGCTCGGCGACGTGCAGCACTACCTCGCGGGCGGTCGCCGCCGGCCAGCCGCCACGCACGAGAACCTCGGCGAGGGTGCCGTGGTCGGAGTCGGCTTCGCACGGGATGTGGTCGGTGACCGGCCGGTCGTACCCGTCCTCGACCAGGGCGGTCAGGCTCATCGGCCGGGCCAGTGCGGCCGGGTCGACGACGGTCCGCCACTCGCCGTGGCGAGGTTGTTCGCCGCGCTCGCCGGCGGTGCGGAAGCGTTCGATCCGCCACGCGGTCCACACCGACGTGCGGTACCGCTCCGCCATCCGGTCCCCGAGCACGGCCCGGCGCACCGCGGTGGTCACCACACCCCACGGTGACGACGCCGAGCGCAGCGTCGGATTCGCCAACGCCTCCCACGCCGCCGACCACCCGGTCGCCTCCGCGGACTCCGCCGCCGACCCGCACAACCCGGCCGCCCGCACCGCCGGCGCCACGATCTCGCGGCGGGCATAGGCAAGCAGCAGATCCCCCGTGGGACCGTTCCACCCCTCGACCTCGACCCGGTCAAGTGCGGCGAGCAGCCGCGGCGTGCTCTCCACCTCATCAAGTAGTGCCTGGCGTTCCAGCGTCATCGCGTTCGTGGACATCGGGACCTCCCCTAACTGGCGTGTTTGGTGCCAGCACGGTCCCGACGGGCGGTTGTCACGATGCTTGACAGCGAGCACATCGGTGCAGGTCAACCGGTTGTCGCGATGCTTGACAGCCGGTTGCCCGTCCGCTTGCCCGCCCCGGATCCGGCACGTCGCCTACGGCGATCAGGGCGGTCCCGGGACCCGCGATTGCCCGCGGCCCGGCAACCGCCCGGCGGTGCCCACCGGCTCGCGTGTCAAGCAACTCGACAACCGCCGGCTCCGATCCTGGACAGCCCGCGAGCCATGCCGGCCACCCCCGGGCCGACGCGCTCACCCGACCCGAAAGGAGCCGACCGATGACCACCGACAGCGCCCGCCAGGATTCGGACGCGAAGACCCCCGCGGCCACCCAGCCCCGAGGGGAGCCCACCTCGACCCCGCCCGAGCCCACGGACGCGGTCAACGTCCACGACCCACGATTGAGTGCCGTCCGGATCGCCCGGCAGATGGACGACCTGGCCCGGGCCCTGACCTACACGACTCGGCCCGGCGACCCGCGACTCGGACGGGTGCCCGACATCTACAGCGTCCTCGGCTCCCTCCATGAAGCACTGGCCAAGCTGCCCCAGATCTGTGGCCAGATCGCCACCGCCCTCGGGCACCACGAGGTCGGCGGCCAGCTGCGGGCAGCGCCCGGGTTCCCCCACGCGGGCGACCCCCGGCTCGCGGTCATCGAGGCGGTCGCGGAGCTCCAGGTCGCTGCTGCTGCGACCGCCGCAGCGGGCACGTCGCTCGTGCACGCCAAGTCCGCGATCAGCGGCCTCAGCCACACCGAGGCGCCCCGGGCCGACCACCGCCACGCCTTCCAGGCGCGCCCGGTCAAGTCCCCGCCGTCTACGCCGCCGCCCCGAGGCGGTGCCGGCCTCAGTCGCTAGACCAACCCGCCACAACGACCACCGTCATCACCCGCAGGAGGGCCAGATGCCTCGCACCGCCATCCCCGCACCCCGCCACCCCGCCGAACCGACGGCGCCGCCGGTCGAGCGCATGCTGCTCACCGTCGAGGAAGCCGCCGCCGCGATCGGCGTCGGGCGCAGCCTCATGTACGAACTCATCGCCGCCGGCGCCGTCGAGACGGTCCGCGTCGGACGCCTGCGCCGCGTCCGGCCCGAGGCGTTGCACGACTACGTCGCCTCGCTCTCCCAGTAGCGCCCCGCACTGTCCAAGGCCGCACCGCTTGCGGCGACCGCAGCGACGCCGGGCCGACATGCCCGGGGTCGCGGCGGCCTTGTTCAGTCGTCGGTCTCGACGATGGGCGCACCATCTGCGGCGCGCTGCACCGCCTCACATCCGCCCTTGGCCCCAGCCAGCGAGTCGTAGGCCTCACCGACGGCGACGATCTCGCCGTTACCGGCCTTCAGCCGGAAGCGGTACTTGCCGGCCTTGTCGAAGAACTTATGAGCCTGATCTGCGATCAGCGCGATGACCTGCGATTCTGGTCGTAAAAGGCCTTGTGACCTGCGAAGACTTGCAGTTGATGTTCCGAGCCACCCGCTTTCCAAGTCTGGGGTCGGGCGTTCTCCCAGGTCCGGTGGTGTCTGCCACGCTCGGCTGCGCGGTCGGCGGGCGCCGACGGACGGGTCCGGACGTGGGCGAATGAGACCACAACTGATCCGAAAATCGGACCTGTAGTGGCGCGCGGCAGCGAACCCCGGCCGGTGACCGCGGTGGGGTTGTGGTGGTGTGTTCAGGCGGCGGGCTCGACCGTGACGGTGTAGCCGAGGGCTTCGAGCTGGCGGATGTGGTTGCGCTTCTTCAGCTCGGGGTTGGTGCGGGAGTCGTACCAGCTGGCTCCGAGGTCTTCGAATCGTGCCTCGGGATTGTTGAGCAGGTGCCAGACGATGACGAGGATCGATCGGCCGACCGCGACGATGGCCTTCTTCTTTCCGCGGCGGCGGGCGATACGCCGGTATCGCTCGCCGAGGAAGGTATCGGTGCGCCCGGCCGCCACGGCGGACTCGCCCAGAACGCGCGCCAGGTAGCAGTTGCCGTGCCCGGTCGCGCCCTTGCCCTTCTGCTTTCCCGCGGACTCCTTCACCCCGGGCGCGAACCGAGCCCAGGACGACAGGTGGGCCGGGGTGGGGAAGCGACTCATGTCCAGGCCCACCTCGGCGATGATCACCTGCGCGGCGATCGCACCGACTCCGGGGATCTCATCGAGGCGGGCCACTGCCGTGGCGAAAGGGGCGACGTGGGCCTCGATCCTGGTTTCGACCTCGGCGATATCGGCGCTGATCGCATCGATTCGGCTGAGCATCTTGCCCAGCAGGAACCCGTGATGGGCGGTGAAGTACCCGGTGAAGGCTTCCTCCAGCAGGGCGAGCTTGCCGCGCATGGGCCCGCGCGCCATCTCGGCGAGGACCTTCGGATTGCGCTCCCCGGCGATCAGCGCGGCCAGCATCGCCCGTCCGGACACCCCGAAGATGTCGCTGACCGCGACGCTGAGTTTGATCTGGGCGTCTTCGAGTAGCTTCTCCACCCGCTGCTTTTCCGCGGTCCGGGTGACGACCAGGTCGATCCGATAGCGAGTCAGGTCCCGCAACTGACGAATCTGTGCCGGCGGGACGAAGCTGGCCCGGATCATCTGCCGCTCAGCGACCTTGGCCAGCCACACCGCGTCCAACCGGTCGGTCTTCGGTCGCCCGGGCAGGTGCTTGACGTCCTTGGCGTTGACCAGCCACGGGTCGAAGCCCAGCGCCTCCAGCAGATAGAAGTGAGGTCGACCCGGGGCGCCCTGCCGGTGTTTCCACCGGTGGTTTCCCCGGGCCGCCTCCCGCACCCGCCGTGCCCGTTTCCGGGCAACGGGCGCTCCACAAGCCCCGCTCGGTCTCGTGGCATTCGTCATCCCGCGGCCGTCCATGGTGTCGGGATCGCTGCTCCCCGGTAGCGGTAGCGCGTTGTGCGCACCGTGGCCGGATTGAACAGCATCCGTTCAGCCGTGGTCGGCCACCACCGCCCGCCGCAGTAGCGGCGGCGGATGTCCTTCACGGTGCTCCGGCGGTGTTTGCGGCGCAACCACGCGAAGACCCGGGCCCAGGTATAGGCGCCCAGGTAGGCGAAGGTGGCACTGGACACCCCAGGCCGGAAGTAGGCGCACCAACCCCGCAGCAGCGAGTTGATCCGCAGCAACAGGATTTGGAGCGGCTGGTTCGTGCCGATCTGACGACACAACGCCCGGACCTTGCCCGTCACGGCCATCACGGCTTTGCGCGAGGGATAGGTGTAGACGTAGTACCGGTTGGTGCCCCGCTTGCGGTGACGCTGGATGCGCCACCCGAGGAACACCAGCCCCTCATCGATGTGGGTGATCAGCGTCTTCTCCGGAGACAGGCGCAAACCCATCCCGGTCAAGACCTCCGCCATCTCCTCACGCAGGGCCTCGGCGTCGGCTCGGGTGCCGTGCACGAGCAGGCACCAGTCGTCCGCATACCGCACCAGGCGGTAGTTGGGCAGACCCTGAGCGCGGCGCTTAGACCGCTGGTGACGGCTGGCTCCGGACCCGCCCGGAGCCTGGACGATGTACTCGTCCAGGACCGCGAGGGCCACGTTGCTCAGCAGCGGCGAAAGGATCGACCCTTGTGGGGTGCCGGTGTCGGTCTCCCGCAGGACCCGGTCCTCACCGAGGATCCCGGCCTTGAGGAACGCCTTCACCAAGGCCAAGACGCGTTTGTCCCCGACTCGCGCCCGCACCCGGTCCATCAGGGCCGGATGGGAGATTTCATCGAAGCAGGCCTTGATGTCGCCCTCGACCACCCACTCATAGGAGCGGGAGGACAGCAGGCGGACCTCGGCCACCGCGTCATGAGCCCGGCGCCTCGGGCGGAACCCGTAGGAGCACGGGAGGAAATCCGCCTCGAAGATCGGCTCCAACACCAACTTCAGGGACGCCTGGACCACCCGGTCCCGGACGGCGGCTATCCCCAGGCGACGCCACTTGCCGTCGGCCTTGGGGATCATCCGTTCCCGCACCGGGAGCGGGCAGAAGCTGCGCGCCTTCAACTGCGCGCGCAGCTCATCGAGGACGACCTCGACCCCACGCACGGTCTCCACGTAGTAGGCAGTTTCGCCGTCCACGCCAGCCGTGCGGGCGCCCCGATTGCCCCGTACCCGAGCCCAGGCGACCAGAAGGAACGCCGGGTCGGTGACGAGGTTGAACAGATCGTCGAACCGGCGATGAGGATCATCGCGAGCCCAACGGTGCAGCTTGGTCTGAATCTCCCGTACCCGTCGCTCGGCGCGGATCAGCGCCAGCTCCGGATCGTCGGTATTCACCGGCGGCCTCCGGGCATTTCAGTTCCTCCCTGCCGACTTGCTGGTCCCCTTCGCCATGTGCACGCCTTTCGCGTGCTCGGACTACTACGAGACCTCCGCCCCGCCCAGCGGTCCTCGGTCGGCAACGGACCTGCCCACCCGAGCGGGCTGGCTGCCCGCCTGGGGAGGGCAACCGCAAGGCGGTTCCCACGTTCACCACGGAATCGATCGATGAGGGAGGCGCCCGCCTTTACCCCGACAGCATCGCCACGCCTACGCCGCAGGCATTCAGCGTGGCCTCCCCGCCGGACCAGCCGACCCGGCTTCGGAGTTGACCAGCCCCGGGATCACCGAGACCTGGCCACGCACTGCACACCGGCCCATATCCACCAGGTTGGAGCCGGCACTGGACTTACGGGGCTTCAGACAGCGGTTCCTCTCGTACGCCTTCTCATCACTGCTTGCCGGACCCGGGCCGTCTGGCAGTGCCGACCCGTCCCGTGCGTTGTCAGGGCTGCTTCCCACCGTCGCGTGCGTTCCCACGTCCCGGCTGCCCTCAGCTTCACCAGGCAGCTGCGACTGCCCAGCGGTGGCGGTCTCTCACCTCCACTCGATTCCACAGCGCCTCGTGGCGCACCGGCGCCTTCCAGTAGTCCGAGGTCGCCTCCATCACCACCCGCTCCACGCCCAGCTCGCGCAGCCGGTCGGTCATCCCCAGCAGCGAGCGCGTCATCGTGGAGTAGGTCGAGACCTCCTGCATCCTCCGACCCGCCCGCCGTTGCCCGGGAACCCGGATACAGCACACCAACTCCGCCTTGCCGATATCCAGCGCGGCGACCCGCGCGATGATCTCCTCGGTCTCTTGCGTCTGTTCCAGCAATCTGCTCACCTCCGCGATGCCGACGAACACAGCACGGCGGTTGCCCGCAGGAGCCACCAGGGAGTCGAATCTGATCCGCGTGCTCGAAGCAACACTGAAGGGCCCATGGCATGGCTCCCAGTACCCGGCTGAGACACGACCTCAAGCGATCACAGTTGAACGGCCTCGGCGGGCAACCAGCCCGATTTTCAGCCCGGAACGGGCGCCCCACCAGGGGCATCGTCGGCTGAGACCACGGAAGGCGCAAGGGTTGCAGCCTGGGAAGGAACCTCTCCTCGGGCGGAGGAGGCCGGGGACTCAAAATCCGAAAAGGGGCCTTTTCGGCGACCCCGAAAATTGCTCTTGAAAGCCCGGAAACCCTTGCTGTGTAAGGGTTTCCGGGCTCGCGGGGCTTGACCGAAGGACACCCCGAGAAACCGCCTTTGACCCCTCCATCTGGCACGTATCTGGCACGTCGACACGCTCACGCATCGTGGGGGTGTGGCACTCCGCCCTCGGGCAGTCGGACACGCCCCTGGCAAGACAGCTCACGATTCCGCAGAATCACTCACGCCGAAATCAACAGGGGTGGATCCGGGCTAAGGGAGGGTCGACCCGATGGACGCGGTCCGGTCCGGTGTGAGCTGGGGCGCAACGATCCACTGCAGCGTGGCGAAACTCAGAGCGGCGACCACGGCCAGGGTGAGCAGCTGTCGGGTCACGGCGTGCCGGCGGGCGGGCCCGGTGGGGCAGGTGCGTCTGACCCGCAGCACCTGAACGCCGGAGACGGTGAGCAGGGCAGCGAGCCCGTACAGGGCACTGCCAGTTGAGACCCCGATGCCCGTTGCCGTCCCTGCGGCGACAGCCGGGGCGACGCCCACGCAACCCGCGCAGGCCGCGAGCAGACTGCTCAACGCCGCCGGGCCGATGGCGGGCGCCGCGGCGACGATCCCGGCAAGCATCCCGGCGCGGGTGGCCCGCACCGGGGGCACCGAGGTGGTTGCGCTGTCGCGGACGGCTCCGTCACGAACTGCACCCTCACCCATCGCGCCGTGCCCGGGACTCCGCGGCCGGGGAGATCTGCGGGGGAACGTCGGTGGCGAGCCGGTCCACTGTGGGGGCGCCGGGCGGCGCCGAGGTGGTCGCGGACGCGGCGCGCAGTCGGTGGTGTAAGGCGACGGCCGTCACGGCGAGGACGGTTAGGGCGGCCAGGGTGGCGACGGTGGTCGTGTGGGCCTGGAGCCAGGTGGAGACAGTGATGGAGAAGGCACCAAGACCGAGGCCGTTGCTAGTGCCACCGGTGGCGGCGGGATACCAGTACCACGCCAGGTAGGCACCGGTCAGGACCAAAACGGCGGCGCTGATGCGGGTGCCGTGCCGGGCCAGGGCGGTGATTTTGCCGGTGAGCGCGGCGCCCGCGGCGGCGGCGG
The DNA here is from genome assembly GCF_000384115.1 of Sporichthya polymorpha DSM 43042. NCBI lineage: Bacteria > Bacillati > Actinomycetota > Actinomycetes > Sporichthyales > Sporichthyaceae > Sporichthya > Sporichthya polymorpha. The sequence goes on from NZ_KB913029.1 coordinate 528,433, forward strand.
TTACGGACACCAGCAGCAGGACGGCGGCGGCGCCGCTCGCGTAGGCGGCGAAGACGGCGAGCAGCCCGGCGTAGCTGGCGGTGGCCTGGGCCTGGCCGATGACGGCCAGCAGCACCCCGAGGGTGCAGGACAGCGACGCGGCGGCGTAGCCGACGCCGAAGGCGGCCAGGCGACGCGCGGAGGGTGGCCCCGCCGCTTCCCTGGAACCGGAGGGCAGCCTTATCCGCAGGCGCAGGGATCGGCCGGTGAGCATGACGGCGCCGAGCACCAGCAATGCGATGCCGGTGGCCAGGCCGAGCCAGGGTGCGGCGCTGATCAGTGCCCGTGCGCCGGCGCTGATCGCGAGGCCTACGACGGCCAGGGTCCCGGCGAAGCCGAGGGTCAGGGCTGCCCCGGCGCGCAGGGCGTAGAGCAACCGGACCGGCAGCGGTTCCTGCTCCCGATCGACGAGGGTGTGGGTGATCCAGGCCGGCAGCAGGGCGAACCCGCATGGGTTGACCGGGGCGATCATCCCGGCGGCGAAGGCGAGGGCGAGCAGGCCGTTCACGCCGGGATGGCTGCCTCGTCGAGAGCGGCGATGATCCGCTCGGCGGAAGGGTCGGTGCCGCGGTAGGTGACCGTCCCCGTGGCATCGATGACGATCAGGGTGGACAGGGCGGCGACCTTGAACCGCCGGGTGAGCACCGCGCCGGTGTCGATCGCGGCGGGCACGTTTTGGGCGTCGGTGTAGTCGAGGAACTTCAGGATGGTCTGCGTCGATTCACTCGGATCCATGTCTGCCGCGAGGAAGTCGGCCTGGATCCCAGCTTGTTCGGCCAACCGGGCGGCCTCGCCCAGGGACTTGACGCCGCCGGCGCATGAACCGCAGTTGACGGAGAAGAAGAACACCGCCACCGGGCGCCCGGCAGGTATCTCCAGCGTCTTCCCGTCGATGGTTGTGATCGCTGTGGTAACGGCCGCGGTCTGGGTCCTGGGCGTGATCGCGGAGGTCGTGATCGCGGGGCGCGGGGGTTCGGTCTGGGCCGCACCGCTGCCGGTGCTGGCGGTGTCGGCGTTGGTAGTACCGCCGGTACCGCAGGCGGCCAGCACCGACAACGCGACGCTCACCGCGACCGCGGCCGCGAGATGGCGCTTCGGGCGCGTCATCGGTGGTCTGCGCTTTCCGAGCGGTCAGCGCCGTCCGTTGACTGAGGTCTGGATGGGCAGCAGCCCCCGGCGCTGCGGTTCCCGTCGTTGCGTGGCCACCGCCGGGCGGTGAGACTGACCGCGACCAGTACGAGCATCGCTGCCGCGCCGATCGCCCAGGGGTCGCGCACCGCCCCGCCGATCGCGGCGAGCGTGCCTGCGGCCAGCAGGGCGGGACCGGCGCAACACACCACCATCAGCGCCCCCATCGCGAACCCGACGCGCCCGAGCTTGGCCGGCTGGCCGGGACCTGCGGCGCCGGGCCGCTCGTGTGCTCTATCGGATGCATCGTTCGTTCGGGGTGTCACGGTGGGACCTCCAGCTCGCGTGTTCTGCCGACACCCACATACTACTACGTATTCGTAGAAGCGGATCGGTTATCGACTGAGGCGACTTCGCGCGGCTGGCGTCATCGGGCGGAACTCTCAGGCGCCCCTGTCGCCCTGCTCAGCTCGTGGGGGCTGTGGCGTCGTGTCGCAACCGACGCCGCAGGGCGCGAAGGCCACCGGCTGGGCGGGCGGCGAGCCAGCCGGCGGCCAGCGCGCAGGTGATCAGGTTGGCGGCGGTCTGACCCACGCCGGCGAGCGCGCAACCTGACCAGGCCAGCGCCAGGGCGAGGGTGAGGCCGTACACGGGGACGGCGCTGCGCCGGGCCTCGGGCGGGGCGGGATGTTGCAGCCGGTGGATGCGGTAGCGCAGCGCCGGGGCGTCGAGGTCGTTGAAACCGGCGACCGCCGGTCGGGCGCGGGCGATCGCGACCCGGGCCAACGCGGACAACAACGTTCGGGCGCCGACGGCGCGGGCCGCGGCGTCATCGGCGGCGGCCTCCAACTCGCGGCGGAGCAGAGCCCACGCCGGGCTCACCCCGGGCATCCACCGGTAGGTCCGGGCCAGCGCGGAGCCCACCACGAGTAACCGGGCGTGACCCAGGCGCAGATGTGCGGCCTCGTGGGCGAGCACGGCCTGCTGCTCATCGGGTGAGAGCAGCTGCAGCAGTCCGTCGGAGACGACCACCCGGGGCCGGAGCAGCCCGGCGACGTAGGCGAGCGGTTCGGCCGCGGGCAGCACCCACGCGCATCCGCCGCCGGGCAGGGGGGCCCGCCGGCAGGCGGCCTGGACCAAGCCCCGCGGAGCGGTGTCGCGGGCGTGTCGAACGGCGGTGACCGTGTGCCAGGTGAGCGCGCCGAGCAGGACCACGGCGAGGCCCGCCTCGACCACTCGGGCGGCGCCGGAGGCCAGCGCCGGCCAGCAGCCCGTCACCCCGGGAACGGCGATGCCGCCGCCGAGGCACGCGAACACGACGATCGGCAGCAGCGCGAGATTGACCAGCGCCAGCAGCGCGATGCCGGCGACCAGCCGGGGGTCGCCCCGGCGGGCAAGCCGCTTGCGCGGGCGGGGCGCGGGGACCCCGCGGGTGCTCAGCGCCGGCAGCAGGGCGGTGGGCGTCCTCATGGCGGCGGCGGGTCCGGGTGCAGGATCGCGGCCAACTCCTCGAGCAACGCCGGGTCCGCATGTTCGCTCAGCAGGTGCGCGAGCACCGCGCGGCGATCGGTCGCCGCTAGCAGCAGACGATCGATCGCCTGCGCGGTGAGTTGGTCGTGGTCGCCCGCCGCGCGGTAGAGGTTGCGCTGGCCATCACTGGAGCGCTCGACCAGGCCCTTGGTGGTGAGCCGGGAGAGCACCGTCAACACCGTGGTCGGGGCGCGCGACGGCCCGGGCAGTCGCGCCGCGACCTCCTGCGCGGTGAGCGTGGTACCGGCCTCCCACAGCTGGCGCAGGACCTCGGCCTCGAGCTCACCGAGGCGCCGGCCCGCGATATCGAAGCGCACCACCCGCGTCTGCCTCCCTCGCTGCTATGGACCAGGGCCCTCTACAACACTGTAGAGCCAGCGGCGCGAAATCGGGCCGGGAGATTGATCGAGAGGGAGGTCACGCGCCTGGCCCGTGGACGCAGGGCTGGATGTGCAGGCAGGCAGCCAGCGCGGAGGCGTTGTCCGCGGCCATTGCCCGTGCCACCACGATCAGGTCGGCCACCCGCGGGTCGACGACCCGGTAGTGACAGAAACGGCCGTCGCGGCGCGCTGCGATGTAGCCGCAGTCGGACAGGCACGCCAGATGCGCCGAGACCCGCCCTTGGGACAACCCGATGCGGGCGACGCATTCGCTCACGGTGTGTTCGGTGGTGAGCAGGAACTCCAGCAGGCGCAGCCGGGTCGGGTCCCCCAGCGCGCGGAAGAACTTCGCCACCACCGCGACCTGCTCGCCGGTATCCCCGAGCAGGGAGACCCCAGCCACTGGCGGCGGAGGCGCGGGCGCGGCGGTTCGTGGGGTGATGGTGCGCACGTTGCCGGCCATGGCTTTCCAGTTCCTTCCGCGACCTACTCATCCGCCTGGACGAATACTACAACGCGCCATACATTCGGGAATGCGGATTGGACGGTTCGCAGGCGGGTACCTCACACGCCGGACCACCGGCCGCGTTCACCCGCCTGCCCCGGGCACCGGAGCAGTGCTCGGCCCCACCGCACGGACTGCAGGAGGTCCCTTGTGATCGAGCCCCCAGCCATCGACCTGGCCGTGATCGGGTCCGGGGGCGCGGCGATGGCCGCGGCCATTACCGCCCGCCAGGCCGGGAAGACGGTGGTGCTGATCGAGGAGGGCACCCTGGGCGGCACCTGCGTCAACGTCGGGTGCGTGCCGTCCAAGACGCTGCTCGCCGCCGCCGGGGCACGGCACGGCGCGTTGAGCAACCCGTTCCCGGGCGCCCCGACCTCGGCCGGCCCGGTGGATCTGGGCGCCCTCGTCGCGCAGAAGGACGAGCTGGTCGGGGCGCTGCGCCAGGCCAAGTACGCCGCCGTGGCCGACGCCTACGGGTTCGAGGTGCGCCCCGGCCGGGCCCGCTTCCTCGACGCCGACACCCTCACCGTCGACGGGGCAGTACTGCCGGCCCGGGCGTACCTGATCGCCACCGGTGCCGCCCCGGCCGACCCGCAATTACCCGGCCTGGACGCGGTCGACTGGCTGACCTCGACCACGGCGATGGACCTGAGCGAGGTGCCCGAATCCCTGATCGTGATCGGCGGCGGCTACGTCGGGATGGAACAGGCCCAGCTCTTCGCGCACCTGGGCAGCCGGGTCACCCTCATCGGGCGCCTGGCCCCCGCGGCCGAACCCGAACTCGCCGAAGCGCTGCGTGCGGTGTTCACCGACGACGGGATCACCCTGATCGAGGATCGCGCCGCCACCGTCGAGACCGAGGGTGGCCGGGTCGTGGTGGTGACCCGGTCCGGTCAGCGCGCGCGAGCTGCGCGGTTGCTGGTGGCGACCGGCCGGGCGCCGCGCACTGCCGCGTTGAACCTGGACGCGGCCGCGGTGAAGACCGATGACCGCGGCTTCGTCCTCGTCGACGCCCACCAGCGCACCTCCAACCCCGCCGTCTTCGCCGCCGGGGACGTGTCCGGGGCACCGCAGTACGTCTACGTCGCGGCCGCCGCGGGGCGGGTGGCCGCGCTGAATGCCACCGGGGCAGCGGGCGAACGCCCGGCGAGCGTGGACTACACCGGGATGCCCGCGGTGGTGTTCACCCGCCCACAGCTCGCCTCGGCCGGACTCACCGAGGCCCAGGCGCTGGCCGCCGGGCACCGCGCCGACACCCGAATCCTGGACCTGGCCGACGTGCCCAGGGCGCTGGCCAACCACGACACCCGCGGCGTCGTCAAGCTCGTCGCCGACGCCGACACCGGGGCAGTGCTGGGCGTACACGCCGCCGCCGAGTCGGCCGGGGAGATCATGCTGGCCGCCACGTACGCGATCAAGGCGCGGATGACCGTCGATGAGATCGCCGACACCTGGGCGCCGTATCTGACCATGGCCGAGAGTCTGCGCCTGGTCGCCGGGCTGTTCCGCAACGAGATGCCCACCTCCTGTTGCGCCTGAACACCCGCGCCCTGGGAAGGAGCACCGGGAAATGAGCACCCACTCCCACCACGCCGAGACCAACCACGTCGATTCCGGTGTGCTGGCCACTCGGCTCGCCGCCGCGTTCAACGGCGGCGGGGCCAGCAGGGCCCGCCCCTGGCTGTGGCGCCCACTGCTCCAACTCCTCGCCCGGGGCGAGCCGGTGAGCCTCGATCGGATAGCCGAGGCCACCGGCCGGACCCCCGAACAGGTCCGCGAAGCGCTGGCCGCGAACCCCGACACGGAGTACGACGTCCACGGCCACGTCGTCGGCAGCGGCCTCACCCAGAACCCGACACCGCACTGCTTCGAGGTCGACGGGCGCAGCCTGTACACCTGGTGCGCGCTGGATACCCTGATCTTTCCCACGGTCCTGGACCGGCCCGCGCAGGTCATGTCCCCGACCCCGGGCAGCGGTGAGCTGGTGCGCGTGGGCGTGGACCCCATCGCGGGTATCACGTCGTTAGATCCGGTGACCGCGGTCGTGTCCGTCCTGATCCCCGGCACCGGGGCCGGGGTGCGTGCGTCGTTCTGCAACCAGGTCCACTTCTTCGCCGCCCCCACCCTGGCCGCCGGCTGGCTCACCGAACACCCTGGCGGAGTCGCGATAGGCGTCGCGGACGCGTTCGAGCTGGGCCGGCGCCTGGCCCGGGACCTGGCGCCGGGCACCCCGTCCGCCGCCGGACCGCACGGCCCACGACCCGGCCCCGCCTCATTCGATTCTCGCGAAGGAGACGCATGACGGAGCAGTTCGATGTGATCGTCATCGGGATGGGCCCGGGCGGGGAGGTCGCCGCGTCCCGGCTGCTGAGCGCCGGACGCCGGGTCGCGGTCATCGAGGCGGAACTGATCGGCGGCGAGTGCGCCTACTGGGCGTGCATCCCGTCCAAGACCCTGCTGCGCCCACCCGAGGCGGCAGGCGAGGTCGCCCGCGCCGCGGGCGTAGACGGTGCCCGCCTGGACTGGCCCGCGACCCGCACCTACCGGGACTACATGATCCGCCACCTCGACGACACCAACCAGATCAGCGGCTACGAGAAATCCGGCGCCACCGTCATCAAGGGCGCCGCCCGCATCACCGGGCCTGGCACGGTCGAGGTCGACGGGCGCGTGCTGAACGCGGCCGACATCATCATCGCCACCGGCTCCACGGCCGTCCTCCCTCCGGTCGCGGGGCTGGAAACCGTCCCGGTGTGGACCAACCGGGAAGCCACCACCGTCACCGAGATCCCCGCCCACGTGGTGATGCTCGGCGGCAGCGCCGTCGGAACCGAACTCGGAACATTCCTGCACCGCTTCGGCGCCCAGGTCGCCATCGTCGAACGTTCGGCGACGCTGCTCTCGCGGGAGGACCCACGGGTTGGGGAAATCCTCGGCGCACGGATGCGCGCCGAAGGCATCGACGTGCGCACCAGCGTCACCGCCACCCGCGCCCACCGCGAGGGCACCGAGACCGTGATCACCCTCGACGACGGCACCGAATTGCGCTGCGACATCGTCGTGGTGGGCGCCGGGCGCCGCCCCCGCACGACCGATCTGGGTCTGGACACGCTCGGCGTCACCCTCGGGGACAAGGGCGGAATCGCGGTCGACGAACACTGTCGCGCCGGCGACGGACTGTGGGCGGTCGGGGACGTCACCGCGATCATGGCCTTCACCCACGTCGCCAAATACCAGGCCCGCATCGCCGCCGACGCCATCCTCGGACGCCCGCATCCGGCAACCTATGAGGGCATCCCGCGGGTGGTGTTCACCGACCCCGAGGTCGCCGCCGTCGGGCTGACCCCCGCCCAGGCCGACCAGCAGGGCCTGCGAACCGCGAGCGTCGAGCTCAACCTGGCCGACGCGATCGCACGGCCGTGGACCTACGAACAGGATCCTCAGGGCCACCTGGGGCTGCTCGCAGACCACGACAAGGGCGTACTGCTGGGCGCCTGGGCCGTGGCCCCCATGGCCGGGGAGTGGATCCACCAGGCCGCCCTGGCGATCCGCACCCGAATCCCGATCGACGTCCTCCTCGACCAGGTCGCCCAATTCCCCACCTACAGCGAAGGCTTCCACGCAGCCCTGGAACAACTCGATCTGCCCGCATACCGCTGAAGACGACGCCGAGTATGGGTGGGCGTGCGCCCGCGCCGTACTCCCACGGCAGGCGCCCCCGGCCCGACACCGGTCGATACCGCTGCCCCGGACAACCGCGGCGGCGTCCCTGGCCTCACCCCATCCGTGACCGGCAGCATCCGCAGCGCGGGGAGTGTGACGCCGAAGCAGCGCACTCCCCGCGTCGCGGGCCGCTGCTCAGCCGGTCAACCCCCGGCCTTGACCATGGTCTGCCCGCAGCAGCAGGACGGGGCTTGCTGGCCCTGGCAGTTCGCCGGGGCCGCCTTCGTCACGGTCAACTCACACCCGCAGTCCTCAAGCGGACACCGATAGATCTCGCCCTTACGAAACGGCATGGATCTCACCTCCTCATCGTTTGATTCGACTGCGAAGCTAGAACCCGGACCCGGGGGCCAGGTCAACTGCACGGTCGGAGGAGACCCAGATGATGCGGCAAGGACTGACCATCGGGCAGGCCGCCCAGGCCGCGGGGTTGACCCGCAAGGCCGTCCGGGTCTACGAAACCCGGGGCCTGCTGCCGGTAGCCGATCGCACGGCGGCCGGCTACCGCCTCTACAACTCGACCGACATCGAGTTGCTGAGTTTCATCCGCCAGGCCCGCACCCTCGGCCTGCGCCTGGACGACATCCGCGTCGTGCTGGACATCAAGAACGGCGGAAACGCACCGTGCAGCGCCGTGCGGGATCTACTCGACACGCGCATGGCCGAGATCGACGCCACCGTGCGGGAACTGCTCGCACTTCGCGACACCCTCACCGCCGTACGCGAAGGTGCCGACACCTGTCCCGACAACACCGCCACCGTCTGCCCGATCATCGAGGACGCGGAACCGGACAACACAGCACGGGGCTCTTCTCCCCCACAACACCCGCAGCGGCAAAAGGATCCATCGGCCCGATAGCCGAACCCCCACTGGTACGCCAATGACGGACAGTCAGATGTGCCCGGCCACGCTCGCCGCGGGGGCCCACAAGCCCGGTCCTTTCGTGTCGTCCCGGAAACGTCGGTGCTGCCGGACAGCATCGCCTACGCCCGGGTGTCCACCGACGCCCAGGACCTCGAAGCGCAGCGCCAAGCCCTCGCGGGACGCGGAGTCGGCCCGAGCGGGTCTACGTCGACCACGGCTTGACCGGGCACGGCCTGCCGACCTGCCGGGACTGCGCGGGGTCCTCGCGGCCTGTCGGGCTGCGCGCCGCGGGCCATTGGGGCCGACTCTGCGTTCAGAGGACAAGTCCCCGGACACGCCGGGGCGATTCACTCCGATCTTCGTTCTCGTTGTTCTATTCACCGCCACTTACCTTTGCAACCGCCAATTCACCGTTGCTAACCGCTATTGCCGGCCTCTCACTCCAGCACTCAACTCTTTCGCTCCAGGTCAGCAGACATATGCATTCTTCGAATGTACGGTGGTCGCCGTCCGGCTTTATCGGGGAGGGCGTTGCGACGGTGTTGAGTTCGGCGAAGATCGGAACCGCCTCATGGCGGTACTACACCGCCGGCGTCGCCTGCGCGGCGACCGAGTTCTACCTCGGGATCGGCGAGGCCCCGGGCCGGTGGTCGGGGCGCGGCCTACCGGAGTTGGGTCTGGACCCGGGCGCGACGGTGCGCGAATCGGAGCTGGAGGCATTGTTCGCGCGGGCGCTGCACCCGGTCACCGGCGCGCGGTTGGGGCGGGCGTGGCGGCAGGACGGGGTAACTAGGTTTGACTTGACGTTCTCTGCGCCGAAGCGTCAGTTCGCTGTGGGCGTTGGGAGATTCGGATACCGCAGGTGCTGTTCGAGCCGCACACCGGGCAGCCGTGGCGGCGGCCATGACGTACCTGGACACGCACGCATCTTGGTCGCGGCGCGGCATGAACGGGGTGGAACAGGTCGCCACGTCGGGCTTGGCGGCGGCGAGCTTTGAGCACCGGACCAGCCGCTGTGGTGACCCGCAACTCCACACCCACGCGTTGGTGGTGAACAAGGTCCGGTGCGAGGACGGGCGGTGGCGCACTCTGGATGCCACCGAGCTGTATCACCACAAGAAATCCGCGGGCGTCATTTATCACGCGGCCCTGCGCAGCGAATTGCACGCGCGCCTTGGTGTCGTCTTCGAGGAAGCGAATGCCCACGGCCAAGCAGAGATTTTCGGGATCCCGGCCGGGCTGGTGAAGCTGTGGTCGAAAAGGACCGCGCAAATCGAACCCGAAGCCGCGACGAAAATCGCTGAATACGAGAGCTCTCTCGGCCGGTCACTCACATCTGCCGAGCAGGCCGCGGTAACGAAAGCGGCGGTGTTGAAGACCCGCCCAGGCAAGACGCACCCCGATCCGGCGACGCTGGCTCAGTCGTGGGCCGTCGAGGCCGAGCGCGCCGGCTACCGGCGTGAGGAGTTTGTCCGGGTTCCCGAAATCGCCCCCGCCGATGAGTCGCATCGGGCCTGCGAAAGTCCGCGCCGTCGCTCTGCGGGCCGATTGCGCACACAGATGGACATGCAACGCCATCGCCATGCCGTACCGCGGTCGGCAGTCCTCCTTTCGCGCACATCTACGTGCGCGCGACCCCCGGCCGTTCGTATCCGTCGGCCCATGCGCAGGAGGCACTCATGATTGCCGCAGAGCAGTCAGGCGCCCAACCACCGGTTCTGCTCACCGTCGAGGACGCCGCGCGCGCGATGGCCGTCGGACGCACTACCATCTACCAGCTTCTGGCTGCCCGATCTCTGCGCTCGGTCAAGATCGGTAGCGCCCGCCGGATCCCACTCGATGCCATCCGCGACTACGTCGCCGACATCAGCGCGGAGCAGGCCAGGACCCGGCGTTGAGCCGCAGCGCCAACGGCCGATCGTCGATCCATGAGGGAGCCGACGGCTATTGGCACGGATGGGTCACCGTCGGCGTCCGCCCAGACGGCACACCGGACCGTCGACACCGCATGGCCCGCACCAAAGCAGAGCTCACCACCAAGGTGCGCGAACTCGAAAAGAAGCGCGACGCCGGACAACTGACGCCAGCGGGGTCAGTGCCCACCGTTGCGGAGTGGCTGCGGACGTGGCTGGACACCATTGCGCCGCGGACCGCGTCCGCGACGACCATCGAGACCGTCTACCGTCCACGGGTCGAGCGGTGGGTGATCCCCCGCATCGGCGGGCACCGACTGGACCGCCTACGTCCGGAGCATCTGGACGCCCTATATCTGGATCTGGCCGCCGCGGGACTAGCGACCAAGAGTGTCCTGATGGTTCACCAGATCCTCAGCCGCGCGTATCGCATGGCGATGCGCCGCGGAATCGTCGGACGTAACATCACCGCCTTCGTCGACCCACCACGGCACCGCGAGCCCGAGATGAGTCCCCTCACTCAGGACGAGGCTCGCCGCATCCTCACCGCCGCAGCCGACGTGCCGAACAGCGCCCGGTGGTCGGTCGCACTGGCACTCGGCCTCCGCCAGGCGGAGGCGCTGGGCCTGCGCTGGCAGCACGTCGACCTCGACCGCCAACAGATCCGGGTGTTCCAGCTGCGACAAGAGCCGTATAGGCACGGCTGCGAACAACCCGCGGTCTGCGCCGAGGGCCGCCACCGGAGCCGATGCGGATCGGGCTGCGCTGGCCACGCCCGCTACTGCCCCCAGCGAGTCGGCGGTGATTGGCGGTTCCATGAACCGAAAGGCGGCAAAGCCCGCACCATAGTCCTGCCCGCTCCATTGGCCGACCAACTGGTCCAACACCGCGCCGCTCAGGACGCCGCGCGGACCGCCGCCGGGCCGATGTGGCACAACCTCGACCTGGTCTTCACCCAACCGGACGGCCGGCACCTCAGCCCCGAGCAGGACTGGCGAGCCTGGAAGGGCCTACTCAAGGCCGGCGGCGTGCCCGACGCCCGACTTCACGACGCCCGCCACACCGCCGCCACGCTGCTGCTGGAGCAGGGGGTCGACATCCGTGTAGTCCAGCAGATCCTCGGGCACTCCTCCCTGGCCGTGACTAAGCGCTACACCCACGTCACCGACACCCTCGCCCGCCAGGCCGCCGACCGGATGGGGCGGGCCCTGTGGGACTGATCGGTGGCGGGCCAGCGGTCGGCGAGAACGGCCTGGACGCTGGCGGACGCCCCCAAACGGGGACGGCCGCCGCTACTGAACTGCTACTAGAACTGCTACTAGGCCGCGCCGCGAACCACAACTCGACCGAGTCGAAACCGGCGTTTGCGCAGGTCAGCGCGGTGCCCGGGACGGGATTTGAACCCGTACTCCCTTGCGGGAAGCGAGGTTTAAGCTCGCCGCGGCTGCCAGTTACGCCACCCGGGCAGGATGGGGCGGGCTCACGTTACCGAGCATGGGCCGGTGTGGAGCGGAAGGAGCTCTGTCGTGCCGGTGCGAGGACCGCTGCGCGGGCTGCTCCTCGCTCTGATCGCGGGCGTCACCGCGCTGGCGGTGGTGACGGGGTGGGTCCACACCCAGATCGCCGACGACCGGGCCTTCGCCAACCGCACCGTCGACGCGCTGGCCCAGCCGGAGGTGCGGCAGGTGGTGGCCGCGGCCGTGGCCGACGAACTCGCGGTCCGGGTGCCGCGAGCCCTTGAGTTCCGCCCGGTCATCGAGATCGCGGTGGAGGGCGTCGTGGCCTCCCCGGCGTTTCGCGGTGTCTTCGTCGCGGCCGTCCGCGACCTGCACCGCACGATCCTCGACGGCAGCGACGAGACGGTCACGCTGCGCCTGGTCGACCTGGTGCTCGTGGTCAAGACCCAACTGGCCGTGCTCAATCCCGAGCTCGCGGACCTGATCCCCGACGATCTCACCGACTCCCTGGTGCAGATCTCCGCCGACTCCCTCCCCGGAGGTTCGCTGCGGAGCCTGGACGGGGCCTCGCGGGCCGCGCCGGTCCTGCCGATCGCCGCGCTGGGCCTGCTCGGGGCCCTGGTCCTCACCGGCGGCTACACCCGCCGCACGCTGGCGACCGGCGGGGTGGCCGTGGCGTGCGGCGCGGCCCTGGGGTACGCCCTGCTCGTCGGCACCGCCGCCGTCCTGGGGAGGAGAATCCGCGGCGCCCTCGGCCCGCAGGCGGACATCGTGGAGTCCGCGATCCGCGCGGAACTGCTCGACGGCGCGGGCTACGTCGCGACCCTCGCCGGGTCCGCCGGGCTGGTCTTCGCCGGCAGCGTACTGCTCAGCGCACGTGGGGTGCGCCCGCTGGACCTCGTGCACCTGGCCCGCCGGACGTGGCTGCGGGGACGGGGGCGCGGTCGGCGGACGGTCGAGTGGGTGGCCCTCGCGGTCCTCGGCGCCTGGATGGTGCTGCAGCCGGAGGCGGCGCTGCGCGCGGGCGTCGTCGTCACCGGTACCGCGCTGGTGACGGTCGCGGTCGGGGAGATCCTGCGGCTGACGTTGCCGGACGCCGCGGCCGACCCGCCCGTGGACCCGGCCCGGGATTCGGCTCGCGCGCGGCGCGCGTGGCGCCTGCATCCGGCGGTCGCGGTCGCCGTGATCGCCACCGTGTCCGGCGCCGGCGTCGCGGTGGCGGTGACCCAGGGCGGCGGCAGCGGCGACGCGCGGTCGCGGCAGGCGGTGACCGACCCGCGGTGCAACGGGAGCGTGCTGCTCTGTGACCGCCGCCTGGACGCCGTCGTCCTCGCGATGACGCACAACTCGAACTCGGCCACGTCCGACGGTTACGTCAAGGCCAACCACGTGACCGGGATCCGGTCGCAGCTCGACGCCGGCTACCGGGGGCTCGCCCTCGACGTGTACGCCGGACTGCGCAATCCCCGGACCCCGAACGTCGTCATCACCGACCGCACCGTGCCGAGCGGTCCCGAGCGTGCGGCGTTGATCGCGGACATCGGAGCCGCTGCCGTGCGGGCCGCCGAGGAGATCCGCGACCGAGCGCTGGCCGCCGGCGGCGAGCGGGACCTCTACCTGTGCCACGCACTGTGCGAGATCGGCGCCACACCGGCCGAGCGGGAGCTGCGCGGCATCCGGAAGTGGATGGACGCCCACCCCCGCGAGGTGCTGGTGATCGTCGTGCAGGACGAGGTGCCCGCCGCGCAGATCCTCCCGGTTTTCGAACGCGCGGGCCTGGCCCGGCTCGCGCATCGTCAGGACCTCGAGGACCCGTGGCCGACGCTGGGAGAGCTGATCGACTCCGGTCGGCGGCTGGTGGTTTTCGCGGAGCAGTCCGGCGGCGAGGCGCCGTGGTGGCACGCGGCGTACCGGTACCTGCAGGAGACCCCGTTCTCGGTCGCCCGGGTCGAGGACTTCTCCTGCGCACCGGCCCGCGGCGGGACCGATCCCCGGTTGTTTCTGGTCAACCACTTCCTGTCCCCGCCGAGTCGCGCCAAGGCCGAGAAGGCCAACGCGGCGCCGGTGCTCGCCGAGCGCCTGATTCGGTGTCAGCAGGAGCGCGAACGACTGCCGAACCTCGTCGCCGTCGACTTCCACGCGACCGGCCAGGTGCTCGAAGTGGTGCGGAGGCTCAACGGTGTCCCCGCTCCGACGGACCAGGGCCCCGGCTCTCCGGTTTCGTGACCGGGTCGGCCGCAGCGACGGCCGCCGCCCGCCCGAGCACGGCGTCGAGCATGGATTCGGTCAACTTGCCGGTGAAGGTGTTCTGCTGGCTGGGGTGGAACGAGCCGAGCAGCAGCAGCTCGCCGGCCGGGCCGTCGAGGGTGTACTCGGCCGCGTGCCCGAACTTCGGCTTCGGCCGCGGGATGACGACGCCGTTCGCGGCCAGGGTGGCGAGCGCCGCCTCCCACCCGAACGAGCCGAGGCAGACGACGGCGCGGACGTGCGGCAGCACCATCGCGACCTCGCGGTCGAGCCAGGGCCGGCACGCGTCGCGCTCGTCGTTCGTCGGCTTGTTCAGCGGCGGGGCGCAGCGGACGGCGGCCGCCATGCGCGTGGAGATCAGGCGCTGACCGTCCCCCGCGTGCGTCGAGGTCGGGATCGCGGCCAGCCCGACCCGGTGCAGCGAGGCGAACAGCCAGTCGCCACTGCGGTCGCCGGTGAAGATCCGGCCCGTGCGGTTCCCGCCGTGCGCGGCCGGGGCCAGACCGACGATCAATACCCGAGGCTGGTCGTCCCCCCACCCGGCGATCGGCCGACCCCAGTACGGCTCGTTGATGTACGCCTTCCGCCGCTCGACCGCGACCTGCTCCCGCCACGCCACCAGCCGCGGGCAGGCCCGGCACACGGACTGACGTGCCGTCAGCTCCGCCAGGTCGGGGGCGCTCCTCGCCAGCTTCCGGACCGCGGCCGCCGTCCCGGCCACCGGCGTCGCCGCCGTCGCCGGGTCGTCGGGCCACCCGGTGCCCGGTAGGACGAACGGCCGACGATCACTCACCCACCGACATTAACAGCCACCCGCCCGCGACCGTCCGCACCGTCGACAAGGGGTGACACCCCTTGTCGACGAGAAGGCGTCGGAATTCGGCGGTGGCGGCGGGGCGGGGAGTGCGGGACGATCGGGCTGCCCGAAAGCTCACCACCCCCGAAAGCTCAAGCCCAAGAGCACGCAGGGAGCAGCGATGCCGGCCTACCGGACGATCGAGAACATCCAGCTCGGCGACGTGGAGTTCTGGAAGCAGCCGCTGTCGGAGATCGACCGGGCCTTCGCGGCCCTGCGGGAGGAGTCCCGCCGCGGGGGTGGACTGTGCTTCCACGAAGAGGTCACGCCGATGGGCAGTGACACCCCCGGGCCCGGGTACTGGTCGGCGGTCACGTTCGACGACGTCCGGACGGTCAACCGCGACCAGCAGGTGTTCTCCTCCGCGTCCGGCGTGATCTCCGGCGACTCGGACCCCGAGTACCTCGCCGTCGGGTCGATCATCGTGATGGACAACCCGCGGCACCACCAGCTGCGCAGCCTGGTCTCGAAGGCGTTCACCCCGCGGACGCTGGCGCAGGCCGAGGCCTCGATCCGCGACCGGGCGCGGCGGCTGATCGACGCCGCCCGCGAGACCGGCGGGTCGTGCGACTTCGTCTCCTCGTTCGCCGCTCCCCTGCCGCTGCAGGTCATCTGCGACATGCTCGGCATCCCCGAGTCCGACGAGGCACAGGTCTTCCACTGGACCAACGTGCTGCTCGGCCTCGGCGACACCGAGCTGGTGACCAGCGCCTCCGACCTGACGACCGTCGCGACCGAGTTCCTCGGCTACGCCGCGCGGCTCGGCGTCGAGCGCGCGGAGCACCCCGGCGACGACCTGGCCTCGCTGCTGATGCAGGCCGAGGTCGATGGCGAGCGCCTGACGCCGTTCGACTTCGCTGCCTTCGTCGTCCTGCTCTCGATCGCGGGCAACGAGACCACGCGGCACGGCCTGTCCTGGGGCATGCATCTGCTCACCGAGCACCCCGACCAGCGCGCGCTGCTGACGGAGAACTACGAGGAACTGGCGCCGCGCGCGGTCGAGGAGATCGTCCGCTGGGCCAGCCCGATCCTGCACATGCGCCGCAAGGCGCTGACCGACACCGTCGTCGGTGACACCAAGATCGCGGCCGGCGACAAGGTCGTGATGTGGTACTGGTCGGCCAACCGCGACGAGGACGTCTTCGCCGACGGGCACCGCTTCGACATCCAGCGTCCCAACGCCGGCGAGATGGTCGGCTTCGGCGGCGGCGGGACCCACTACTGCCTCGGCGCGAGCCTCGCCCGGCGCGAGATGACGATCATGTTCGACGAGATCCTGCACAGCCTGCCCGACCTGCAGATCACGGCCCCGCCGAACCGGCTGCAGGCGAACTTCGTCAACGGCATCAAGTCGATGCCGTGCGAGTTCTCGGTGGCCTGAGCCTCAGTCTCGCACCGGCTCGTAGCGCAGGATGAAGGCCCCGGAGGCGAGATCCTGCCGACCGACCAGGCGCAGGTCGACGTGCTCGGTCAGGCCCGCGAACAGGTACGGCCCGTGCCCGGCGAGCCGCGGCCAGACGAGGAACTCGTAGGAGTCGATCAGGCCGAGTCCGGCTAGTGCGAGCGGCAGCTGCATCCCGCCGGTGTAGAGCGGTCCGCCCGGCTGTTCCTTGAGGTCGCGGACGAAGGTCTCCAGATCCCCGCGCACGATCTCTGCGTTCCAGTCGACTGTTTCCAGCGTGCTCGTCACGACGTACTTGCGCGCCGCGTCGATCTCGCGGGCGAACGGGAGCATCCACTCCGGGACGTCGGCGAGGATCCCCGGGGGCCGCCAGGCCGCCTCCATCATCTCGTAGGTCACGCGGCCGAACAGGAGCCCGTCGGCGCGCGCGATCTGCTCCATCGCGAAGCGGTGGACGTCCTCGTCGGGGGTGATCGCCAGGTGGTCGCAGCAACCGTCGACCGTCAGATTGATCGAGTACCGGAGCGGGCGCATCCGCCCAACCTACGGTCACGAGGCGAGGGAAGCCGCGATCCCGTCGAGGATGTCGTGCTCGGAGGCGATCAGGTCGAGCTCGCCGAGGCGGCGGACGATCCGGTCCACCACCAGGGCACCGGCGCCGATGACGTCGACGCGGCCGGGGTGCATGACGCCGATCGCGGCCCGCTGGTCCTTGGTCGCGGCCAGCATGCGGGCCGAGATCTGATGCACCGTCTCGGCGGGGACGCGCGTGCCGTGGATCGCGACCGGGTCGTACGCCTCCAGGCCCAGCGAGATCGCGGCGATGGTCGTCACCGTGCCCGCGACGCCGATCAGCGTCCGCGCCTTCTCCAGCGGCACCACCTCGGCCGCGAGGTCGATCGCGGCGTCGATGTCCGCGGTGGCGGCGGCGATCTCCTCCGCGGTGGGCGGGTCCGAGTGCAGGCGCCGCTCGCGCATCCGCACGCACCCGACGTCCACCGACCGCGACGCGAGGACGCTCGCGGCGCCGTCGGCCACGTCGCCGAGGACGAACTCCGTCGACCCGCCGCCGACGTCGACGACGAGGTACGGCCGGGCCAGGTCCGCATCGGTCGCGGCGCCCAGGCCCGCGGTCGCGCCGGCGAACGAGAGCGCGGCCTCCTGCTCCCCGGTGACGACCTCGGGCTCGACGCCGAGGATCTCGGCGATCCCGGCCCGGAACTCGGCGGCGTTCTCCGCGTCCCGGGAGGCGCTGGTCGCGACGAACCGGATCCGCTCCGCTCCCGCCGCCCGGATCGCCTCGGCGTACTGGCGGGTCGCGGCGAAGGTCCGCTCCAGCGCCTCCGGCGCGAGGCGGCCGGTCGCGTCCACGCCCTGTCCGAGCCGGACGACCAGCATCCGGCGGTCGACGTCGACCAGCCCGGAGTCGGTGACCTCCGCGATCAGCAGGCGGATCGAGTTCGTCCCGCAGTCGATACCGGCGACTCTCACGGGTCCACCTCCACGCAGGGCCCCTTGCGCCACCACTCGCCGAGGAGTTCGAGCGCCTCGTCCCCGAGCGGGTTGACGCCGGGGCCGGCGGCGAGCGAGTGCCCGACGAGGACGTGAAGGCACTTGACCCGCCGCGGCATCCCACCGGCGGAGGTGCCCGCGATCTCGGGGACCTCCTCGATCTCGTCCCGCGTCGCGAGGTAGGCCTCGTGGGCACGCTGGTACGCCCCCGCGAGCTCGGGGTCGTCGGCCAGACGGGCCGTCATCTCCCGCATCAGACCCGAGGCCTCGAGGGTCCCGATCGCCGAGGCGGCGGTGGGGCAGGTCAGGTAGTACAGCGTCGGGAACGGGGTGCCGTCGTCGAGGCGCGGCTTGGTCTTCACCACGTCGGGGAGCCCGCACGGGCACCGGTGCGCGACGCCGACCGCGGCCCGCGGAGGTCGACCCAGTTGGGCCTTCACCACGGCGGCGTCGGCGGGCTCGAGGCCCGAGGTCACGGAGCCGCCCGCCCCGTGGGCAGCTCGCTGACGGGCTGCGCGGCCTCGTCGACGGAGTCGAGCATGCGGTCCCACCACGGGCCCTCGGCCTTGGCGCGGGCCTCCTGCTCCTTCTGCACGAGCATCGGGTCGGAGACGCGGAACGCCATCTCGCCGGGCATCACGTAGTGCAGGCGGCGCCGGGCCTCGCGCTCGATCGCGTACGGCTCGTTCGCCGCGGCGACCTGCCTCTCGAGTTCGGCGACGCGCTCGGTGTCCTGCGCGACCTGCTGCCGAAGGTCGGAGATGTTGTTGCGCTGCGCGACGTAGCGCTGGGCCGGGATCGCCACCGTCATCGCGACGACGAACAGCACGGCCGCGAACACCGCGGCCCGCCGTGTGAAGTAGCTGCGGGGGCCGCTGCCCGGCGGCGTGACCGCGACCGGCGCGGCCTGGGCCGGGATCCGCGCCCGGCCGCTGTGCACCGCCGGCCGCGCAGCGCCGCGGCTCGCGGCCGGGCGAGCCCGGTCCCGAGACGTCGGTCGCGCGGCGGCGCGGCGGGGCACCTTCACGTCAGACCTAGCCCTGGTACCGCGGGAAGGCGGACCGGCCGGCGTAGCGGGCGGCGTCGTCGAGCAGCTGCTCGATGCGCAGCAGTTGGTTGTACTTCGCGACGCGCTCGGACCGCGCCGGGGCGCCGGTCTTGATCTGGCCGCAGTCGGTCGCGACCGCGAGGTCGGCGATCGTGGTGTCCTCGGTCTCGCCGCTGCGGTGGCTCATCATGCAGCGGTACCCGTTGCGGTGCGCGAGATTCACGGCGTCGAGGGTCTCGGTCAGCGTGCCGATCTGATTGACCTTCACCAGCAGCGCGTTCGCGGTGCCCTCGGCGATGCCGCGGGCGAGCCGCTCCGGGTTCGTGACGAACAGGTCGTCACCGACGAGCTGGACCCGGTCGCCGAGGCGCTCGGTGAGCGCGTGCCAGCCGGCCCAGTCCTCCTCGTTCATCGGGTCCTCGATCGAGACCAGCGGGTAGCTGGCGACGAGGTCCGCGTAGTACTCGGCCATCTGCTCCGCGGTGCGCTTCTGGCCCTCGAAGTTGTAGACGCCGTCGGAGTGGAACTCGGTCGCGGCGACGTCCAGCGCGAGGACAACGTCGTCACCGAGGCGGAAACCGGCCGCCCCGATCGCGGTCGCGATCAGGTCGAGCGCGGCCCGGTTCGACGGCAGGTCCGGTGCGAAGCCCCCCTCGTCACCGAGGCCGGTTGCGAGGCCCTGCTGCTTCAGGACGGACTTGAGCGAGTGGTAGACCTCCGCGCCCCAGCGCAGTGCCTCGGAGAACGACTCGGCCCCGACCGGGGCGATCATGAACTCCTGGATGTCGACGCTGGTGTCCGCGTGCGCGCCACCGTTGAGGATGTTCATCATCGGCACCGGGAGCACGTGCGCGCTCGGGCCGCCGACGTAGCGGAACAGCGGCAGTTCCGCGCTCTCGGCGGCGGCGCGCGCGACGGCGAGGCTGACGCCGAGGATCGCGTTCGCGCCGAGGCGCGACTTGCCGGGCGTCCCGTCGAGGTCGATCAGGGCCTGGTCGATCAGGCGCTGCTCGCTGGCGTCGAAGCCCAGCAGCGCGTCCTGGATCTCCTCCTCGACCGCGGCGACGGCCTTCAGGACGCCCTTGCCCTGGTAGCGGTCGCCACCGTCCCGGAGCTCGACGGCTTCGAAGGCGCCGGTGGAGGCGCCGGAGGGCACGGCCGCGCGCCCCACCTTGCCGTCGTCGAGCACGACCTCGACCTCGACGGTCGGGTTGCCGCGCGAGTCGAGGATCTCGATCGCGACGATCTCGTCGATGGTGGCCACGTTCGTCACTCCATTTCAGACAGCGCTGACGACACTACCGAGCGTTCGCAACGCGACGGCGGAGCCGCACCGGCGGCTCCGGGTGAACACGAAGATGCTTCATTCGATTGTCCGCCTTCGCCCGATTCGCCCACCGCGGGGCCTACCGACCGAGCAGGGTGCGCAGGTGCCGCGGGGGCGGCGAGCCGTGGGCGAGCAGGCGGTCGTGGACTTCGCGCTCCGCCCGTCCCGGGTCCGCGGCCCGGACCTCGGCGACCAGGTCGCGCACGCCGAGATACCCGACGAAGTACGTCGAGAGCTGGGTGGAGGTGAGCAGGGACCGGCGCCACTTGCCGTGGGCCTCGCCCTCCTCCTGGTGGCCGCGGCCAGTCATCAGCGCCATGGCCTCGTCCTGCGTCATCCCGCGCGTGTGGACGCGGACATCGAGGATCGTGTTGATCGTCATCCGCAGCTGCATCTTCAGCTGCTGCATCCGCAGGGCGTCGCCACCGAAACCGTGACGGGCCATCAGCTCCTCGGAGTAGACCGCCCAGCCCTCGACGAACGGGCCGCTCCAGAACGCGGCGCGCACCTTCGTCGGCGCCACGCAGCGACGGTCGTGCGCGAGCTGGAGCACGTGCCCGGGCATCGCCTCGTGGATCGTGAGGTTCCGCAGCATGTGGCAGTTGTACTCACGGAAGAACGAGCTGACCCGCTCCGCCGGCCAGTCGGCGGGGGTCGGCGAGATCGCGTAGAACGTCGGCAGGTTCGCGGTCTCCAGCGGGCCGGGCGGGTCGCAGTAGGCGACCGCGACGCCGCGGTGGATCTCCGGCATGACGACGATCTCGACCGGGTCGTCGTGCACGGTGACGAGGTCGTGCTCGCGCACGAACGCGGTCGTCTCGACCAGCGTCTGCTCGGCGAGGCCGACGATCGTGTCGTTGGTCGGGGCCTCGGCGGCGAGGCCGTCCAGCACACGCCGGACCTGCTCGGGCCCGGGGCGGCCGCCGTCGATCCGCGCGGCGGTCTCGGCGATCTCCGCGCTGATCCGCTCCAGCTCGGCCTCCGCGCGGGCCAGCAGGGTGTCCGGGTCGTCGTCGGTGTCGAGCGTGAGCCGCAGCCGGCGGGCGAACAGCTCCGGCCCGAGCCGTGGGTCGCCGGACGCCTCCGGGAGCCGGTCGGACAGCCACGCCAGGTGCTCGGTGAGCGCGTCGGAGGCAGCCTCGGCGAGGGGCTCGATCAGCGTGCGCAGCCCGGGGTCCTGGGCCGCGGCGACGGTGCGCTCGAGCTCGGTGGCGATCAGCGTCCGCGTCCCGGTGAACTGGCCGATCGCGGTCTCGACGTGGATCGCCGGCATCGCTTCGAGGTCCGTGCGGGCCTGGGCAAGCAGGGCCGGAATGGCCGCCAGCCGGCCCGCGAGCGAACGGATCCGGTCCGCGGCGGGGGCGAACTCGCGGGCGAGCAGCAGGTGCAGCGCCGTGCCCGGGTTGGCCTCCAGCGGGTTCCACGCGTGCTCGCGCAGCTCGGTCAGCTCGAAGACCCGCCGGCGCAGGTGGTGGACGAGGATCTCGCGGTCGACGGACTCCGCGGCGCTCGCCGCCGGCGGCAGCGCGGCCAGCTCGTCGAGGCGGGCCGAGCGCCGGGCGAGCTCGTCGGCGCGGGCCACGGGGCCGGTCGCGGGCAGCTGGTTGTCGAACCGGTGGTCGCCGAGCGCCGTCGCGGTGACCGGTTCGAGCGCGAGGTGCTCGTCGAGGATCTCCGCCGCGGCGGCGACGAACGCCTCGGTGTAGTCGGCTCCGTCGGCCGTGGTCGTCATGCTCCCCCGCCCTCCCCCGGCTCGCGGGCCGCGGCCGATTCCAGGTCCCGGACCGTCGCGGCGAAGCGCCGGCACGCGGCGCGGAGCTCGGCCTCGGCGTCGAGGCCGCGGGCCCGGGCGGCCGCAACCGTTGCGAACAGCAGCTCACCCAGGTCGGCGTCGGCCGGGACGTCGGCCTGCGGCACCGGCACGACCAGCGGGGCCTTCTCGGCCCGGGAGAGCAGCTTGTCCGCCAGCGCGAGCGCGGGCTGGGCCAGCGGCACCCCGTCCATCGCGGAGGTGCGGCCCTTCTCTGCCGCCTTGAGCTTCTCCCAGTTCGCCTCGACGTCGGCCGCGGTCTCGGCGACCTCGTCGGCGAACACGTGCGGGTGCCGGCGGACCAGCTTGGCCGCGATCCCGGCGGCGACGTCGTCGATGTCGAAGGGGTCCGCGGCGTCCTCGGCGGCGATGCGCGCGTGGAAGACGACCTGCAGCAGCAGGTCCCCGAGCTCCTCGCGCAGGTGCGCGCGGTCGCCGGACTCGACGGCCTCGATCGTCTCGTAGGTCTCCTCGACCAGGTACTTCAGCAGCGAGGAGTGGGTCTGCTCGGCGTCCCAGGGACACCCGCCCGGCGAGCGGAGGCGGTCCATGACCGCCACCAGCTCCAGCAGCGCCGCCCCGGGGCGGTCGGGCCGATTCACCCCTTGGGCGCCTTGAGGAAGTCCCAGGAGGTCACGGTGATCTGACCCACCTTCGGATCGAACGTCCCGTACCGCGGGTTCACCTTGATCCGCAGCGACTCGGCGACCGCGATCAGGCGCTTCGCGAACTCCTCGTTCAGCTGCGTCTCGCCCGCGTTCGGGAACTGCTGCTCGATCGCCTCGCTGATCTTCCGTTCGATCGTGAAGCGTCGGTACACCTCGTCGAGCGACTCGACGGTGACGTTGTTCTGCGCGGCGAGCTCCGCGAGCTCGTCCGCCGAGCGGCTCTCGGCCGAGCGCGTCTCCTCGATGTCCGCCTCGGTGATCCGGAGGTTCATCTGCTGAGCGGCGCGCTCGAAGACCAGGTTCAGCACGCGCCGCTCGACCTCGACGCGGGCGGCGTCCGGGTCGAGCTCGGTCGGCAGCCCGAACTCCTCCCGCTGCTCGCGAACCTGGTCGAGGTAGCTCTGGATCTCCGTGACCGTGATCCGCTGGTCCTCGACGATCGCGGCCGCACCCAGCTGGCTCGGCTCGCAGGCGGACAGACCGCCGAACGTCACGGCGGCGGCGAACAGGAGCGCGACGCGCCTGCTGCGGTTCACGCGGATCTCCTCAGGACTTGCCGGCGGTGTTGGCGCTCGAGATGTCGGAGGTCACCAGCTCGACGACCTGCCGGGCCCAGTCCAGCAGCTCCAGGCCGACGAGCGGGGTTCCACCGACCCGTGCGGTGCTCGGGCGCGGCACGAGGATCGTACGCACGGGCGCCTTCACCACGGACTTCGGGTACAGGCGCTGCAGACGCATCTGCTGGGACTCGCGCAGCGTCACCGGACTGAACCGGACGTGCGGCCCGGCGACCGTCACCTCCTCGATCCCGGCGCCCCGGACGAGCGAGCGGAAGCGCGCGACGGCGAGCAGGTTCTCCACCTCGGTCGGCACCGGCCCGTAGCGGTCCGTGAGCTCGTCGCGGACGGCGGTGATGTCCTCCTCCGGGTCCCGCCCGGAGATCGAGCCGATGTCCGCGATGCGCTTGTACGCCTCCAGGCGCAGGCGCTCTCCGGGGATGTAGTCGTGCGGGATGTGGGCGTCGACGGGCAGCTCGACCCGCACCTCCGACGGCGGGGCCTCCTTGCCCTCCCCCTGCGCCTTGTACTCGGCGACGGCCTCGCCGACCATCCGGACGTAGAGGTCGAACCCGACGCCCTCGATGTGGCCGGACTGCTCGCCGCCGAGCAGGTTGCCGGCGCCGCGGATCTCGAGGTCCTTCATCGCGACGTACATGCCGGCGCCGAGCTCGGTGTGCTGCGCGATCGTCGCGAGCCGCTCGTGCGCGGTCTCGGTCAGCGGCTTCTCCGGCGGGTACAGGAAGTACGCGTACCCCCGCTCGCGCGAGCGCCCGACGCGGCCGCGGAGCTGGTGCAGCTGCGCGAGGCCGAGCACGTCGGCGCGCTCGACGATCAGGGTGTTGGCGTTGGAGATGTCCAGGCCGGTCTCGACGATCGTCGTGCAGACGAGGACGTCGAAGCGCTTCTCCCAGAAGTCGACGATGACCTGCTCGAGCGTGTGCTCGTTCATCTGCCCGTGCGCGGTGGCGATGCGCGCCTCGGGGACGAGCTCGGCCAGGCGCTTTGCGGCCTTCTCGATCGACTCCACGCGGTTGTGGACGTAGAAGACCTGACCCTCCCTCAGGAGCTCGCGGCGGATCGCGGCCTGGATCTGCTTGTCCTGGTACGGCCCGACGAAGGTGAGGACGGGGTGCCGCTCCTCCGGCGGGGTCTGGATCGTCGACATCTCCCGGATGCCGGTGATCGACATCTCCAGCGTCCGCGGGATCGGGGTCGCGGACATCGTGAGGACGTCGACGTGCGTCCGCAGCTTCTTCAGCTGCTCCTTGTGCTCGACGCCGAAGCGCTGCTCCTCGTCGACGATGATCAGCCCGAGGTTCTTGAACTGCGTCGTCGCCGCCAGGAGCCGGTGCGTGCCGATGACGACGTCGACGCTGCCGTCGGCGAGACCCTCGAGGACGGCCTGGGCCTCGGACGCGGTGTTGAACCGGGAGAGGTTCTTCACCGTCACCGGGAACGGCGCGTACCGGTCGGAGAAGGTCTGGAAGTGCTGCTGGGACAGCAGTGTCGTCGGGACCAGGACCGCGACCTGCTTGCCGTCCTGCACCGCCTTGAACGCCGCGCGGACCGCGATCTCCGTCTTGCCGTAGCCGACGTCGCCGCAGATCACGCGGTCCATCGGGTACGGCTTCTCCATGTCGGCCTTGACCTCGTCGATGGCCCCGAGCTGGTCGGGCGTCTCGATGTAGGGGAAGGCGTCCTCGAGCTCACGCTGCCACGGGGTGTCCGGCGCGAAGGCGTGCCCGGGGGCGGAGGTGCGCGCGGCGTAGAGGCGGATCAGCTCACCCGCGATCTCCTTGACCGCCTTGCGGGCGCGGCCCTTCGCCTTCTGCCAGTCCGCGCCGCCGAGGCGGTGCAACGCCGGCTGTTCGCCGCCGACGTAGCGCGTGACGGCCTCGAGTGCGTCCGACGGGACGTAGAGCCGGTCGCCGGGCTGGCCGCGTTTGCTCGGCGCGTACTCGATGACGAGGTACTCGCGCGTCGCGCCCCCGACGGTGCGCTGCACCATCTCCACGTACTTTCCGACCCCGTGCTGGGAGTGCACGACGAAGTCGCCGGGCCGCAGCTGCAGCGGGTCGACCATGTTCTTGCGCCGGCTCGGCATCCGGCCGCGCAGGTCCTTGGTCGAGATCCCCGCCCGGCTGGTGAGGTCGAACTCGGTGAGGACCGCGAGCTTGCGCGCCTCGTCGACGAACCCGGTCGCGAGCTCCGCGCACGTCACCAGCGCCATGCCCGGCTCCGGCGGACCGGCGATCTCGTCGACCAACCGCACCGGGAGGCTGTCGGCGGCGAGCACCTCGACCGTGCGCTGCGCCGTCCCGTGCCCGGCCGCGACCATCACCACCGACCAGCCGTCGGCCAGCCAGCCCTGAACGTCCGCCACCGCCCGCGCGGTCTCGCCCCGGTAGGCCTC
This sequence comes from Sporichthya polymorpha DSM 43042, assembly GCF_000384115.1. NCBI lineage: Bacteria > Bacillati > Actinomycetota > Actinomycetes > Sporichthyales > Sporichthyaceae > Sporichthya > Sporichthya polymorpha. The sequence continues at coordinate 553,816 of NZ_KB913029.1, forward strand.
CGGCGCCCGCGCCCCCAGCGCAGCGTCCGAAGGATCGGTCGCAATAGCAGCCACATCGTCGGACGCACCGTCATCGGCGGTGTCGGTCGAGGCGAAGGGCGCGATCGTCCACCACGGGAGCCCGAGGCCGCGGATGTGGTCGCGGACCTCGGCGAGGTCGCGGAGCGCGGCGGCGCCGAGGTCGATCGGGGCCTGACCGCCGACGGCGGCGCCGGACCAGGAGGCCTCGAGGAACTCCTGGCTGGTGCGGACGAGGTCGGCCGCGCGGGCACGGACGCGCTCGGGGTCGCAGGCGACGATCAGGGTGCCCGGCGGCATCTGGTCGACGAGGAGCTCCATGCGGTCGACCAGGACCGGCGAGAGCGCCTCCATGCCGTCGACCGCGATGCCGTCGGCGATGCGTCCGACGATGTCCTCCAGCTCCGGGTGCGAGGTGCGCAGCGCGGCCGCGCGGTCCCGCACCTCCTTGGTCAGCAGGAGCTCCCGGCACGGGGGCGCCCACAGCGTCTCGCGGGTCTCGGCCTTCTCCCCCGTCTCCAGGCTGCGCTGGTCGGCGACCTTGAACGGGCGGATCTCCTCGACCGTGTCGCCCCAGAACTCGACGCGGAGCGGGTGCTCCTCGGTCGGCGGGAAGACATCGACGAGACCACCACGGACGGCGAACTCGCCGCGGCGCTCGACAAGGTCGACGCGCGCGTAGGCGGCCGCGGCGAGTCCGTCGACGACGGCGTCGAGCTCGACCTCGTCGCCGACCCGGAGGCTGACCGGTTCCAGCTCCCCCAGGCCCGGCACCATCGGCTGCACGAGGCTGCGCACGGGGCAGATGACGACGTCGAGCGGGCCCGCCGCCGGGTCGTCCGGCATCGGACGCGTGAGGCGGCGCAGGACGGCCAGCCGGCGGCCGACGGTGTCCGCGCGGGGCGACATGCGCTCGTGCGGGAGCGTCTCCCACGACGGGAACACCGCGACGCGCTCGGCCGGGAGCAGCGCGGAGAGGGCGGCCTGCAGGTCCTCGGCCTCGCGGCCGGTCGCGACGACGGCCAGCACGGGGCGGCCGGTGCGGGCCGCGAGCGCGGCCAGGGCGAACGGGCGCAACCCGGGCGGGCCGATCAGGTCCAGGCTCGGCAGGTCACCGGCCTGGGCGCGCGTCAGCGCGTCGGCGAGCACCGGATCGGTGGCGACGACGTCGAGGAGACCGGACAGCGGCACGGTGAGCCTCTTCCCATGCGGGTGCGGACAACGCGAACACCCCGGATCCGCAACCGGACCGGGGTGGTCACAGCCTACGTCGGCCCGGCGACAACACGTCCGGGCCGACCGCCTGGGAGGATCGCGGGCATGAGCACGCAGCGGAGTGGGCACTGGCGACGCACGGTGGCGATCGGGGCCGTCCTGGTCCTCGCCCTGGCCGGCTGCAGCGACGACGACGGCGGCGACACCGACGCCCTCGGGGAGGACCTGGAGGCCTCGGAGAGCCCCTTCCCCGCCCCCGGCAGCTACGCGGACAAGGTCAACCGGCTGTGCGACCAGCTCGCCGCGGACAGCCTCGACGTCACCGGCGGCGAGGACCCGACCCGCGCCCAGTTCCTCGAGGACCAGCCGAAGCTGGCGGCGCTCATCGAGACCTTCGACGCCGAGGTCGCCGAGCTCCCGGTGACGGACACCGACCGGACCGCCGCCGACGCGATGAAGGCCTTCCAACGCTCCAGCGACGAGAGCTACGCCAAGGTCGTCGACGCCGCGAAGACCGGCGACGACGCCGCGTTCCAGAGCGCGTTCACCGCGTTTCTCGAGGGCTTCGCGGAGACTGACGCCGACGAGAACATCCAGGCCCAGGGCATCTTCTGCCCCGGTCGGTAGACCTCAGCGCCGGCAGCGCAGCTCCCGGTCGGGAACCTCGAGCAGCCGGTCGACGACGGTCGCGGCGAGCAGCTCCCACTGGGCGTACCGGTTGGGGAACGCCGAGCGCTGGACGGCCTGGGCGGCGACGGTGAGGGGCATCCGCTCCCAGCCCGGGATCGAGACCAGCGGCCCGTAGAAGGCGGCCGCGGCGTAGGCCGGGGTGGTGATCTGCTTGCGGGTGCCCCAGCCGTAGGACGGGCGCTGCTGGAACAGCCCGAGCGAGTCGCGGTCGCCCCAGTTCAGGTTGCGGATCCAGGACTCCTGGTAGGCAGTCGCGAGCGCGATCACCGCGGCGCGCGGCGGGAGACCGAGCAGCTGGCCGACGGCGACGATCGTCCGCGCGTTCGCCAACTGGTGCGCGTCGAGCGCAGGCAGTTGCTGGATGCGCCGGGTGTAGCCGCACGCGCGGGACAGGTGCGGCAGCCGGGCGCGGCGCTGAATCGGCTTCGCCAGCACCCGCTGCGGCAGCGGCTGGCCGATCACGACCTCGGGCCGGCGCAGCGCCAGCTCCGGCCGCGCCGCGGCGCGGGAGGCCCGCACGTCCGCGGTAACGGGTTCCGACGTGACGCCCGGGGTGGCAGCGCTCGGCGCGGGAGTCGCGGTCCGCTCCCAGCCCCGGGGCAGGAACCGGTCCCCGGGCGCGGGCGCCGGGCCGGCGGGGCCGAGCGGCGACGCCAGGGCGGCCGCGTCCACGGCGTCGGCGTGCGGTTCGTCCGCGATCACCGGGCTCGCGAGGGCCGCGCCGACGAGGGAGAGGGCGACGGCCGCGGCGAGGGAGTGACGGCCGTGGCTCGGGCGGAAACGCGAGAGGCGACGTGGTGAGCCAGGCCACAGCCGGCGGTGCGCGTGGTGGGTGGGGAACACGGGAAAGGACCGTAGATCGGCACCTCGGACCCGTTCCCGAGCCGCTTTCGTCTCCGTCGAGCACCCTCCGGAGCACTGTCCGGCCTGTCCCGTTTCGTCCGCGTGTTGTGCGGCGTGTCGCGCGAGGTCACCGTGATCTACCGGACAAATCTTCCGCAGCCGCCGCGTGCTGCGTGCGCCGAGGGACGGCGGGTAGCCGCTCCTTCGTAATGCCAAAGAGTCGGATCCAGACGCCGCGTCACCTCGACGCGACCCAGCCGGTGGGCGGGGCCGTCGGGGCCGCTGTCGACGCCGCACCCGCGCCCGGCGCCGCCGGCGAACTCGTCGCGGGGGCGCCCTTCGGGCTCGGCGACCGGTACCGGTTGCGGCGGCTGCTCGGCACCGGCGGCATGGCGTCGGTGTGGCTCGCGGACGACGTCGGCGGGCGCGAGCCCGTGGCCGAGGCGGTCGCGGTGAAGATCCTCGCCGACTCCCTGGCCCTGGACCCCCAGTTCGTCGACCGGTTCCGCCGGGAGGCGCAGATCGCCGGAACGCTGCGGCACCCGCGGCTCGTGGCGGTTGTCGACGACGGCGGCGACCACCGCCGCCCGTACCTCGCGATGGAGTACGTGCGCGGGAAGACCCTCGCCCAGCGGATGAAGGCCGACGACCCGCCCGACGCGATGACGCTCGCGCGGCACATGCTGGAGGCCGTCGCCTACGTGCACGACTCCGGGGTCGTGCACCGCGACATCAAGCCGTCGAACCTGCTGCTCACCGACACCGGCGAGGCGAAGCTCTTCGACTTCGGCATCGCGCTCTCCCCCGCCGCCGCGCGCCTGACGCAGACCGGCGAGGTCATGGGCACCGCGCGGTACGTCGCACCCGAGGTGCTCGAAGGTGTCGCCCCGACCTACCGCTCCGACCTGTACTCGTGCGGCGTGCTGCTCGAGGTCTGCGTCGGCGCGAGCGCGCCGCCCGTCCTCTGGGACGTCATCGACGCCTGCACCCGCCTGCGCACGTCCGAACGCCCGGCTTCCGCCCGCGAGGCGCTCGCCCTGCTCGAGCGCGCCGGGCCGGCGCGCACCCCCCGTCCGCGGTCCCACCCGTCCACGACCCGAGGAGCCGAACCGTGTCGGTGAGCCCAGCCCGGTCCAGCGCGGCCCGGATTCGCACCACCGGATCCCCGACCGACGCCACCATCGGCGGTCGGCCGACGCACCGGCGCCGGACGCTCCTGCCCGCGCAGTTGCGCCCACGCCGACGGCAGCAGCAACTCGACCCGGCGACCGTGATCGCCCGGCAGCGCCGGGTGTTCGGCGGTGTGAAGATCGGCGCCGCGTTCTTCGGCTGGGTCACCGCGGTCGGCATGACGGTGCTGCTCACCCTCGGCGTCCTCACGCTGATGATCGCGATCGGCGTCGTGCTCGGCACCGACCCGGACAGCGCCACCGACGGTGCCGCGTCCAACGCGGTCGCGGTCAGCATCCTCGGCGCGATCCTGCTCGCGGTCGTCCTGTTCGGCGCCTTCCTCTGCGGCGGCTACGTGGCCGCGCGCATGGCTCGGTTCGACGGACTCCTGCAGGGCGTCGCGGTCTGCGGATGGACGGTGGGCGTGCCGGTCGCACTGTTCCTGCTCGCCCTCGTGCTCGACCTCGGCTTCCGAGACGTCGCGCTCTCCCTGCTGCCGAGCATCGCGACGGCGGTGCTCGGGCTCGGTGCGCTCGGCGTCGCGGCGCTCGGCGCGATCACGGGCGGTCTGATCGGTGAGCGGTACCACCGCGTGGTGGACCAGGTCGGCCTGACGGGCGGTCCGACGGAGGGTGCCGGCGCGGAGGAACGTGCGTGAACCTGGGGAAGCAGATCCGGGCCGGGGGACCGCGTGTCGTCGGCGCGATCGGGGCCGTGGTGTTCGCCCTGCTGGCGACGCTGTCGGCCGGGTTGTACTCGCTGACGGAGTCTCAGGCCGTGGCGCTGGAGGAGTGGATCCCGTCCTCGGCGGTCGCGCCCGACGCCCCGCGGCGCTCGAGCGTGCTCGCCACCGACGGGTCGGTGATTGCGACGTTCGGCGTGCAGGACCGCGTCGACGTCGACCTCGCCGACGTCGCGCCGGTGCTGCAGGACGCGGTGCTCGCGATCGAGGACAACCGCTTCTACGACCACGGCGCCATCGACCCCGTCGGCATGGTGCGTGCCCTGACGGCGAACATCGCGGCGGGTGGCGTCAAGGAGGGCGGCTCGACGCTGACGCAGCAGTACGTCAAGCAGGCGCAGGTCGCGGCCGCCGAGAACGACGACGACGTCAGCCGCGCGACCGAGACGACGATCTCCCGCAAGGTCCGGGAGATGGGCGCGGCCCTGGCGGTCGAGAGCCGCCTCGACAAGGACGAGATCCTCGAGCGGTACCTGAACCTCGTGTACTTCGGCAACGGGGCGTACGGCGTCCAGGTCGCCAGCCAACGCTACTTCAGCAAGCCTGCGAAGGACCTGACGCTGCCTCAGGCAGCGCTGCTCGCCGGCATCGTGCGCTCCCCCACCGCGTACGACCCGATCAAGAACCCGGAGAACGCGACCCAGCGCCGCAACGTCGTCCTGACCCGCATGGCCGAGGTCGGCCGGATCAGCCGCGAGGAGGCCGAGGCCGCCAAGTCCGAGTCGCTCGACCTGAAACCGACGCCGCTGCGCCTCGGCTGCGCCGACGCGGTGCACCCGTGGTTCTGCGGCTACGTCGTGGCGGAGGTCCGCGCGATGGAGAGCCTGGGCGACTCCCCCGGCGAACGCATGGAGCGCTTGTACGAGGGCGGTCTGACGATCCGGTCGACGCTCGACCCCAAGGTGCAGGCGGCGGCGCAGGCGTCGGTCGACGACCACATTCAGCGCGGCCACGACATCGCCAGCGCGATCGTGATGACCGAGCCGGGCACGGGCGCGGTGCGGGCCATCGCGATGAACCGGGACTGGGGCGAGGACACCGACGCCGGCGAGACGACCGTGAATTACGCCCTCGACCGCAACCAGGGCGGCAGCGCGGGCTTCCAGGCCGGCTCGGCGTTCAAGCCCTTCGTCGCGGCCGCCGCGTTGAAGAAGGGCATCGAGCCTTCGAAGCGGTTCAGCGCGCCGTCGTCGGTGACCGTGGACGGCTTCACCAACTGCGCGACCGGCCGCACGTACCCGCCCTACGGCGTCGGCAACTACGAGAAGCGCGGCTTCGGCTCGCTCGACCTCGCCCAGGCGACCGCGATGTCGGTGAACACGTACTACGTCCAGCTCGCCGAGGAGGTCGGCACCTGCGCGCCGCCGGAGCTCGCCGAGAAGATGGGCGTCAAGCGCGCGGACGGCGAGGACCTCTCGCGGGTGCCGTCGTTCGTGCTCGGCGTCGACGAGGTGTCGCCGCTGCGGCTGGCCGAGGCGTACGCAACGTTCGCGGCGGACGGAAAGCACTGCGCCTCCCGCGCCATCGTCGGGATCACCGAGCCCGACGGGGGTGAGCTCGAGGTTCCCGGCCGCGACTGCGAGCAGGTGCTTCCGAAGGAGGTCGCCCGCGGGGTGACCGAGCTCCTCGAGAGCGTGATCGACGGTGACATCGACGACCGCACCGGGGCGAAGATGTCCCTCGGCCGCCGGCCCGCAGCCGGCAAGACCGGGACGACCAACGACGCGACCGCGGTCTGGTTCGCGGGCTTCACCTCCCAGCTCGCCGCCGCGGTGTGGGCCGGCTACCCCGACGGGTCCCGCCCGCTGAAGAACGTCCGCGTCGACGGGCAGCGGTACGAGACCCTCTTCGGCGGCGCCCTTCCCGGCCCGATCTGGCGCGACGCCATGCTGGCCGCGTTGAAGGGCGAGCCGATCAAACGGCTCGCGACCCCGGTGACGGCGTTCGGCCGCGGCGAGGACTGACGCCCCGTCAGGCCCCGATCGTCGCGTCCTCGGCGGGATCGGGGACGGCGGCGAGCGTGGCGCCCGGACCGGGCATGCCGCGGCCGGTGCGGAGCAGCGTGCGCCACTGGGCGGAGCTGTAGTCGGCGGGCTCGGTGGTGTCGAGGAAGTCGCGGAGGACGGCGAGGAAACGCTCCGGGTCGGTGTGGTGCGGGAAGTGACCGGCGTCGGCGAAGATCTCGAGCCGGCTGCCCGGCATCGCCTCGTGGACGAGGTGGGCCTGGTCGACGGGGATGATCGCGTCGCGGGCGCCCCAGATGAGCAGCGTCGGCATGCCCTCGGCGAGGTAGCAGCGGTCGAGCATCGTGATGACCTGCCCGCGCCGGTCTACGGCCGCGCGCAACGTCCGCAGGAACGCGCTGCGCGCCGGTGAGTCGGGCAGGGCGTCGAACAGGCGCATCAGGTCACCGGCGTCGCGGCCGAGGTCGGTGTCGAGCCACCGCAGCACCCGAAGGCCGACCGATCCGGCCGTCCGCACCCCCGGCAGGCGCAGCAGCGGCAGGAGCGTCTCGACGCCGGGCGTCGCGACCAGGTGGAACAGCGGGTGCGTCTTGGGTCCGACGCCGCCGGTGCACACGAGCACGAGGCGTTCGCAGCGCTCCGGGAACTGGTAGGCGAACTGCATGGCCACGCCGCCGCCGAGCGAGTGCCCGCAGACGGTGACGCGGTCGAAGCCCAGGACGCTGATCAGGTCGCGCATCCCGCAGGCGAAGGCGGCGATCGAGTAGTCGGCCCGGGGCCGGTCGGAGCGTCCGTGCCCGAGTAGGTCGGGGGCGATCACGGTGTAGTGCTCGGCGAGGGAGTCGATCACCGGATCCCAGGTGTCGGAGCTGTCGCCGATGCCGTGGAGAAGCAGCAGGGGCGGGCCGCTCCCGGCGGTGCGGAACGCGCGGCGGTACCCGTGGACGGTGACGTACGAGATCGGGGGCACGGCCGGAGCGTGCCAGCGCGCTTTTCCCGCACCGGGACCACGGCGTTAACTCGAGGTAACCGCCCCCTGGGTGTGTCTCGGGTGTCGGCTCAGGTGCTGCGCAGCGGAGTGCAGTTCAGCGAGTCGACGGGGACCTTCAGCACCGAGCTGACGAGCTGTGCGGCCATGCGCTCCCACCGGGCGTACGCGTTCGGGAACGCGGAGACCTGGACGTCCTGGGCGGCCACCGTCAGCGGCAGCCGGTGCCAGCCACGGACCTCCGTCAGCTCGGTGTAGAACTTCCGCGCCGAGTAGTTCGGGTCCGTCACCTGGGAGTAGCTGCCCCAGCCCGCCGACGGGCGCTGCTGGAACAGACCGGCGGAGTCGAGGTGCCCGCCGCGGAGGTTCTTCAGGTACGACTCCTGCAGCGCGGTCGCGATCGCGATCACGGCGGCGCGCGGGGGCAGGCCCATCCGCTGCGCGACGTCGATGATGATCCGCGCGTTGCGCTGCTGCTCGGCGTTCAGCGTCTCGTTCTTCTGCGCGTACAGGTTGTAGCCGCAGGCGCGCTGCAAAGCCGCGAGCCGCTGCGCGGCCGCGACGGCCAGGCGCTGGTCCCGCAGGGCCTTCGCGCGGACCCGGGCCTGGTTCGCGGCCTTGCCGCCGAGGACGGCCCGCATCTGGTCGCGGGTCGCCCGCTCGGAGACGACGACCCGCTGGACGTCGGGGGCCGCGCCGGCGCCGGCCACGGACTCCAGGGCCACGCCGCCCGTGCTGCCGCCGACCCCGCCGAGGGTGACGCCGCCGACGGCGGTCACCGCCACCGCCGCTCCCGCCGCTGCGGGCACCGCGATCGGCATCCGGCGCTTCGGGGCCCGCCGGTGGCCCCGGGGCCGGGGCGCGGGCTCGGTATGGATCGCGGGGCGGGTCTCGGGGTGGGCCTCGGCGCGCACCACGTCGACCGGCACGACGGCCGGCGGCTCCGGGATGCTCGGGGCGCGGTGCTTGCCGCCGGCGGGGACGGGTTGGGACGACGGAGCGTCAGCGGACGGGCGCGGAGCGCGGCGACGGCCGGTCGCGCCCGGGAAACTTTTGCCCGGCGACTCCACGGCCCCCGTCGGGGCAGCATCCGGGGCGCACGCTGGTTCGGTACCGCCGAGAGGGCGGGCGTGACGGCCCATACTTTTTTCTACGGGCGACAGCGGCCTACCCCTCCCATCGGCAGGGCCAGGTTGGGAAAGGCCTTGGTAAGGCCGTCCCGACGAGTCCCGACATGTACCGGCGTCGACACCGTCGTCGACGTCGGCGTCGACACCGTCGTCGACGACACAACGCCCGGGCTCGTACCCCACCTCGCGGGGGTCCGAAACGTCACGAATTGAACGTATTTTGCGTTCGCTCGAGACCCTCGCGGACGAGCATCTCGACCGCGTCGGCGCAGCGGTCGATCTCGAGGTCGAGATCCTTGCGCTCGGCGGCGGAGAAGTCGCGCAGGACGTAGGCCGCGGGGTCCATGCGCCCCGGCGGCCGGTCGATGCCGAACCGGATCCGGTGGTAGTCGCCCGTCCCGAGGGACCGACGCAGCGACTTCAGCCCGTTGTGGCCGTTGTCGCCGCCCCCGAACTTGGCCCGGAGGGCGGCGAACGGCAGGTCGAGCTCGTCGTGGATCACGACCAGCCGCTCGGCCGGGACGTCGTAGTACTTGCACAGCCCGGAGACCGGGCCACCCGACTCGTTCATGTACGAGCGCGGCCGGGCGAGCACGACGGGCGGCCCGCCCGGGCCGCCCAGCCGGATCTCCGCGACGTCCGCGCGCGCCTTGTGGACCTTGAACGACGAGCGGGCCCGCTCGGCCAGGGTCTCGACGACGAGGAAGCCGATGTTGTGCCGGTTCGCGACGTACTCCGGCCCGGGGTTCCCCAGGCCGACGACGAGCCAGCGGTCCTCGGACATGGGAACCCTCTGGTGCAGCGTTCGGGCGCGGGAGTGCGCGTCGAACTACTCGGCGGCCTCGGCGGGAGCGTCGCCCTCGGCCTCGGCGGCCGCCTCGGCCGCGGGAGCCTCGCCCTCGGCGGCCTCGCCCTCGGCGTCCGGCTCCGCGGTGACCGGCACGGGGATGATGTTGACCGCGAGGTGCTCGGGGTCGGTGACGAGCTCGACGCCGGTCGGCAGGTCGATCTCCTTCGCGAGGACCTGGGAGCCGATCGGGCGACCGGTGATGTCGACCTCGAACGCCGACGGGATGTGGGTGGCCTCGGCCATCACCTCGAGGGTGTTGAGCTCCTGGGCGACCATGGCGTCCGGCACCGGCTCGCCGGTGACGTTCAGGGCGACCTCGACCTTGACCTTCTCGCCGCGCTTCACGATGAGCAGGTCGACGTGCTCCAGCACGCCCCTGATCGGGTCCCGCTGGACGTCCTTCGGGATCGCGAGCTCGTTCTTGCCGTCCAGGTCGATGGAGAGCAGGACGTTCGCCGTCTTGAGGGCGAGCATCAGGTCGTGGCCCGGCAGGGTGATGTGCTTCGGGTCCTGACCGTGCCCGTAGAGGACGCCCGGGACCTTGTGGTCGCGGCGGATCCGCCGGGCGGCGCCCTTGCCGAACTCGCTGCGCGACTCGGCGCTGATCTTGACCTCGGCCACGGTGGAACTCCTCTTTCACAAACGAACGTGGAACGTGTTTCTCACGTACGGGGGCGGTGGGTCGATGCTCGACGTGGGCGCGGCAAGCGCTGGCCCACGGAGGACCGGACTCGCCGTCGATCACGGAGGCCCTACCCCGAATCCGGGGCGGTCTCCCTCGCCGGGCAACCCCGGAAGCCTACCGGACGCCCGGCCACACCCTTACCCCGCGTGGGGCGTCAGCCCTGGCCCTCGAAGAGGCTGGTGACGGAGCCGTCGTCGAAGACCTCGCGGATCGCGCGGGCGATCAGCGGAGCGATCGAGAGCACCGTGAGCTTGTCGAACCGGCGCTCCTCCTCGATGGGGAGCGTGTTGGTGACGACGACCTCGGAGATCCGGGAGTTCTTCAGCCGGTCCACGGCGGGGCCCGAGAGGATCGCGTGGGTCGCGGCGACGATGACGTCGGCGGCGCCGTTCTCGAACAGGGCGTCGGCGGCCTGGGTGATGGTGCCGGCGGTGTCGATCATGTCGTCGACGAGGACGCAGGTGCGGCCCTCGACCTCACCGACGACCTCGTGGACCTTGACCTGGTTGGGCACGTTCGGGTCGCGGCGCTTGTGGACGATCGCGAGCGGGGCGCCGAGGCGGTCGGTCCACATGTCGGCGACGCGGACGCGGCCGGCGTCCGGGGAGACGACCGTGAGGCGGTTGCGGTCGACGCGGTTGCCGACGTAACGGGTCAGCAGCGGCAGCGCGAACAGGTGGTCGACGGGGCCGTCGAAGAAGCCCTGGATCTGCGCGGTGTGCAGGTCGACGGAGATGAGGCGGTCGGCGCCGGCGGTGCGGAACAGGTCCGCGATCAGGCGCGCCGAGATCGGCTCACGGCCGCGGTGCTTCTTGTCCTGGCGGGAGTAGCCGTAGAACGGCATCACGACGGTGATGCGCTTGGCCGAGGCGCGCTTGAGCGCGTCGACCATGATCAGCTGCTCCATGATCGCCTGGTTGATCGGCGTCGCGTGGCTCTGGATCACGAAGGTGTCCGCGCCGCGGACCGACTCCTGGAACCGCACGTAGATCTCGCCGTTGGCGAAGTCGAGCGCGGTCGTGGGGGTCGGCTCGATACCGAGCTCCGAGGCGATCTCCTCGGTCAATTCGGGGTAGGCGCGGCCCCCCATGACGAGCAGCTTCCGCTCGCCGGTGGTCGTGATACCCGTCATGGGTCTGCTCCTCCGGGGCCCTGGCGTCGGATGCGGTGGGGACGCTAGGCAGCAGTGTCCTTCATGCCCGGTTCATCGCGCGAATCGGGGGAGTTCAGGACCCGTTCGTCCGATCGGGGCCCGCCTCCCGCGCCGCCGCGGCCGCCTTCGCCGACTTCGAGTCCGGGCGCTTGCGCTCGACCCAGCCCTCGACGTTGCGCTGCTTGCCGCGGGCAACGGCCATCGCCCCGGGCGGGACGTCGGAGGTGATCACCGACCCCGCCGCCACGTACGCCCCGTCGTGCACCGTGACCGGCGCGACGAGCATCGTGTCGCAGCCCACGAAGGCGTGGTCGCCGACTCTCGTGCGGTTCTTGGTCTGCCCGTCGTAGTTCACGAAGATCGTCGCCGCGCCGATGTTGGTGCCGTCGCCGATGTCGCCGTCGCCGACGTAGGACAGGTGCGGGACCTTCGAGCCCATGCCGAGGTTGGAGTTCTTGACCTCGCAGAACGCGCCGACCTTGCTCTTCGCCGCGAGTTTCGTGCCCGGCCGCAGGAACGTGAACGGGCCGGTCGAGACGCCGGGGCCGATCTCGACGTCGGTCGCGTGGGTGGCGAGCACCGTCGCGTCCTCCCCCACCTCGACGTCGGTCAGCGTCGTGTTCGGCCCGACGACCGCGCCGGTGGCGATCCGGGTCCGGCCGTGCAGCTGGGTGTTCGGGGCGATCGTGACGTCCGGGGCGAGGGTGACCTCGACGTCGATCCACGTCGTCGCGGGGTCGACGATCGTGACGCCGGCGCGCATCCACTGCTCGCAGACCCGGTCGTTGAGCAGGCGGCGCAGGTGCGCGAGCTGGACGCGGTCGTTGATGCCGTGGATCTCGTTGAAGTCCTGCGCCGGCAGGGCGCCGACGCGGTGGCCGTCGGTGCGCAGGATCTCGAGGGTGTCGGTGAGGTACTCCTCGCCCTGGCTGTTGTCGGTGCGCAGCCGGCCGAGGGCGTCGCGCAGCAGGGCGCCGTCGAAGGCGTAGATGCCGGAGTTGATCTCGGCGATCTCGCGCTGGACCTCGGTGGCGTCCCGGTGCTCGACGATCGCGGTGACCGCCCCGCTCTCGTCACGGACCATGCGACCGTAGCCCGTCGGGTCCGGGACGATCGCGGTCAGCACGGTGGCGGCGTTGCCCTCGGCGGCGTGGTGGTCGAGCAGCGCCTGCAGGGTCTCGGTGCGCAGCAGCGGCACGTCGCCGCAGACGACGAGGACGGTGCCGGTGACGTCCGGGGCGCCGCCCTCGAGCGCGATGCGGACCGCGTGACCCGTGCCGTTGCGGGGCTCCTGGACGACCGGCACGGCGTCGGCGTCGATCTCACCGAGGTGCGCGGTGACGAGTTCCCGGCCGGAGCCGACGACGACGATCACGCGCTCGGGGTCGGTGCCCCGGGCGGCGGCCAGGGCGTGCCCGACGAGCGACCGCCCCCCGAGGGTGTGCATCACCTTCGGGGTCGACGACTTCATCCGGGTGCCTTCGCCGGCGGCGAGCACGATCACGGCGGCGGGCTTCACGGGGTCCTCCAGCGTCCGGTCAACTTGCTCCCGGGGGAGGATTCGAACCCCCATAAAGCGGACCAAAACCGCTTGTCCTGCCCTTAGACGACCCGGGATCGGCAGAGGTGAGGCTACTTGCTCGCGCGGAAGTCCGCGTTCTTCCCGGACCCGCGGACGGGCTTGGTGCCGTCGGGGGCGACCGTTTTCAGGGCGGGCTTGGCCTCGAGGTGGGCCAGGCCGTTCCAGGCGAGGTTGACGAGGTGAGCCGCCACGTCGGCCCGCTTCGGCTTGCGGACGTCGAGCCACCACTGCCCCGTCAGCGCGACCATGCCGACCAGCATCTGCGCGTACATCGGGGCGAGCTTCGGATCGAAGCCGCGGGCCTTGAACTGCGCGACCATGATGTGCTCGACCTGGCTGGCGACGTCGGAGATCAGGCTCGCGAAGCCGCCGGTGGACTGCGCGACCGGTGAGTCGCGGACGAGGATCCGGAACCCGTCGGTGTTGGTCTCGATGTACTCCAGCAGCGCGAGCGCGGCCTGCTCGGCGAGCTGCCGCGGGTTGCGGCTGGTCAGCGCGTTCGTCATGCGCTCGAGGAGGAGCTCGATCTCGCGGTCGACGACGACCGCGTAGAGGCCTTCCTTGCCACCGAAGTGCTCGTAGACGACCGGCTTGGAGACGCCGGCCTTCGCCGCGATCTCCTCGACCGAGGTGCCCTCGAACCCCTTCTCGGCGAACAGGCGACGGCCGACGTCGACGAGCTGGAGGCGGCGCTCCTTGCCCGACATCCGGGCACGGGTCGCCGCGCGCCCGTTCGAGTCGGAAGGTTCGGCCATGGGACCAGTCTGCCTAATTTCGGCCGACGAGCGTGCTCGACTCAGGTGGCGCGTCGGGCTTCGAGGCGCTTGGCGTCGGGCCACCGGACGTTCGAGGCCCAGCCCAGCCTCTCGAAGATCCAGATCAGGCGGGCACTGGTGTCGATCTGACCGCGGAGGACGCCGTGGCGAGCCGAGGTCGGGTCGGCGTGGTGCAGGTTGTGCCACGACTCGCCGAAGCTGAGGATCGCGAGCCACCAGACGTTGCCGGAACGGTCGCGGCTCTTGAACGGCCGGTTCCCCACGACGTGGCAGATCGAGTTGATCGACCAGGTGACGTGGTGCAGCAGCGCGACGCGGACCAGCGTCGCCCAGAAGAACGCGGACAGCGCGCCCTGCCAGGACATCGACCACAGGCCGCCGATCACCGCCGGCAGCAGGGTCGAGACCGCGACCCAGGTCGGGAAGTGGCGCGAGATCTTGACGATGTCGGGGTCGGCGAGCAGGTCCGGCGCGTACTTGCGGGCCGGCGTCTGCTCCTCGTCGAAGAGCCAACCGAGGTGGGCGTGGTACAGCCCGCGCATCAGCCCGCGGACGCCCTCGCCGTGGCCCCAGGGCGAGTGCGGGTCACCCTCGGAGTCGGAGAACTGGTGGTGCTTGCGGTGGTCGGCGACCCAGCGGATCAGCGGGCCCTCGATGGCCAGGCTGCCCATGATGCCGAGCGCGATGCGCAGCGGCCGCTTGGCGCGGAACGAGCCGTGCGTGAAGTAGCGGTGGTACCCGACGGTGATGCCGAATCCGGTGATGACGTAGAAGACGCCGGCGATGACGACATCGCGCCAGTGCAGCCCCCAGCCCCACATGACGGGGACGATCGCGGCGACCGCGAGAAGCGGCACGACGATGACGAGCCCCAGAACGGCCTGTTCGAGCCAACCCTTCCGTTCCGATCCCATCGTTCCCTTGACCTCGGGGGTCGGCGGAAGCAGCTGGGTTGTCGCCATGCAGAAGCTCGTTTCGTCGGGGACTGCTCGGTCGAAAGTGACCTACGTGTCCGTAGGTTACGGTTCGGGAGCTACCCACCGCACCCACTTGTGATGCGTCCCATCCGAACGGTGGATGAACCTTGCCCGTCCGGGCCGGATCGCTCTGATACGGACGTCGGCGCCTGCTCCGACCGCGTCGGCCGTTCGATCAGGCCGGGACGCGGGCGACGACGAAGATCCGCCGGAACGGGAACGTGACCGTCCCGTCGCTGTTCGGAGGGTACGCGGTGCGCAGAGCCGCTCCGTAGTCGGCGAGGAAGGCCTCGCGCGCTGCTTCGTCCCCCTCCAGCACCGCGAGCACCGGGCGCAACGCCGTCCCCCTCGTCCAGCGCAGCACCGGATCGGGCCCGTCGAGGCGGTGCAGGTAGGTGGTCTCCCAGACGTCCGGGCGGGCGCCGGCCGCGGCGAGGACGTCGGCGTAGCGGACGGGGGCCTCGACGGCCTCCCGGCGCTCGGGGATGCCGGCGAGGCGGTCGCGCCAGGCGGGGCTGCGGGTGGCCTCGCGGAGCAGGACGTGGCTCGGGGACTCGACGTTGCCGGGGACCTGGAAGGCCAGCGCGCCGCCGGGGGCGACGGTGCCCAGCCAGCCCGGGAGCCGGTCCAGGTGGTCCGGCAGCCACTGGAGCATCGCGTTGGAGAACCACACGTCGACGGGCTCGTCCGGGGCCCAGGTGGACGCGTCTGCGACCTCGTAGCGGCAGAGGGCGGCCCCGGGTTCGGCGAGCTCGGTCCGGGCCGCGGCGATCATCTCGGGCGAGGAGTCCGTGCCGAGGACGTCCGCGTCCGGCCAGCGGCGGGCGAGCAGCCGCGTCGAGGTGCCGGTGCCGCAGCCGAGGTCGACGACGCGGGCGGGCTGCTCGACGTCGACGGCCGCGAGCAGGTCGCGCGCGGGTCGGGTCCGCTCGTCGGCGTAGGTCAGGTAGGTCTGCGGGTCCCACATGGTGTCCTCCGCCGACCCACCGTGATCGACAACTCTCTTGATGTCAAGAAAATATCGTGGCTATATTCGGGTTCATGCAGGACGAGGTGGACCGGCTCGTCGCCGCGTGGCGACGCGAACGGCCGGACCTGGACACCCGGCCGCTGGAGGTGCTGAGCCGGGTGACCCGGCTCGCCCGCCACCTGGACCGGGCCCGCCGCAGCGCGTTCACCGAGCACAACCTCGAGGCGTGGGAGTTCGACGTCCTCTCCGCGCTCCGCCGTTCGGGTGAGCCGTACCAGCTCTCCCCCGGCGCGCTGCTGAACCAGACCCTCGTGACGTCCGGGACCATGACCAACCGGATCGACCGCCTCGCCGCGAAGGAACTCGTCCGCCGCGAGCCCGACCCCGCCGACCGCCGCGGCGTCCTCGTCGTCCTCACCCCCCAGGGCCGCGCCGTCGTCGACGACACCCTCACCGACCTCCTCGCCCACGAGCAGAAGCTCCTCGCCGGCCTCACCGACCGCCAGCGCGACCTCCTCGCCGACCTCCTCCGCGACCTCGTCGCCCCCTTCGACAATCCCGAGTGACCCCGCTTCACCGGCTGAGCCCCGCGCTTCACCAGCTGAGCCGCGCGCTTCACCGGCTGAGCCCTTCTTCACCGGCCCTGCCCGGCTGGTGAAGCAGGGTCCTGGCTGGTGAAGACGAGGCGCGAAAGCGGGGGTCAGCTGTCGGCGAGCTCGGCGGCGGAGAGCCACTGCTCCCCGAGGGAGGCCTTCTCGGCGGCGACCCGGTCGCGTCTGAGCCCGCTTCGGCCACACGCGCGCCAGCTTCACCGGCTGAGCCGCGCGCCTCACCAGCTGGGCCCTTCTTCACCGGCCCTGCCCGGCTGGTGAAGCAGGGTCCTGGCTGGTGAAGACGAGGCGCGAAAGCGGGGGTCAGCCGTCGGCGAGCTCGGCGGCGAGGAGCCACTGCTCCTCGAGGGAGGCCTTCTCGGCGGCGAGTTCGCGGAGGGTGCCGTCGAGCTCGGCGACCTTCGCGTAGTCGCTGGCGTGGGTCGCGAGCTGGTCGTGAAGGTCGGCCTCGGCGGCGGCGATCTTCTCCAGCCGGCGCTCGATGCGGGTCAGCTCCTTGCGGGCGGCGCGGGCGTCGGCGCCGGACGCGGCGGCCTTCGCGGGAACCGCGCTGTCGACGCCCGGCGCAGCGGCGGGCGCGGATGCGGCGGCGCGGAGGGCGAGGTACTCGTCGACGCCGCCCGGGAGCATGCGCAGCCGGGCGTCGCCGAGGAGGGCCTGGACGGTGTCGGTGGTCCGCTCGAGGAAGTAGCGGTCGTGGCTGACGACGAGGAGGGTGCCGGGCCAGCCGTCGAGGAGGTCCTCGAGCTGGGTGAGGGTCTCGATGTCGAGGTCGTTGGTGGGCTCGTCGAGGAACAGGACGTTGGGCTCGGTCATCAGCAGCCGCAGCAGCTGCAGCCGCCGGCGCTCACCGCCGGAGAGGTCGCCGACCGGGGCCCACTGCCGGTTCCCGGTGAACCCGAACCGCTCGAGCATCGAGGACGCGGTGTGCTCCTTCTTGCCGAGCGTGATGTATTTCGCGATCCGCTCGACGGAGGTCAGCACCCGCTCGGTCGGGTCGAGCTCGCCCACCTCCTGCGAGAGATGGGCCGCCTTCACCGTCACGCCGACCTTCACCGACCCCGACGCCGGGGACAGCTGCCCCAGCAGCAGGCGCACGAGCGAGGTCTTCCCGCTCCCGTTGACCC
This sequence comes from Sporichthya polymorpha DSM 43042, assembly GCF_000384115.1. Taxonomy (NCBI): domain Bacteria; kingdom Bacillati; phylum Actinomycetota; class Actinomycetes; order Sporichthyales; family Sporichthyaceae; genus Sporichthya; species Sporichthya polymorpha. The sequence goes on from NZ_KB913029.1 coordinate 571,307, forward strand.
CGACGAGGCCGACCCGGTCGCCCGGGCCGAGGTTCCACGTCTGACGGTCCAACAGAATCTTGTCGCCGACCTTCAGCGTGACGTCGTGCAGCTCGTACGCGGTCCGGCCGAGGCGCGCGCTCGCGAACCGGACGAGCTCCTGCGAGTCCCGCGCCGGGGGCTCGCGCTCGATCAGCGCGTTCGCCGCGTCGATGCGGAACTTCGGCTTCGACGTCCGCGCCGGCGGGCCGCGCCGCAGCCAGGCCAACTCCTTGCGCGCGAGGTTCGCCGCGCGCTCCTCGGTCGCCTGCGCGACGCGCTGCCGCTCCGCCTTCGCGAGGACGTACGCCGCATACCCGCCCTCGTAGGCGTGGACCGCGCCGTCGGAGACCTCCCACGTCCGCGTGCAGACCGCGTCCAGGAACCACCGGTCGTGCGTCACGACGAGCAGCGCCTGCGGCGAGGAGGCGAGGTGCTCCGCGAGCCACGCGATGCCCTCGACGTCGAGGTGGTTGGTCGGCTCGTCGAGGACGAGCAGGTCCGGCGCGGCGATCAGCTCACGCGCGAGCGCGATCCGGCGCCGCTCACCGCCCGAGCACGGCCCGACGACCGTGTCGAGCCCCGCCGGGAAGGCCGGCAGCGACAGCCCACCGAACAGGCCGGAGAAGACCGCGCGCACGCGGGCGTCGCCCGCCCACTCGTGCTCGGGGCGATCGCCGACCACGACCTGACGGATCGTCAGCTCCGGGTCGAGGTTGTCCGCCTGCGACAGCACCGCGACGCGCAGCCCACCGGAGTGCGTGACGCGTCCGGTGTCGGGCTCCTCGACCTTCGACAGCACGCGCAGCAGCGTCGACTTGCCGGCGCCGTTGCGGCCGACGACACCGATCCGCTCCCCCGCCGCGAGGCCGAGGGAGACACCGTCGAGCAGCCGCGTCGGGCCGTAGGCCTTCGAGACGGCTTCGAGATTGACGAGGTTGCTCATGGTCGGACGCACTCGGTCACGTACGGAGCACCTTGGCGCCGGGGACGGGGCCGCCGGCCCGCTTCACGTCGCGGCACAGGCCCATCGCGGTCAGCCCGACGGCGACGTCGATCGCGGCCTCGGGCGAGCGGACCAGGAACGCGACCGTCGGGCCGCTGCCGGAGACGATCGCCCCGAGCGCGCCGAGTTCGGCCGCGGCGCCGAGGGTCTGGGCCAGGGCGGGCCGCAGCCCGACCGCGGCGTCCTGCAGGTCGTTGGACAGCGCGGCCCCGAGCGCCTTCGCGTCCCCGGAGCGCAGCGCCGCCATCAGCGCGTCGTCGACGGCCGGCTCCGGAACCTCGACACCCGCGGCATGGCGCAGCCGGTCACACTCGGCGTACACCGTCGGCGTCGACAGGCCCTCGGCCGCGACCGCGAGCACCCAGTGGAACTCCCCGCGCCCGAGCACCGGCGAGAGCAGCGTCCCGCGTCCGGTGCCGATCGCCGTCCCGCCGAGCAGCGCGAACGGGACGTCCGACCCCAGCGTCGCCGCGATCCCGGCGAGCTCCTCGCGGGAGAGCGCGGTGCCCCACAGCGCGTCGCAGGCGACGAGCGTCGCGGCCGCGTCGGCGCTGCCGCCGGCGAGCCCGGCCGCGACGGGGATGCGCTTCACCAGGCGCAGGTGCACGCCCTCAGCGATCCCGGTCGCCTCGGCGAGGGCGTTCGCGGCGCGCACGGCGAGGTTGCCCTCGTCGAGCGGGACCTCGGGGTCGGGTTCGGCGAGCGTGACCGCGATGTCCTCGGCGGGCTCGGCGATGACGTCGTCGTAGAGACCGACGGCGTGGAAGACCGTCGCGAGGTCGTGGTACCCGTCCTCGCGCAGGGGGCCGACCGCGAGCTGGAGGTTGACCTTCGCCGGGGCGCGCACGGTCACGCTCTGCCGCACGCTGGTCCTCCCCTCCTCGGGAGGCGGACTACCCCCCGGCGCTCAACCTAGTGCGGCCCGACCCTACGGGCGCGGCCTGTGGGCGGCGATGCGGGCGAAGTCACCCACGTCGAGGGCCTCCCCGCGGGCGGTGGGGTCGACGCCCGCGGCCTCGAGCGCGGCGGTCGCGGCGGCGGACGACCCGGCCCACCCCGCGAGCGCGGCGCGCAGCATCTTGCGCCGTTGCGCGAAGGCGGCGTCGATCACCGCGAACGTCTCGGCGCGGTCGGCGGCCGGGGGCTCGCGCCGCCGCAGCAGCACCAACCCGGACTCGACCCGCGGCGCCGGCCAGAACACCGCCGCCCCCACCGAACCGGCCCGGCTGACCTCGGCGTACCAGCGCGCCTTCACCGACGGGACGCCGTAGACGCGGCTGCCGGGCGTCGCGGCGAGCCGCTCGGCCACCTCGGCCTGGACCATCACCAGCGCCCGCGCGAGCGACGGGAACGTCTCCAGCGCGTGCAGCAGCACCGGCACCGCGACGTTGTAGGGCAGGTTCGCGACCAGCGCGGTCGGCTCCGCGGGCAGGTCGGCCGCGGCGACCCGTAGCGCGTCCGCGCAGACGACGTCGAGACGGTCGGCCCGCTCCGGCGCCTGCGCCGCCACCGTCCCCGGCAGCGCGGCGGCCAGGCGCGGGTCGATCTCGACGGCGACGACGCGCGCGGCGGCCGGCAGCAGGGCGAGCGTCAGCGACCCGAGGCCGGGGCCCACCTCCAGCACCACGTCGGACGGCCCGACCTCGGCGACGCGCACGATGCGCCGCACCGTGTTCGGGTCGATGACGAAGTTCTGCCCGAGGGTCTTCGTGGGGCTGATCCCGTGCTCGGCAGCGAGCGCGCGGATCTGTGCGGGCCCCAGCAGGCCGTCGCTCACGTGCGCTCCGATCCCCGTACGTTTCCCTCATGCCTGCAGACGCGCCCACCATTCTGGCGACCAGCGGCGGCCTCCAGCTCGGCCACCGCACCCGGTACGAGTTCTCGCCGCTCACGGAGTACGCCGTCGAGCTGTCCGGGGTGGCCGGCCGGGCGCCGCGGATCTGCCTGCTCACGACCGCCCTCGGCGACGACCGCGCGATGCTGACCCTGCTCTACGAGGCCGCGCAGGTCGCCGGCTGGGTGCCCAGTCATCTCGCGCTGTTCCCGATGCCGAACGTCCCGGACATTTCCGCGCACCTGCTCGCCCAGGACGTGATCTGGGTCGGCGGCGGCAGCGCCGCGGGCCTGCTGGCGATGTGGCGCCTGCACGGCGTCGACGTCGCGATGCGGACGGCCTGGGAGGCCGGCGTGGTGCTCACCGGCGTCAGCGCGGGCTCGCTGTGCTGGCACGTCGGCGGGACGACCGACTCGTTCGGCCCGGACCTGCGTCCGGTCACGAACGGCCTCGCCCTGCTGCCGTTCTCCAACGGCGTCCACTACGACTCCGAGTCCCAGCGCCGTCCGCTGTTCCACCGCCTCGTCGCCGACGGGACGCTGCCGGACGGCTACGCGACCTCCGACGGCGCCGGTCTGCTCTACCGGGGCACCGAGTTCGTCGAGGCCCTGATCGAACGCGACGACGCGGCCGCCTACTCCGTTGCGGGAGTGAACGGCCGCGCCGTGGAGACGCCGTTGGACGTGCGTCGGCTCTAGCTTTCTGACAGGGCCTCAGGAGAAGAGGCGGCGGCCGCACACGGGCCAGGGGCTCGCGCCGCGCTCCTTGTAGAGGAGTTGGGCCCGGTAGGTCTGCTCACGCGGCGGGGCCTGGTGCGGGAGGCCGGAGCCTCCGACCGAGCGCCACGTGGGGGCGTTGAACTGGTAGAGCCCGTAGTACGGACCGGCCGGGTTCACCGCACGCGGGTTCCCGCCCGACTCGCACTCCGCGAGCGCGGCCCAGTTCAGGTTCTCGGCGCCGGTGCGGCCGTACTGGCCTGCCTTGGTGCCGATGCGCACGACCTGCTCGACCGGCTCCTTGAGAACCCGGCTGGAGACGGTGTCGCGCTTGGCGACCTTGCCGTCCTTGCTGATCAGGTCGAGCGTCAGCTCCTTGACGCCCTTGACGCCCTTCTTCACGACCTTCGTCTCGCCGAAGTACATCGTGCGGTCCTTGATCTCGCGGACCTTGAAGGGGATGTCGACCTTCACCGTGATGCGGCGCGAGTCGACGCGGACGACGCGGATCGTCGAGCCGTCCTTCGGAGCGGCGTCGAGCTTCGGGCCGACCTCGTCGAGCGCACCGAGCGAGATGCCGGCCTCGAGGAGAACCTGGCGGACGCTCGTCGCGACCGTCGAGAGCTCGCGGGTCTTGCCGTCCGCGACGACGGTGACGTCACGCGGGGTGAGGACGCGGAGCTTGAGGCCCTCGCGGCCGATCGCGGAGGACCGCGACGCGGAGACGTACATGTTGTCGTCGCGCAGACCCAGCTCGCCGAGAGCGGCGTCGACGCTGGTCGCCGTGACCCACACGCGACGGGTGGCGCCGTCGACCTCGAGGTCGATCGGGCGGCCGAACCGGATCGCGATGCGCTGGCCCTCCGCGACCGGACGGTCGAGCGGGGGAACCACGACGTCGTGCTCAGTGACCTGAATGCCCTCGCGCTCGAGGACTCCGGCGACGGTGCCGGCGAAGGTGTGCACCTTCTTCGTCTCACCGTCGACGGTCAGCTCGATGGTCTTGTCGAAGCTGACGAAAGCCGTCACACCCACGACCATCGCGGCCACGATCGCCGCGTGAATGGCCCACTGACGACGACGCCGCACCTTTCGGCCGGGCGACGACGGCATCTGCGCGGGGGCAGACGTCGGCTCAGATGTATGCACGGTGCTCCAGACGTCGAGCTACCCGGGCACGGTGGTCCCGGTTCCACTCGGCCCCGCCGGCCTCGGCGCGGACGCCGGTACCGGGGTGGGAGGGGCTCTGCGATCCCGGGCCAGTACTCCGATCCCGGCCACTGAGCGCAGGACGATAAGCACCGACTTCGCTGCCTGGCAAACCGCTGAGAGCCCTCTCCCGGCGGTTCGGCGCGCGAAAACGGCGCTCCTGGCGACGAGTCATGTGCACGACGTTACGAGTTGGTCGCGGGCGTGTCCGAGGCGCTCAGAACACAATTCCCCTGGACTTTGCGTGTCTTTGGTTCTTGATCGACACCAAAGGCAAGTCCGATTCGGGTCTTTTGTTGACCTTCGGACCTGGGGAAAACGGTGCGAGATACCTCACGCGGGCAATTCGGCCGAACGGGCCCAATTCGCCTCGCGCGACACGCCCGAGCCGACCGTCAGAACGGGCCGAACATCCGCTCCGTCGTGGCCGCGAGGGCCACGCCGAGCTCGTTGGGGTCCTCGCCCCTGACCTGCGCCATCGCCCGCACCGTCAAGGGAATCAGGTACGGCGCGTTGGGCCGGCCGCGGAACGGCAGCGGGGTCAGGAACGGGGCGTCGGTCTCGACCAGGAGCAGGTCCCGCGGGGCGAAGGCCAGCGCGTCCCGCAGGTACTGGTTCGCCTTGTACGTGACATTGCCTGCGAACGACAGAACGTAGCCCGCGTCCGCGCACGTGCGCGCCATGCCGACGTCGCCGGAGTAGCAGTGGAAGACGACACGCTCCGGAGCGCCTTCCTCACGCAGGATGCGCAAGACATCTGAGTGGGCGTCACGATCGTGGATCACCAGGGTTTTGTCGTGCCGCTTGGCGATCTCGATGTGCCGGCGGAACGACTCCTGCTGCAGCGCGTGGTTGTTCTCGCCCTCGGTGCGGAAGTAGTCGAGCCCGGTCTCGCCGATCCCCCGTACCTCCGGCCGCGCCGCCAGGGCGTCGATCTCGGCAAGAGCGGCGTCGAGGTCCGCCAGGCGCGGGGCCTCGTTGGGGTGCAGCGCGACCGTGGCCCACACCGCGTCGTGCTCGGCCGCGACGTCCGCCGCCCAGTGCGAGGACGGGACGTCGATGCCGATCTGGATCAGCGTCGGGACGCCGACCGCGGTCGCGGCCGCGACCGCGGCGCCGACGTCGGGCTCCTGCAGGTCCAGGTGCGTGTGCGCGTCGGGCACCGGAACCTCGAGCGGCTCCGGGGCGGGCGGTGCTGCGTCGGTGTTCTCCTTGCCGTCCCGGCGTTGCCGCTGCGCCATTACTCGCCGCCCATCACATGTCAGCTGCCAGGCGCGCGAGTTCCTCGTCCACGATCGACGGGTCGAGCTTCGTGAAGATCGGCTTCGGCGGCTCGAGCCTGGTGCCGGCGGCAATCGGGCGCGACGCCCAGACCGCGGACGCGGACGTGTAGTCCCCGCGCAGCACCGAATAGTCGTCGTTGCCCTCCTCGGACACCTCGTCGATGCGGGGCGTCGGCGCCCAGACGTCGGAGTTGCCGAGCAGCTCGTGGACCTTCTGCGAGCTGTGCGGGAGGAACGGCGTCAGCAGCGCCTTGCAGTCGTCGACCAACTGGAGCGCGGTGTGGAGGATCGTGGCCTGGCGAGCCCTGTTCTCCTCGCCCTCCTTGAGCTTCCACGGCGCGGTGTCCGACAGGTACTTGTTCGCGGCCGCGACGACCGTCATCGCCTCGGAAATCGCCGCCTTCTGCCGCGACCGGTTGAGCAGGTCGCCGACGGGACCGAACGCGGCCTTCGCGGTCGCGAGAACCTCGCGGTCGACGTCGAGGAGCTCACCGGGCTGCGGGATCTCGCCGAAGTTCTTCGCGGCCATCGAGATCGAGCGGTTGACCAGGTTCCCCCAACCCGCGACGAGCTCGTCGTTGTTGCGGCGCAGGAACTCGTCCCAGGTGAAGTTGGTGTCAGAAGTCTCCGGCCCGGCGACGGCGAGGTAGTACCGCAGCGCGTCGGCGTCGTACCGGGCGAGGAAGTCCTTGACGAAGATGACGATCGAGCGCGAGGAGGAGAACTTCTTGCCCTCCATCGTCAGGTACTCGCTCGAGACGACCTCGCTCGGCAGGTTGAGCGCACCGAGCTCGCCCGGCGTGCCGCCCTGATCGCCCCGGCCCGAGTAGCCGAGCAGCAGCGCCGGCCAGATCACCGAGTGGAAGACGACGTTGTCCTTGCCCATGAAGTAGTAGGCCTCGGCGTCCGGGTTGTGCCACCAGGCCTTCCACGCGTCCGGGTCGCCGGAACGGCGCGCCCACTCGACGCTCGCCGACAGGTAGCCGATGACCGCGTCGAACCAGACGTAGAGGCGCTTGTCGTTGCGGTCGCGCCAGCCGTCGAGCGGGACCGGCACGCCCCAGTCGATGTCGCGGGTGATCGCGCGCGGGCGCAGGTCGTCGACCAGGTTGAGGCTGAACTTCAGGACGTTGGGACGCCAGTCCCCGCCCTTGGACTGCAGCCACGACCCGAGCGCGTTCGCGAACGCGGGCAGGTCGAGGAAGTAGTGCTCCTCCTCGACGAACCGCGGCGTCTCCCCGTTGATCTTGCTGACCGGGTTGATCAGGTCGGCCGGGTCGAGCTGGTTGCCGCAGTTGTCGCACTGGTCGCCGCGCGCGCCGTCGTACCCGCAGATCGGGCAGGTGCCCTCGATGTAGCGGTCGGGCAGCGTCCGGCCGGTCGACGGCGAGACCGCGCCCATCATCGTCTTCGGGATGACGTAGCCGTTGCGGTGCAGCCCGAGGAAGATCTCCTGCGCGATCGCGTAGTGGTTGCGCGTGCTCGTCCGCGTGAAGAGGTCGTAGGTCAGCCCGAGGCCGCGCAGGTCCTCGGTGATGACCTTGTTGTAGCGGTCCGCGAGACCCTTGGGGCTGAGCCCTTCCTTGTCCGCCGCGACCAGGATCGGCGTCCCGTGCTCGTCCGTCCCGCTCACCATCAGGACGTTGTTCCCGGCCATCCGCTGGTACCGGCTGAAGACGTCCGACGGGACGCCGAACCCGGCGACGTGTCCGATGTGCCGCGGTCCGCTCGCGTACGGCCACGCGACCGCGGTGAGGATGTGACGGGGGGAAGCCATGCGTCGATCCTAGGCGCGGACCGCCACCCCTTTTCCTCGCGGGATGACGTCCCCGGCGCGCCCCTTGTCAGCCCGCTCCGGGGCCGACACCCACCCCCTGCGGGACGTCATCCCGGGGTGGTTCGGCCCGGCCCGGCCCGTCCCGTCCCCGTCCCCGTCCCCGTCCCCGTCCCCGTCCCCGTCCCCGTCCCCGTCCCCGTCCCGATCTTCTGCGGCGCGGCGCGCCTATCGAGGCCCCGGGATGGGCGCGGCGCGCAGGAGAAGTAGGGGGTCGGGGTCGACTTCTGTGGCGCGGCGCGCCTATCAACGCCCCGCGAAGGGCGCGGCGCGCAGGAGAAGTTGGGGGTCGGGGCCGACTTCTGCGGCGCGGCGCGCCTATCGAGGCCCCGCGAAGGGCGCGGCGCGCAGGAGAAGTTGGTCAGGAGCGCGCGCGCTTGGCGGCGACGACGGCGTCGAAGACCTCGCGCTTGGGGAGGCCGGCCGAGGCGGCGACGGCGGCGATCGCCTCCTTGCGGGTCTCGCCGGCGGCCTCGCGATCGGCGACGCGGGCCGCGAGTTCGGCGGGCGCGACGGCGCCGGCCTCGGCCGGGGGCGCGCCGGCGACGACGACGGTGATCTCGCCCTTGACCCCGTCGGCGGCCCAGGCGGCGAGGTCGGCGAGGCCACCGCGGCGCACCTCCTCGTAGGTCTTGGTCAGCTCCCGGCAGACCGCGGCCGGGCGGTCGGCGCCGAAGGCCTCGGCCATCGCGGCGAGCGACTCGGCGAGGCGGTGCGGCGCCTCGAAGTAGACCGACGTCCGCGGCTCGGTCGCGAGCTCGGCGAGCCGGGCCCGCCGCTCCCCCGCCTTGCGCGGCAGGAATCCCTCGAAGCAGAACCGGTCGACGGGGAGCCCCGACACCGCGAGCGCCGCCAGGACCGCGGACGGCCCCGGCACGACCGTCACCCGGACCCCGGCGGTCACGGCCGCGGCCACGAGCCGGAACCCCGGGTCGGAGACCGACGGCATCCCGGCGTCGGTCACGAGCAGGACCCGCGCGCCGGCGGTCAGGGCCTCGAGCAGCTCCGGCGTCCGCCCGGCCTCGTTGCCCTCGAAGTAGGAGACGACCCGGCCCCGGACCTCGACCCCGAGCCCCGCGGCGAGCCGACGCAACCGGCGCGTGTCCTCGGCCGCGACGACGTCTGCGCTCCCGAGCTCGGTCACGAGCCGCGGCGCCGCGTCCGCGTAGTCACCGATCGGCGTCCCCGCGAGCACCAGCACCCCGCCCGCGTCCACCTCGCCCGAGTCCGCGCCGCCCTGTCCCGTCACGGCCCCATCCTCCCGCCCGGTGACCTCGCACTCCGCTCATGCATGAGCGGGGAGTCGAAATTCGGACATCGCGAGGGCGAATTTCGACCACCCAGTCATGGAGGAGCCACCACCCGCTCATGCATGAGCAGAGCGACGGCGCGGCGGGGCGGAACAGCGACGGCGCGGCGGGGGCGGCGCGGGGGCGCGGGGCGGAGGACGGGGCTCCCTACGATCTTGGCCGTGAGCACGCCAGGGGGCCCCGCGCGGGTGCGGGGGTCCCTCGGGCCGATGCCGACCGGGCTCTGGGCGTGGCTGGGGCCGCTGCTGGTGACGGTGTTCGGGGGGTTCCTGCGGTTCTGGAACCTCGGCCGGCCGAACGCGGTGGTCTTCGACGAGACGTACTACGTCAAGGACTCGTGGTCGATCCTCAACCACGGCTACGAGCGGGCGTACGTCCGGAACGCGGACGCGAAGCTCGTCGAGGGCAGCGAGGAGATCCTGCTCGACCGGGCGACGTTCATCGTCCACCCGCCGGTCGGGAAGTGGGTGATCGCGCTCGGGGAGAAGGTCGGCGGCCTGGACGCGGTGGGCTGGCGGCTCGGGGTCGCGGTCATCGGGACGGCGTCGATCTTCCTCATCGCCCGGGTCGGGATCCGGCTGACGCGTTCGATCGTGCTCGGCTGCCTGGCGGGGTTCCTGCTCGCGGTCGACGGGCTCGCGGTCGTGATGAGCCGGACGGCCCTGCTCGACGGCAGCCTCTCCTTCTTCCTCCTCGCGGCGTTCGCGTGCCTGCTCGTCGACCGCGATCACGCGTTCGAACGCGCCCAACGCCTCGTCGACCGGGGCAAGGCCGGGGAACGCCTTCGCCTCGGCGTCCGGCCCTGGCGGATCGCGGCCGGCCTGTGCTGCGGCCTCGCGGTCGGCACGAAGTGGAGCGCGCTCCCGTTTCTCGCGGTCTTCGGGATCCTCGCCGTCCTCTGGGACCGCAGCGCCCGCGCCGTCGCGGGCGAGCCGAAGCCGCTGCGCTCGATGCTCCGGCGCGACGCGGTCCCGGCGTTCGTCTCGCTCGTCGGGCTGTCGGCGGTCGTGTACGTCGTCAGCTGGTCCGGCTGGCTCGCGACCGGCGGCGGCTGGTCACGCCAGTGGGCGTCCGACCGCGACACCGCATTCCCCTTCATCCCGGACGCGATCCGCTCGCTGTGGCACTACCACGACGAGATGAAGGTCTTCCACACGAATCTGACGGACGATCACCCGTACGAGTCCCACCCCTGGGGCTGGCTCGTCCTCGCCCGGCCGGTCGCGTACTGGTCCGAGGACGACGATCTGGGCGAGCACGGCTGCGAGGCGCGGCGCTGTGTCCGCGAGGTCCTCGGCATCGGGACGCCGATGCTCTGGTGGGCCGCCACCGCCGCCCTGGTCTGGCTGATCTGGCGCTGGGCCGGCGCGCGGGACTGGCGCGCCGGCGCGGTCCTCGGCGGCATCGCGGCCGGCTGGCTCCCGTGGTTCCGGTACGAGGACCGCCCGATGTTCTTCTTCTACGCGATCTCGTTCCTGCCGTACCTCGTCCTCGGCCTGACGATGGCGCTCGGCGCGCTCGTCGGCCCCGCCCCCGGGGTCGGGGCGAGCAAGCGGGAACGCCGCCGGCGCCAGCTCGGCGCCTGGGCCGCCGGGGCGCTGGTGCTGCTGATCGTCGGAAACTTCTTCTACCTGTATCCGCTGCTCACCGGCGGCTCCCTGCCGCGCGGCGAGTGGTTGGACCGGATGTGGTTCAAGACCTGGATCTAGAAGACGCCAGACTGTCCCCGTGGATCTCTCCCGCCTGACCGGACCGGTGCGCCAGCTGGGGGCGACGGTCGCGAACGCGTCGGAGGTGATCCGGTACGGCGGACTGCTGACCGGCGAGCTGCCGAGCGAGTTCTCCGTCGTCGCCCGCCGGTCGATGTTCCGGCTCCGCCGCTACTTCCCGGACGACGTCAACTCCGGCGCCCCGGTCCTGCTCGTGCCACCGCTGATGATGTCCGCCGACGTCTACGACGTCTCCCCCTCGACCAGCGCGGTGCGGTTCCTCCACGAGTCCGGGCTGGACCCCTGGGTGGTCGACTTCGGCGCGCCGGAGCGGGAGGAGGGCGGCCTCAAGCGGACCGTCGTCGACCACGTCCTCGCCGTTCACGAGGCGGTCGACCTGGTCCGCGCGCACACGAACCGCGACGTCCACCTGTCCGGCTACTCGCAGGGCGGGATGTTCGCCTACCAGGTCGCGGCGTACCGGCGCAGCTCCGGCATCGCCAGCCTGATCACGTTCGGGGCGCCGGTGGACTCCCGGGCGACGCGGGTGTTCGGCGTCGTCGCGGAGGACGTCATCACCGAGGTCGCGGGGTTGCTCGCCGACCACGTCCTCGTGCACGTGAGCCTGCCCGCGTGGGCGAGCCGGTTCGGGTTCCGCCTGCTCGACCCGGTCAAGTCGACGCGGACGCGCCTGCACTTCCTGCTCCAGCTCCACGACCGGGAGGCGCTGCTTCCCCGCGAGGGCCAGCGGCAGTTCCTCGACAACAACGGCTACGTCGCCTATCCCGGCCCGGCGATCGCGGAGTTCGTGAAGAACTTCCTCGCCCACAACCGGATGCTGCAGGGCGGCTTCGTCATCGGCGACGTCATGTCGACGCTCGCCGACATCACCTGCCCCGTTCTCGCCTTCGTCGGGACGCTGGACTCGATCGCCCCGCCGCCGTCGGTGCGCGCGATCGCCCGCGCCGCCCCGAAGGCCGACACCTTCGAGGTCGAGGTGCCGACCGGGCACTTCGGGATGGTCGTCGGCTCCGGCGCGAGCCGGGCGACCTGGCCGCGCGTGGCCGACTGGGTCACCTGGCGCGAGCTGCGCGGCGGCCGTGCCGAGGACCGACCCGACGCCATCGCGGTCCTCGACGTCGACGCCGAGTTCGAGCCGCGCCCCAACACCGCGCCGCTGCACGCGGGCGTCGACGTCGCCGGGTACGCGGTCACCGTTGCGTGGTCAGGCCTCGGCGCCGCGGCCGGCGGCCTGCGCGCGCTGATCAGTCTCGCCGGCGACGCCCAGCACGTGCTGCCGCGCCTGGCCCGGCTCGAGCGGCTGTCCGCCGACGAGCGCGTCTCGGTCGGTGCCCTCCTCGAGGAGCGCACCCGGAACAACGCGGCCGACCACTTCTTCGTCTTCGACGGCCGCGGACACACCTACGCCGACGCCGGCGTCCGCGTCGACAACGTCGTGCGCGGGCTGCTCTCGATCGGGGTCCGGCCCGGCGACTCCGTCGGTGTCCTGATGTCGACGCGGCCCAGTGCGCTGGTCGCGACCGCCGCGCTGAACCGGATCGGCGCGGTCGCGGTCATGCTCCGCCCCGACGGCGCGACCGCGGTCGAGGCGCGCCTCGGCGACGTGAAGCGGATCATCGCCGATCCCGAGCACGCGGAGGCGGCGCGGGCCGCGCGGAAGGTCTCGGTCTACGTCCTCGGCGGCGGTGGGGCCCCGCGCACCCTCGGCCCCGGCATCACCGACCTCGAGCGCATCACGCCGGCCCTCGTGCAGATCCCCGAGTGGTACGTCCCCAACCCCGGCCGCGCCTCGGATCTCGCCTTCCTGCTGTTCACCGGCGAGGGCACGACGACCCGCTGCCATCGGATCACCAACGGCCAGTGGGCGCGCTCGGCCTACGGCACCGCGTCGGCGGCGAAGCTCTCCCCGGCCGACACCGTCTACAGCGTCACGCCGCTGCACCACGCGGCCGGCCTGCTCACCAGCGTCGGCGGGGCGCTGGCCGGCGGGTCACGGCTCGCACTGGCGACGTCCTACGACCCGGCGACGTTCTGGTCCGAGGTCCGCCGCTACGGCGTCACGGTCGTCTCCTACACCTGGACGCTGCTGCGCGACCTCATCGAGGCCGACCGCGTCCCCGGCGAGCGGCACCACCCGGTGCGCCTGTTCGTCGGGTCCGGGATGCCGACCTGGCTCTGGCAGCGGACCGTCGACCGCTTCCCCACCGCCGGCGTGCTGGAGTTCTTCGCCTCCAGCGGGGAGGACGTCGTCCTCGCGAACCTCTCCGGCCGGAAGGTCGGCGCGAAGGGGCGGCCGATCCCCGGCAGCGCCGAGGTCGCGGTCGTCTCGTGCGACCTGGCGACCGGCGAGCTGCGCCGCGACCTCGACGGCGTCGGCGCGCGGTGCGCCCCCGAGGAGCCCGGGCTGCTCGTCGCCCGCTGCTCCCCCACGACGCCGGACGCGCTGCGGGACGTCCTCGCCCCCGGCGACGCCTGGCGCTCCACCGGGCACGTCTTCCGCCGGGACGCCGACGGCGACCACTGGCTGATCGGCGCCCTCGCCGACCTGGTCCACACCGCGGGCGGCGTGGTGCCACCGGCGCCCGCCGAGGACGCGCTCGGCACGCTCGACGAGGTCGAGCTCGTGGCTGCGTACGGCGTTCGCGTCGACACCGAAAGTGACACGCCGCCGGCCGAGGAGCTGCACGCCGCCCTGGTGCTGCGCCGCGGACGCACGCTCGACGCCCCCGCGGTAACCGCGGCCCTGGCCGGGCTGTCGGCACTGCATCAACCCGCCGTCGTGCGGGTGCTCCCGACCATCCCGGTCACCACGTGGTGGCGCCCGTTGCGGGCCGCGCTGCGCGCCGACGCGGCGGCAGAAGCGCTGGTCACGTGGGTGCGGCAGCCCGACGGGAGCTATGCGGAGCCGCCGAAGGCACGCCGCCGACGCCGCGGAACGTGACGAGGCTTTCGAGATCGTCGTTTCAAGCCTGTAGCCACGGTCAGTCTTCCTTCGTACGCTGCGTTCGACAGCGGTGCGGACCTGCGGCCCCCGGCAACGGAACAAAACCCGGTTTCGGACGGGTTTTCTCCCTGGCGAGAGCGGTGGGATCTGGACCACACTCGGTTACGCTCACCATGACGTAACGGGCGATTCCCCAGGATCCGGCCGCGGGTCGGTTCCTGGGTTTCCTGGGCTCCAGCCCGGGGCCGACGGACGGAGGGACTGTGGCTGACGCCGTACGGCAGTCCCTGATGCGTCCGCGCGCGGCGTCGGTGACCCGCTTCGGTCGCGAACTGATCGCGATGGTCGTGCTCTTCACGATCTACAAGTTCGGCCGCGTCGTCCACACCTCGGACGTCAATCTCGCCTATGAAAACGCACAGCGGGTCTGGGACCTCGAGCGCTGGGCGCGGCTGCCGAACGAGCTCCACGCGCAGCAGGCGATGCTCCCGATGCAGTGGCTGGTGGAGTTCGCGAACACCTACTACGCGTTCGTGCACCTACCGGGAACGGCGGCGTTCCTGATCTGGATGTACCTGCGGCGGCCGCAGCTCTACCCGCCGGTGCGCCGCGCGATCATCGCGATGACGGCGATCGCCCTGCTCGGGCACATCCTGTTCCCGCTCGCGCCCCCGCGCATGCTCACCCAGTACGGCTTCGTCGACACCGCCGCGCTGTACGGGCCGAACGTCTACCACGACGACCCGGACGCGCAGTCGCTGATCAACCAGTACGCCGCGATGCCGAGCCTGCACGTCGGCTGGGCGATGCTCGTCGCCGCCGGCCTGATCGCCGCGTTCAAGACCCGCTGGCGCTGGCTGTGGCTGCTGCACCCGACGATCACCGCGATGGCCGTCGTCGGCACCGCGAACCACTACTGGATCGACGGGATCATCGCCTGCCTGCTGCTGGCGCTCGTCGTCTACCTCTGCGGCAACCACGTCGTGCCGTGGTACCGGCTGAACCCGGTCCACGTCGTGCGGCAGCGCCGCGCGGCGAACCAGCCGGACTACTACGGCATCGTCCCCGCCGAGCGCCCGGCCGCGCCGGCGCCGACCACCACCGCGGACGCTCCCGCGGAACCGGCCCTCGAGCCCGCGGGGCGGGCAGCGCAGGACTGAGTTCGCCGGGCGCCGCTCAGCGGCGCGCGTGCCGTCCCCGGACCTCGTCCGTCCGGGTCACGCGACCCTCGCCGTAGCGGAGCCCGCCGGCGGTGAGGTCCAGCTCGACGCGGTCGGGCTCGACGGCGTCGTCGGCGGCCTGCTGGGCGGCCCAGGCGATGTAGCGCACCCACTCCAGGCTGGAGCCGCGGCTGGCCGCGCTGGAGATCTCCGCCGCCTTCGGGAGGCGGCCGGCGATGGTCTCGTCGAGCATCAGCGGCTGGACGCCGCCGACGCCGCGCCGGTAGCCGGCGAAGTAGAGCAGGCGGGTGCAGGTGTCGGCGTCGAGGTCGGGCAGCCGGGACGTGGTCCGCAGCGCGAGGTAGGCCGCGCGCAGGGCCGCGGTGCCGGGGCGCTCGACGCGCAGGCCGGCGAGGGCCGCCTCCAGACGGTCCCCCGCGGGGTCGCCGGCGAGGGCGCGACCGGCCCGGCGGCGGCCGGAGGCCTGCTCGCCGTCGGTCCACATCAGGACGGCGGCGAGGAGCTGTCGGGCGCTCGCCCGGTCCTCACGCCAGCGCAGCGCGACGTCGAAGACGTCCTGTCGCCAGACCTGACCGTTCTTCGGGAACCCGGCGGGCCACGCGTCGTCGGGCAGGGCGGAGCGCCACTTCGCCGCGGGGAGGGCGACCGGCCGCTCCTCCCCGGGCAGGGCACGCAGTCGGTCGGCGGCCGCCCGGGCGCGGCGCCCCGAGCTCATGAGGACGACTCCGGACGCGAGTGACGCACGGTGATCATGAAACGCACGGTAAGAGTCCCGTGCACCCATTGCGACCGCACTGCGCCGTTCGGATGCCCTTTCGGCCGCCTGCGGATTGATCGTCCGGAGGGGTGTCCTACGCCACTTCCTGTGCTAGCGTCCCTGCCAGGTTGAAGGCGAAGCAGTTCCCCGTACGTTCTTGAAACGCCCACGGAGACACACCTCCGGAGGGCGTTTTGTCTTTCGGGGGCACGTGAAGCCGACGACCTGGGGCCTCGAGGCGAGGTCTGTCAGATCGTGCAGTGCGCACGGCTTTTGAAGGAGCACATCCAGCATGACCCAGGGCACCGTGAAGTGGTTCAACGCCGAGAAGGGCTTCGGCTTCATCGCTCAGGACGACGGCGGCGCGGACGTCTTCGTTCACTACAGCGCCATTCAGTCGAACGGCTACCGGACGCTGGAGGACAACCAGCGGGTGGAGTTCGAGATCACCCAGGGCGCGAAGGGCCCGCAGGCCGAGAACGTTCGCGCGATCTGACCTGCTCACTTCTCTGACCGCCCCGGCCTGCTGGCCAGGCTGAGCGGCAGAACTGCCGGAGGGCCGTCACCCGGGTGGGTGGCGGCCCTCCGCGCGTCCCGGCGCCGTGCGCGCTGCCCCGCACCGCGGGTGTCACCGGCCGCGTCGTCCGCGCGGAGCGGCTCGGCGGCCCCGCCGCCGTGCCGGGCTCCGCGTCGTGGAGGATCGTCCGGTGGAGTTCGGTCTGTCGCTGCTCGTCCTCGCCTCCGCCGACGGTCATGCCGAAGGCTGAGGCCCGCTCCCCGCAGGAGAAGGTCGCGGCCAAGATCCGCGCGGGCAAGCTGAAGAAGAAGTGCTGCAAGTCCAAGCCCCGATGCAAGAAGTGCCCCGTCCGCGCCCTGAAGAAGGCCCGCCGCAAGGCCGAGAAACGCGCCGCGAAGGCCGCCGCCACGTAGGGGTGTCACCCTTTCTGGCGCCAGAAAAGGGTGACACCCCTTACTGCGCAGTAAGGGGTGTCACCCTTTCTTTTCCACAGGCGAGCAAGGTCCGCGTCCGCGACCAGTCGGCCTCGGCGACGTCGGTCGCGGTGCCGGTCGCGGTGCCGGTCACGGTGACGAGGACGGCGTCGAGGGCGTCGAGGCCGAGGCGGACGGCGGCGGCGGGGACGCCGCGGGCGGTGAGGATCTCGGCGAGCCAGCCGACGAAGTCGGTGAACAGCTCGACGTCGTCGAGGAACAGCGCGGTGGTGAGGAAGTCGAGGATGTAGCCGATGTCCTCGACGGTCCGGGCGCGCTGCTCGGAGTCGTAGGCGGCCATCGGGGGGAAGACGCGGGCGAGTTCGGCCATCGTCGCGTCGACGAGGTCGCCGTGGGCGGCGCGGAGCCGGACGTGGGCGTCGTCGGGGTGCTCGAGCGGCGGAGCTTGGTCGGTGAACGACGGCCAGGCGTCGGACTCGATGAGCTCGAGCGCGGCGGTCGGGTCGGGGGCCCATCCGTTGGCGCCGAGGGCGAGCGCCCACCGGCCGTCGGGGCCGAAGCCACGGCCGCCGGCGAGGACGGGTACGCCGGCGCCGCGCGCGGCCTCGATCATCCGCCGGGCGCGCTGCAGCGAGGTCGAGACCGAGCAGGAGAGCGCGACGAGGTCCGGGCCGAGGTCGTGCAGGTACGAGACCAGGTGCGGCGTCGGAACCGAGGCGCCGAGGTAGGAGACGTCCCAGCCGGACAGGCGCAGCGACTCCGAGAGGATCCGCGCGGGCAGCGCGTGCCACTCCCCCTCCACGCAGGTGACGACGATCCGCCCGCGGGCCGGCCCGGCGGCGGTGCGCGCGCCGAGGGCGGCGACGACGTCCTCGCTGATGCTCGTGGCGACGTGCTCGCGGGCGACGCCCCAGCTGTTGGTGGCCCACTGCCGGCCGACCTCGAGCTGGGCGGGTCGGACGAGCTCGTCGAAGATGCGGATCGCCGGGACGCCCCGCTCGAGCTCGCCGAGGGCGGCGGCGACGGCGGCGGTCCGGTCGCCCCGGCTCAGGGCGTCCCAGTACCGGTCGCGGACGTCGGCGGACAGCGCGGCCTCGGTCACGGTCACGCGTCCTCCGCCCGCAACGCGAGCAACGCGATGTCGTCGTGGGACCGGCCGTCGAGGTACTCCAGGACGAGCTGCTCGATCCGCTCGGTGATCGCCTGCGCCGTCATGTCGACGCAGTCGCCGACCATCGCGGCCAGCCGGGTCGACCCGAGGAGCTGGTCCCCGACGCGCGCCTCGGTGACGCCGTCGGTGTAGAGCAGCAACGTCTCTCCCGGCTCGAGCTCGACCGTGGTGCCGCGGAAGCGCGCCTCGCGCAGCATGCCGACGATCATGCCGGTCGTCTCGACGGTCTGCACCGTCCCGTCCCGACGGAGGAGCAACGGCGGCGGGTGCCCGCCGGTCGCGAGGTGCACGGTGACGCCGCCGTCGCGGCGGGCGAACCGGCCGTGGACGACCGAGAGGAACTTCGAGCCGTCGACGGCGAGCATCGCGTCGTTGAGGACGGTCAGGGTCCGGACGGGGTCGGTCTCGACGAGCGCCGCGGTGCGCAGCGACTGCCGGGCCTGCCCGGTGAGGACGGCGGCGTTGACACCCTTGCCGCAGACGTCGCCGATGTCGAACGCCCACGCCCCGCCGCAGGGGTAGACCTGGTAGAAGTCGCCGCCGATCGCGGTCGCCTGCTGAGCGGGCCGGTACCGCGCCCCGAGCTCGACGCCCTCGACGTCGGGCAGGTCGGGCGGTAGCAGCGCGGCGCGCAGGGTGCTCGCGAGCGCGGCCCGCTCCTCGTAGATCCGGGCCGACGCGACGGCGAGCGCGGCCCGCTGGGCGAGGGCGTCGGTCATGGCGTCGAGAACAGCCGCCTCGTCGCCGAGGGCGTCGGTGCGCCGGGCGAGCACGAGCGCGCCGGTCACCGACCCGTACGCGTGCAGGGGGACGGTGATCAGCTCGGCCGGGGCGTCGGCCAGTTCCTTGGCCAGGGCGGGGTCGGCGCCGAGTTCTTCGAGGAGACCGGGGTCGTCCAGCGGCCGCGAGCCGGGGTGCTGGGCGGCGGCGGGGATCGTGGTCGTCGTGTGCTCGCGCGGCGCCCCCGTCCCGACGCAGACCACGCGGTGCACGGAACCGTCGGGCGCGAGGACGGCACCCCACGCGGCGAGGCGCGGGACGGCGAGGGTGACGACGCGGCCGAGCGTCCGGCGCAGGTTCAGCGTCCCCGCCAGCGCCAGTCCGGCGTCGGCGGCGAAGCGGTCGACGCTCAGCCGACGCCCGCCTTCGAGGAGCCCTCGGCCTGGCCGGCGGCGGGAGCCGGGCGGTGCAGGGAGAACAGGTCGGCGTCGGCGGTCGCGCTGTCGGGCAGCATCAGGCTGAACCAGACGGCCTTGCCGCCGGCGCGGGCCTCGATGCCCCAGTCGTCGGAGACGGCGGCGACGATCTTCAGGCCGCGGCCGGACTCGGCGAAATCCTCGTCCAGCGGGACGAACGGGCGATGCAGCATGGGCTCGCCGTCGGCGATCGAGATCGTGACCCGGTCGGCGGCCGAGATGGAGAGGGTGACGTCGGTCCGCGCGTGCCGGACCGCGTTGGCGATCAGCTCACTGACGCCCAGCTCGGCGTCCTCGACGAGGCGCGCGAGGTCCCACTCCAGCAGGGTGTCGCGCACGAAGTGCCGCCCGTGCGTCACCGACAGCAGGTCGGCGCTCAGCAGGAGCCGTCGTTCTCGGAAGGGGGTACTGCTCATCTCGTCCGTCCGTCCTCGACTGCGAGGGCTTCGCCACCGTGCCGCTCGTGGCCGCGCATCGCCGCTTCGACCGAGCCGAACTGGGGGAACAGCTCGGTCAACCCGCAGATCTCGATCACCCGCCGAATGACGTGGTGGGTGTAGACCAGGCGGACCCACCCGTCCCGGGCCGCCGCTTCGCGGTGACCGGCCACCAGCGCCCGCACCACGGAGGAGTCGATGAACGAGACGTTGAGCATGTCGATGACCAGGTGACCGTCGCCGGCCTGCAGGTGCGCGAGCAGCGACTCCTCCAGCTGCTCGTCGGCCGCGTCCCACTCCCCGGTCAGGGCGAGGACCGGCGGTCCCGCCTCCACCGGGCGCGTGACCAGGACCTGACCCATCTCCACCTCTCGTTGCCGTACCGGTCGGTCCTACCCCTCGCGGCGGATTGCCGAACCTGTGAAACGGGTGACAGCGCCGAGCCTACGGGGCGCTGACCTGCGGCTCCAGGGCATCAGGGCGCCGGTCGGGTAACCAGGAGGGATGACGACGATCCGGAGCGCCGGACACGGCACGGCGACGCAGGACGAGCTCACGGAGCTGTTCCGCGGAGCCGGGATCACGCACGTGGTGGACGTCCGGCGGTTCCCGGGCAGTCGACGGCACCCGCACGTCGGGCGGGACCGGATGACGGAGTGGCTGCCGGCGGCGAGCATCGACTACCGGTGGGTCGCCGAGCTCGGCGGCCGCCGGCGGCCGGACCCGGACTCGACGCACGTCGGCCTGCGCAACCTGCAGTTCCGCGCGTACGCCGACCACATGGAGACGGCGGAGTTCGCGGCGGCGGTCGACGACCTGCTGGGGCTCGCGCACGCGGCGTCCGTGCTGGTGATGTGCTCGGAGTCGGTGTGGTGGCGCTGTCACCGCCGGCTGCTCGCCGACCACCTGGTGCTGGTGTCCGGGGTGGCGGTCGAGCACCTGTTCCACGACGGCCGGCTCGCGGACCACCCGGTGACGCCCGGCGCCCGGCCCGCCGGGGACCACGTCGTCTACGACGCGGTCCCGGACGAGCCCGGGGATCCCTGACCAGCTCGGCGGCGTAGCTTGCGCGCATGGATGCGGACACTCCCCGGGTACTGGTCAACACGCGCCGGCTGGAGCCGACGGTCACGGCCGGAGCGGCCTGGAAGCTGCAGGAGAGCCGGCGCGACCTCGACTCGAACGTCATCGTCCTGCCGCCCGGCGGCGGGATCGACGCGCACGACGGCCCGCCGCTCGACGTCCTGGTGCACGTTCTCGCCGGGTCCGGGGAGCTCGGGACCGACGGCGAACCGGTCGCGCTTGAGCCGGGCGCGTTGGTGTGGCTGCCGCGCGGGTCGCGGCGCCAGTTCACCGCGGGGCCGGAGGGGTTGCGCTACCTGACTGTCCATCAGCGTCGGCAGGCCCTGACCTTGGAGCCGTTCTCGGGGTAAGACCGACCCCTTTCTAAAACACAATCTCATTGACGGAAGAGGTCCGTCCGAGGACTGTGTTCAGGAAAGGACGCTCCATGACCACGACCAGCGGCCGGCCCGCGCCCACCACGCGCGACCGGCTGATGACGGACCGGGACGCCGGGTTCGAGGCGTTCTGGATGCTCCGTCTCGCGTTCACCGTCGCCCCGATCGCGTTCGGGCTCGACAAGTTCTTCGACATCCTCGTCGAGTGGGAGATCTACCTCGCCGACGACCTCGTCCGGTGGCTCCCCGGGGACGCGACCGAGCTGATGTACGCGGTCGGCGTCATCGAGATCGTCGCGGGCGTCGCGGTGTTCCTGCGCCCGCGCTTCGGCTCGCTCCTCGTCGCCGCGTGGCTCCTGGGCATCATCGTCAACCTGCTGGTGGTGAACGACTTCTACGACGTCGCCCTCCGCGACTTCGGCCTCCTCCTCGCCGCCCTCACCCTCGCCCGCCTCGCCGCGAAGTACGACCCCGACCCCCTCCTCACCCGGCCGGCGATTCTCCGTCACTGAGACCGTCCCCGAGGACCACGGACTCCTCGGTGAAGAAGATCGGCGAGTGCGCGAGGTCGATGAAGCGGCGCTCGTCCTCCAGCAGCGCCCGCCCGGCCGCCCGCCCGGCCAGGTCGGCCTGCACCGCGGCGAGATCCTCGACGCTGTCCCACCAGAGCTCCGCGACCCCGTCGAACGGCGCGCCGCCCGGCCACCGCGCCTCGACCGCCGGCGCCAACCGCGGGTCGGTGACCCCGAGGCTCTGGACGTATCGCCGGATCCGCAGCGTCTCCGCGTGGGCCCGCACCAGCGGCGCGTGCTCCTCCCGCCAGTACCGCGCGAACTCGGTGTGGCTCAGCGATTCCCGGCGCCGCAGACAGAAGACGAGCTTGATCACCCGCCCAGCGTCCCATCCCCACTGGAGATGACATCTCCAGTGGGGATGGGGTGGAGATGTCCTCGTCAGGGGGCGGGGCGGCGGGAGCCGGCGAGGGCGGCGGCGGTCGCCAGGAGCCCGCAGGTCGCGACGATCCCGAGCAGCGGGAGCCACGGGATCGTGAGCGCGGGGCTGACGCCGGTTCCGACGAGGTCGGTGGCGATCGCGTGGCGGACGAGGAGGCCGAGCCCCACCGCGGTGAGCCCGCCGAGCACCAGGCCGGCGCCGGTGACGAAGCCCGCCTGCCAGATCGCGGCCCGGCGGAGCTGGTCCGGCGTCGCGCCGAGCAGGGTGAGGGTCCGCGACTGCCGACGGCGCTGGGTCGCGCCGATCAGGGTCGCGTTGACGACCGCGATCGCGGCGTAGAACCCGGCCGGGCCGAGCAGGATCGTCAGCCCGAGGTTGTTCGCGCGCCGGACCTCCGCGGTCACGGCGTCGATCCACTCGTCGCCGGTCAGCACGGTCGCGCCCGGCAGGTCCCGGGCGAGCGATGCGCGCGCCGCCTCGACGTCCGCTCCCTCGTGCAGGACCACGAACAGCTCCGCCGCCGGCGTCGGGGCGACCTGGCCCGCGACAAGGTCGACCGGCAGCAGGATGTCGCCGTAGAGGTCGGGGGCGTCGGGCACGACCGCGACGATCCGCAGGCGGTGCTCCTCGCCGTTGATCCGGACGGCGACGCGATCGCCGAGGCCCTTGCCGGCGTCGGTGGTCCAGCTCCGCGAGACCGCGACGGCGCGGCCGTGCAGGTCGTCGATGCTGCCCTTCGTGGCGCGCAGGCCGCGGGCGGCGGTCGCGGTCGCGACGTCGACGGCGTCGACGTCCTCGCGCGCGAACCCGTCGAGGTCGAGGTGCACCGGCACGACGTGACGCTGGTCGACGAGGCGGACGGCCGGGTGATCGGTCACCCGCGTCAACACCGCCTGGTCGCCCTCGGCCTGGACGACGAGCGGCGCGCGCAGGTGCGCGCGGTCGAGCGCGGACGTCCAGTCGGCGGTGAAGCTGAGCGCGAGGAGCATCGAGGAGGCGATCGCGGAGATCGCGAGCACCGGGGCGGCGACCGCGGTCGTCGTCCGCACACCCGCGCGCAGGTCGTCGCGGGCGATCCGTGCCGCGACGTCACGGGCCACGAACGGTCGCGCCAGCAACCCGGCGACGCGTGGGATGAGGAACGGGCCGAAGCACATCAGCCCGATCACGACGACCTCAGGCAGCAGCACGGCCGCGATCAGGGCGAACAACGGACCGGTGCGGTCGGCGTAGATCACCGCGACGACGACGGTGGCTCCGACGCCCGCCAGGCAGAGGGTGCCGACGATCCACTGCGTGACGCTGGGCCGGCCGCGCTCGATCACGGCCTCGCGCAGAGCCGCCGTCGGTGGGACCTTCGCCGCCCGCCGCGAGGACCGCCACGCCCCGAGCAGGGCGACGGCCATCCCCGTCGGGGCCGCGATCGACCAGGCGAGCCACGGCGCCGGCGCCACGAGGTGCTGGTCGGTGAGCCCGATGTGCCGCACGAGGGCAAGCACCGGCCCGGCGAGCGGCGTCGCGATCAGACACCCCGTCAGGGATGCCGCGACCGCGACGGCGAGCGACTCCCCCAGGACCAGCCGGCGCACCTGCCCGCCCGTCGCTCCGACGAGCCGCAGCAGCCCGAGCTCCCGGCGCCGCGTCGCGACGACGAACCCGAACGTCGAACCGACGACGAAGACCGCCAGAAACAGCGAGATCGCCGACATGATGCCGAGCATCGAGGTGAGGTCGTCGAGTTGCCGACGCTGGTCCTCGGTGGCCGCGGGGCCGAGCCGGGACAGCGTGGCGTCGACGGACCCGAGCAGATTGACCGTCGTCGCGATCAGCACGACACCACTCACGAGCGCGACGAACGCGCCGAGGTACGCGGGCCACGAGACGCGGACGGTCTGCCGGGACAGGCGGCTCATCGGGCCGGTCAGCGGACCGGTGACCAGCCGCAGCGCGGTGGCGGTCATGCCCGCTCCAGTTCGTTCATGCGGCGGGCGATGGTGTCGGCGTCGGCGTTCCACAGGTGCCCGACGATGCGGCCGTCGGCGAGGAAGAGCGTCTGGTCGGCGTACGACGCGGCCAGCGGGTCGTGCGTCA
This sequence comes from Sporichthya polymorpha DSM 43042, assembly GCF_000384115.1. Lineage (NCBI taxonomy): Bacteria > Bacillati > Actinomycetota > Actinomycetes > Sporichthyales > Sporichthyaceae > Sporichthya > Sporichthya polymorpha. The sequence continues at coordinate 595,389 of NZ_KB913029.1, forward strand.
CCATCAGGACCGTCTGGCCCTCGTCGACGAGACCGCGGAGCAGCGCGAGGACGTCGCGGCCGGTGGTGCGGTCCAGCGCGCCGGTCGGCTCGTCGGCGAACAGGACGGCGGGCCGCGTGTGCAGCGCCCGGGCGATCGCGACGCGCTGTTGCTGACCCCCCGACAGTTCCGGCGGACGGCGCTTGGCGAGCTCCCGGAGGCCGACGCGGTCGAGCGCGCTCAGGACCGCGGCGCGGTCGACCGGCTGCCCCGCGAGCCGCGCCGGGAGCGCGACGTTGTCGAACGCGGTCAGCGCGTCGAGCAGGTTGTAGGACTGGAAGACGAAGCCCATCGCGGTGCGGCGGAACTTCGTCAGCGCCGTCGCGTCGAGCCGGCCGAGGTCGGTCCCGGCGATGCTGACCCGGCCGCGGGTCGGGGCGTCGAGGCCGGCCGCGACCTGCAGCAGCGTCGACTTGCCGGAGCCGGACGGCCCCATGATCGCGGTGAACGTCCCGCGCGCGAACGCGTGCGTGACGCCGCGCAGCGCCTCGACGCTGCCGGCGCGGGACCGGTAGATGCGGGTGACGTCGTCGAGCGCGACGGCCGGTCCGGCGAGGGTGGCGGCGTCTTCGTCGGAAGCGGTGCGGGCGAAGGTCGGAAGCGGCATGGATCCAGTGCACCCGTCCTCGCGGCCGCACACACGGGCCCGCGCGCCACGATCGAGGTAGCGCGTGCGCTACCGCGGGGAGCGGCCTTCGCTTCTACGCTCGATCAGTGCCCCGCTCCCCCGACGCCTGGACCGCGGTCCGCGGCCGGCCGACGGTGTTCCTGACCTCGGTCTGGCCGTGGCGCTCTTTGGGCTACCTGCTCTCGACCGTCCCGGTCGGGGTGCTGACGTTGGTGGTCCTCGGGCTGGTCGTCGGCCTGGGCGTGCTGACGGCGGTCGTCGTCATCGGGCTGCTGCTGCTGGCGAACGTGCCGCTGGTGACGACGGTCGTGGGCGAACTGGAGCGGGCCCGGTTGCGGCTGGTCCTGCCGACGGCGCCGGCCCGCACCGCGTCGCTGCGTGAGCGGGTCCGGACGTGGCGGACGCTGCCGGTCGCGTGGTCCGAGATCGGCTACGCGGCCCTGCTGGCGACGGTGCTGTGGGTCGTCGACGCCGTGGTGGTGACGTTCGCGCTGACCGTGCCGGTGGTGCTGCTGCTCGCGCCAGCGCTGGTCGAGATGGACGCGGTCGAGGTCGCCGGCTGGCGCATCGACTCGGGCGCCGAGGCGTGGCCGGCGGTCGGGGTCGGCGTGCTCGCCGCGATCGGGGCGGCGTACCTGGTCACCGCCCTCGCCAGCGGCCAGGCCGCGCTGACCCGGCAGCTGCTCGACCCGCCGGAGGCGCGCCTGGTCGAGGCCGTCGACCGGTTGCGGCGCTCGCGGGCCGGGCTGGTCGACGCGTTCGAGGCCGAGCGGCGGCGCATCGAGCGCGATCTCCACGACGGCGCGCAGCAGCGCCTGGTCGCGTTGACGATGGCGCTCGGGCAGGCGGAGCTCTCCCTCGACGAGGGGCCGGCGCTCGCGCAGGTGCAGCGCGCGCACCGCCTCGCCGAGGAGGCGCTGGAGGACCTGCGCGCCACGGTCCGCGGCATTCACCCGCAGGTGCTCACCGACCACGGTCTCGCGGCCGCGATCACCGAGCTCGCGGACCGCTCCGCCGTCCCGGTCCGCACCGACCTGCACCTCGACGGTCGGCTGCCGGCACCGGTGGAGACGGCCGCCTACTTCCTCGTCAGCGAGGCGCTGACGAACGTCGCCCGGCACGCCGAGGCCCGGTCGGTGCAGGTGCACGCGTGGGTCGTCGACGGCGAGCTGACCGTGACGGTGGTCGATGACGGCCGCGGCGGCGCCGACCCGGCCCGCGGCACCGGGCTGGCGGGCCTGGCTGTCCGGGTCGAGGCGATCGACGGCACTCTGGAGGTCACCAGCCCGCCCGGCGGACCGACGACCGTGAGGATGACAAGCCCGACATGACGGACCGTCAGTCGCTGCGCATCGTCCTCGCCGAGGACGTCGCGCTGCTGCGCGAGGGGCTGGTCGGCATCCTCACCGCCGCGGGGCACGAGGTCGTCGCGGCGGTCCCGGACGCCGACGCGCTGCTGGTCTTCACCGAACGTCTGCAACCCGACGTCGTGGTCACCGACATCCGGATGCCACCCACGCACACCGACGAGGGTCTGCGCGCGGCGGTGACGATCCGCGCTCAGCACCCGCGGATCGCGATCCTGCTGCTGAGCGCGTACATCGCCGAGGCCTACGTGACCGATCTGCTGGACTCCACCACGCAGAGCGGGCACGCGGGTCTGGGGTACCTGCTCAAGGACCGGGTCGGGCACGTCCGCGAGTTCCTCGACAGCCTCGACCGCGTCGCGGCGGGCGGCACGGTCGTCGACCCCGACGTCGTCCGGCACCTGCTCGCCCGACGCCGCGACGACGGCCCGCTCGCCGCCCTTACCGACCGGGAGCGCGAAGTTCTCGGCCTGATGGCCGAAGGGCACACGAACCCGACCATCGCGTCCCGGCTCTACGTCAGCGAGGCCGCCGTCCGCAAGCACGTGGGGAACATCTTCGCCAAGCTCGACCTCGACCCGGACTCCGACCGACGGGTTTCTGCCGTCCTCACCTACCTGCGCGGCGTCGGCTAGCCGTGTCCGAACCCCGGGTGGGCTCGGCCGGCGGATCAGGTCGGACGCGTCCTGGCGTCGACTTCGCGCGTCGCGGGCGCGAATTGTCTGACGTCCCGTCAGAAACTAGTGACAGTAGGGGCAAATGAGGTCTTGACGATGCTCGAACATTTGTTCGAGTCGAGGTAGAATCGTGGTATGTCCGCAGCGGTGGGGACGCATCCGGCACTGGCCCTGATGGCCAGTGCGGTGCAGGACGCGCGCAAGGCCGCGACGATGCTCACCACGGATGAGGTGTGGACGTTCTCGGACGCGGAGCTGGAGTTGATGCTGCGCTCGCAGGCCGAGTTGGACGCGGCGTGTGCCGCGGTGGGGATCCGTGCGGTGCGCGAGGCGGACGCGCGGGGGTTGGCTGCCGAGGACGGGAAGGTCTCGACCGCGACCTGGCTGGGGCGCAAGCTGGACCTGCACCCGGCCGAGGCCGCCCAGCGGGTCAAGGAGTCCGACATTCTGTCCCGCAAGGGCACCGCGACGATCAACGCCCTGGCCGCCGGGCGGATCAACCCGGCCCAGGCCCGTGCCCTGGCGAAAGATCTGACCAAGATCGAGCCGATCGCCTCGGCGCAGGAGCTGAGCGATTTCGAGACGATGCTGCTGCGGGAGGGGATCGGGCTCCACGCCGGGCTGATCAGTAGGTTGGCCCGCCACGCCGAAGAAGCCATCGACCCCGACGGCAAAGAGCCTGAGTTCGATCCCGAGGACCCCGCATCAACGGCGGACACCCGCCGCTCCGCGCGGGCGCACCGCAGGCGGAACCTGTCGATCACCGATCTGGGTAACGGGCTGCACCGCATCCGCGGCGAGCTCACCGACGAGGTCGCCGCGCTGCTGAACGCGGCGATCGATCCGTTGGCGTCGCCGCGGCCGGCAGTGAACGGCCAGGCCGATGAGCGGACGGCCCCGCAGCGCCGTCACGACGCGCTCGGGGACATCGCGCGGCAGTTCCTGCGTTTCGGGGACGCCCCCCGCTCGCACGGGGTGCGCCCCCACATCCACGTCACCGCAAGCGTCGAAACCATGGCAGGCGACACCGGGCACCCCTTCGCCCGCACCGCGACCGGGGAAGACCTGGACATTGCGACCCTGCGCCGGATCGCCTGCGATGCCGGGATCACCCCCATCGTCGCGAACACTTTGGGGGTGCCGCTCGCGATGGGCCGCGAGACCCGCACCGCCACCCCCGCCCAGTGGGCCGCCCTCGTCGCCCGGGACATCGGCTGTATCGGCGAAGGCTGCACCCGACCCGCGAACTGGTGCAAGGCGCACCACATCCACTGGTGGGATCGCGACGACGGCCCCACCGATGTGGACAAGATGGCCTTGGTCTGCTCGCACGAGCATTATCTGATACATCATCAGGGGTGGGAAGTGCGGATGGGCGCCGACGGCCATCCCGAAATGATCCCCCCGAAATGGGTTGGCTCCGAGCAGAGACCCCGACGTAACGCGCACTGGAAACTCATCCGCGACGGACTCAAACAACACGAACCCCCACCGACGCCCTCGCCACCAGAGCCACCGTCAGAAACAGACCCCGACCGCGGGCCGTAGCAGGGCAGGTCCGGTTCGGCATCTCGCGCAAGACTCATCACGCCTGGATCAAGCGGGCCGAGAAGTACGGGTGTCCGCGTTGCTGCCCAAGGACGACGGCGCCCGCATCAGCCCGATGCGATGAGCGCGCAGGGGGTCTCGACGATCCTGGCCGAGGCGCTGGACCGGCCCACGCCCGGCCGCACACCACGACAGGTCCGCCGCGAACTCGCCCGGCGCCTACGCAAGACTGCTGCCTGCCCCACTGACCGGGTCAACAGCGACAGCCTGAACTGTCACCCCAACCCGGGAGCCGGAAGCCCTCGGCCTAGGCAGCCGCCCGACGAACCAGGGTGAGGCGCCACGCCTCGGGGCCGCGCTGGAGGTATCCGACCTCGAAGACGCCGGGCGAACGGCGCTCCAGCTGAGCGAGCAGCGGCAGCGGATCGTGCGGGGCGACGAGGATCAGCCCACCGCCGGGACGGACGGCGTCGAGGGCGCCGAAGACCGTCGCGTGCCGGATCGCGTGGGGCACGGCCCGGGCGTCGAGTTCGGGGTAGCCCGGGTCGTCGTGGCCCCCACAGCCGCAGGCGTGGTCGTCCACCGCTGCGTCCTCGGCCGCCGTGGCCGGCGCGGCCGTCTCGAGGGCGTCGTGCATCCCCGCGAGCAGGTCGGCGAGGGGGACGTCCGGGTCGGCGGCGAGCAGCGGGAGGACCAGGGTGTTCTCCTTTGCCTGGTGGCTGTCGAAGACGACGCGCAGCGCGGCGGCGGCCGCGGCGCCGCGCACGACGTCGTGGACGGTCGTCAACTCGCGGACCAGACCGAGCAGCACGCCGTGCTCGGCGAGCAGGGCGTCGATGAGCAGTCGGCCCTCGGGGTTCTCCCGGGCGGCCGGATACAGCACGGCTTCCTCGGCCGCCGCGTGCGGAACGAGCTCCGCCTGACACCAGCCCGCCAACGCCACCAGCGCGGCCCGCGCGGCGGCCGCGTCGCCGCGCGCTACCGCGCTCAGGGCGGCGTCGACGCGCATTGACAGCGCCCCGACCAGCTGAGCGTGGTGCTGTTCGACGGCGGTGACTGCCGCCGCGTCGGCCTCGGTCGAGGCGATCACGATCGTGTCCATGTCCAGACCTCCGGTGTGACGGGAACGGCAGCTCGACGGACCAAAGGCCGTTGTGCGCGGCCGCGCGAATTTCTTACACTAAGTTCCGTGAAAAATAGCACCCCGTCGACGGAGCTCGGACCCCGATCCGGCGAGACCGCGCCGACGCTGTCCGCGTCGCGCGGGCACGTGCTGGCGACGCTGCGGCAGCAGGCGGGTCCGGTGCCACTGGCGACGCTCACGACCGCCACCGGCCTGCACGCCAACACCGTCCGCGAACATCTGGACGCCCTGGTGGACGCGGGACTGGTGCGCCGCCGGCGTTCGGCGCCGAGCGGTCGCGGGCGGCCGGCCTGGAGCTACGAGGCGCGGGGCGCCACCGCGGGTCGCGCGGGCGCCGAGTACGCCGGCCTGGCCGCCACGCTCGCCCGGTTCATCTCCCGCACCAGCGACTCCCCCCGCGCCGACGCCATCGCCGCCGGGATCCAGTGGGGCCGGGATCTCGTCCGCGGCCAGGACACCGCGGGGGCGGCGGCCGACCGGCGGGGCCCGATCGTGGAGCTGCTCGCCGAGATCGGCTTCGCGCCGAGGACCGACGCCGAACGCGGCACCATCCGGCTCACCCGGTGCCCGCTGCTCGAGACCGCGCGGGCCTACCCGGACGTCGTCTGCGGCGTCCACCTCGGCATCGTCCGCGGCGCGCTCGCCGCGCGCGGCGCGGATCCGGAGCGCGCCGAACTCACCCCGTTCGCGGAGCCGGGCGCCTGCCTGCTCGACCTGGACCCGGTACCGGCGTCACGATGACCATCCGGACGGGGAGCGCACCCGCGGCGGCGCCCGGCCCCGCGGCGTCCGTCCCCGCGGCGTCCGTCCCCGCGGCGTCCGTCCCCGCGGCGTCCGTCGCGGCGCCGGAGGGACGGCGCGCGCTCCGGGCCGCGCTGCTGGTCCCGGCCGCCGTGGCGCTGCTGACCGGACTCGACGCCGCGCTGCTCCGGCTCGGACTGCCCGCCCCGATCCGGACCGACCGGCTTCCCGCGGTCCACGGCATGCCGCTCGTGTTCGGGTTCCTCACCACGCTGATCGCGCTGGAGCGGGCCGTCGCCCTGCGACGCCCCGCCGGGTTCGCCGCTCCGGTTCTCACCGGCCTCGGAGGGCTGGCGCTGCTGTCCCCGGCACCACTGAAGGTGGGTCAGATCACGCTGCTGGCCGGCGTCGCCGTCTTTGCCGCCGTGCACGTGCCGCTCTGGCGCCGGCAGCGAGCCCGCGGGGTCGCGGTGCAGGCGTTCGCCGCCGCCCTCGGCGCCGGCGCGCTGCTGCTGTGGCTCGGCGACGTCACGGTGCCCGCGCTGCTCCCCTGGCTCGTCGCGTTCCTCGTGCTCACCGTCGCGGCGGAACGCCTGGAGCTGGCCCGGCTCGACCGGGGGACCCACGAGGACGCGTTCGTCGTGCTCGCCGCCGCGGTCGGCGTCGGGGCGGTCGCCGCGCTGCTGTGGCCCGAGACCGGGACGGTGCTGTTCGGGCTCACCCTCCTGAGCCTGCTCGGCTGGCTCGTCCGGTACGACGTGGCCCGGCGGACCGTGCGGTCGCGCGGCCTGCCCCGGTACGTCGCCGGCTGCACGCTCGCGGCCTACGGGTGGCTGGCCGTCGCCGCGGCCGCGTGGGTCCTCGGCGGCCCCGCACCGGAGGGACCCCGGTACGACGCGGTTGTGCACGCGGTCTTCCTCGGCTTCACGATGTCGATGGTGTTCGCGCACGCGCCGGTGATCCTCCCGGCCGTGCTCCACTGCCGACTGCCGTACCACCCGGTGCTGATCGTGCCCGCCACCCTGCTGCACGCGTCGCTCGTCGTGCGGCTGTGGCTCGGCGACGCCCGGGGACACCACGGGGCCTGGCAGACCGGTGGCGTGGGCAACATCGTCGCCCTGCTTGTGTTCGCCGGGGTGGCCGTCGCCCTGGCGAGCGGTCTGCTCCGCCCCGGATCCCGGGACCTCCGATGACCGGGCTCACGGCGACCGGGCCCACGGCGCCCGGACCCACGGCGACCCGAGGTTTCTGGCCGCTGCGCGATCTCCCGGTCGTGGGCTGGCTGATCGCGACGGTCGTCGTCGCGCTCGTGCACCCCTACGTGACGGCGCCGCGGTGGCTGATGATCCACCTGTTCCTGCTCGGCGCGGTCAGCCACGCGATTCTGGTGTGGAGTCGCTACTTCGCCGACGCGCTGCTCCACACCGGCTCCGGACCGGCGGAACGCCGGGAGCAGAGTGCACGGTTGCTGCTGCTCAACAGCGGCGCGGCGACGGTCGTGTCCGGGATCCTGACCGGTCGGTGGGTGCTCACGCTCGTCGGCGCCACCGCGGTCGCGGGCGCCGTGCTCTGGCACGGCGTCAGATTGGCGCGGGACCTGCGCCACGCGCTCGGATCCCGGTTCGCCGCGACCGTGCGGTTCTACGTGGCCGCGGCGGCGCTGCTGCCGGTCGGGGCCGGGCTCGGGGCGTACCTCGCCCGCGGACTCGCCGATCCGACGCACCAGCAGGTGCTGATGGCGCACGTCCTGGTCAACGTCCTGGGGTGGGTGGGCCTGACCGTCCTCGGCACGTTGGTCACACTGTGGCCGACGATGCTGCGGACGCGCATCGTGGCCGGCGCCGAGACGGCCGCCGCCCGGGCGCTGCCGGTCCTGGTCGGTTCGATCCTGATCGCCGCCGGCGGCGCGTGGGGCGGCCAGCGCCTGGTCGCCGCCGCCGGGGTCACCGCCTACGTGGGCGGGGCCGCCCTGCTGGCGCGACCGTTCGTGGCTGCGGCGCGCACCAAGGCACCGGCGTCCTATCCGACCTGGTCCGTCCTGGCCGGACTGCTCTGGTTCGCCGGGCTGCTCGTCAGCTTCGCGGTCGCGATCGGCACCGCGTCCTCCTGGGTGGAGGCCGGGTCCCGGTTCCGCGACATCACGCCGTTCCTGGCGGCGGGGTTCGCCGCACAGGTCCTGCTCGGCGCCCTCTCCTATTTGGTCCCGGTGGCTCTCGGCGGCGGTGCGACGCCGACCCGGGCCGCGAACACCGTCCTCGACCGGGGCAGCGCCCTGCGCATCACGGTGATCAACGCCGGTCTGCTGCTGTGCATCCTTCCGGTACCGAGCGTGGTCCGGGTGCTCGCCTCGATGCTCGCCCTCGCCGGGCTCGCCGCCTTCCTTCCCCTGCTGGTGCTGGCGATCCGGGCCTCCCGGGTCGCGAAACGAACCCCGGTCGGCGAACGTCCCGTGACGCCCGGACGCCCGGGCCGACCCGCGGCGGAACGCCCGCCCGGACAGCTAACCGGCCTCGCCCTGACCGGCCTGGCGGTCACGGCGCTCGCGGTCGCGGGCGGCGTCGCGCTCGACCCGAGCGCCCTGCCGGGCGCGACGTCGACGGTCGCGGCCTCGGCCGGCGTCGAGCCGACCGGCCGTACGACGACGGTCGCCATCCAGGCCCTCGACATGCGCTTCGTGCCCGACCGCATCGAGGTGCCCGCCGGGGATCGCCTGGTGATCGACCTGACCAACGGCGACGACGACGTCCACGACCTCGTGCTCGACTCCGGCGACCGGAGCGGGCGCCTCTCCCCCGGGGACACGGCCCGGCTCGACATCGGCGTCGTCGGGCGCGCGCTCGACGGGTGGTGCTCGGTGATCGGGCACCGGCAGATGGGCATGGTGCTCACCGTCGAGGCCACCGGTCTGTCCGCGCCGTCGGTCGCGCACCCGGGTCACGCGGTCGGACCCGACTCAGCGGCCCCAGGGCCGAGCGCGACGGACCGGCTCGACCTCCGCGCCACCCCGAACGCGGACTTCACGCCGTACGACGCGGTGCTCCCGCCGCTGACGGATCATCAGGTGCGCCGCCACACGTTCACCGTTCGCGACGTGGTGCGCGAGGTCGCCCCCGGCGTCACGCAGCAGCTGTGGACGTTCAACGGCACGGCCCCGGGTCCGGTCCTGCACGGCCGGGTCGGCGACATCTTCGAGATCACCCTCGTCAACGAAGGCACGATCGGGCACTCGATCGACTTCCACGCCGGTGCCCTCGCGCCCGACGAGCCGATGCGCACCATCACTCCGGGTGAGTCGCTGCGGTACCGGTTCCGCGCCGAACGCGCCGGCGTGTGGATGTACCACTGCTCGACGATGCCGATGTCCGCCCACATCGCCAACGGACTCTTCGGCGCCGTGGTCATCGAGCCGCCGGATCTCCCGGCCGTGGACCGCAGCTACCTGCTGGTGCAGTCCGAGTTCTACCTCGGCCCGCCGGACGGTCCGGTCGATGTCGACAAGCTCCGGGCCGAGCGACCCGACATCGTCGCCTTCAACGGCTACGCCCGCCAGTACGACCACCGGCCCCTGCCGGCCCGGGTCGGCGAACGGGTCCGCATCTGGGTCCTCGACGCCGGCCCGAACCGCGGCAGCTCGTTCCACGTCGTCGGCGGCCAGTTCGACACCACCTACCTGGAGGGGTCCTACACCCTGCGCCCCGGCCCGGGCGGGAGCCAGACCCTCGCCCTCGCCCCGGCGCAGGGCGGTTTCGTCGAACTCGTCTTCCCCGAACCCGGCCACTACCCGTTCGTCTCCCACGTCATGATCGACGCCGAACGCGGCGCCCATGGCCACTTCCACGTCACCGACTGAGTGACCGTCAACATCCGGTGCCCCGCCTCTTGCGCGCAACCGCCGGGGCCGCGATTGTTGGCGCCCTGATCTGACGACGAGGAGCCTCGCATGGGCCCTGCTGCCCTGTTCGCGAGCTCGTCAACGCCGAGGTGGTCAAGAAGACCGATGTCCGCGGCTTCACCGCGGAGAAGTACGTGGCCGACCCGGCCACCCTCGCGCCGAGCTGGACCAGTTCACGACTGACCTGGCCCGGAGGATCGCCTCGCAACCGTCGATGGGGTTGAAACTGGCCAAGCAGGCGGTGAATCAGGCCCTCGACGCCCAGGGGCAGTGGACCGCGCTCCGGGCGGCCTTCGGGCTCCACCAACTCGCGCACTCCCACAACATGCAGCGCTTCGGCTCGCTCCTCGACCCCGCAGGCCTGGGACAGGTCACGGCCGGCGCGCCGCGGATCGTGCCGGCCGGACCCCCGGCGTCTTAGCCGCCGCGGAGGCGGCGCCGACCACCGCGGACGCGGAAACCGACCAACACCGCCAAACGGGTCCGCGGGTTGACCTGAGACCCGCCTCTGATCAGCCGAAAGGCCGCTTTCCGATTCTCGGAAAACGGCCCCTGCCTGCACAAACTGGGTGGAGCTGAGGGGATTTGAACCCCTGGCCCCCTCGTTGCGAACGGGAGGTCGCTGTCCGATCCGAGCGCTGGACGTAGGGATCTTGAGCGGTATAATTGCAGCTCAGGTACGGTTTTACGTCCGCAGTCATCCACCGGGGTCCGGGGCAGTCCACTCGCAATTCTGCTGACAAACTGCTGACACGCGATCTTGGGGAGGATCGTCGGATGGGGTGGGTTCGCGAGCGCGCCGGACGCGATAACAAGAAGCGCTTCATCGCCGTCTACCGCGACGTGCGCGGCAACGAGCGCTCCGCCGGCACGTACCGGACCGAGCGGGAGGCAGTGCGGGCGTGGCACGAGGCCGAGCAGAACCTCTCGCTCGGTCAGGTCGACGACCCAAAGCGCGGTCGCCAAACGCTGGCCCGCTACGTCGAGGCGGAATGGTTTCCCAACCACGTCATCGAAGCCACCACCCGGGAGAACTACCGCTACCTACTCAATCGGTACGTGCTGCCCGGGCTCGGCCACCTGCGCATGGTGGAGCTGCTGCCGTTCCATGTCCGGGAGTGGATTGCCGAGCTGCAGTCCACCTACGGCGCGCGGCCCCCGACTGTGCGCGAGGCGAAGGTCGTCCTGGACGCCATCCTGACCACGGCGCTCAACGACCGGGTCGTGCTCATCCACGCCGGCCGCGGCGTGAAGACTCCCCCGGTCGCCCGGAAGCTGCGTCGCATCATCACCGTCGAGCAGTACAACGCGATCTACGCCGCGCTCCAGGACGACACGATGCGCCTGCTGGTCGAGACGAAGATCGAGACCGGGCTGCGATGGGGAGAGCTGACCGAGCTTCGGCCTCGCGACCTCGACCCAAAGACGCGTGTCCTCACTGTCTCGCGCGCGGTCGTCGAGCTGAAGGCGAAGGACCGGCCCGAGGGAGTCCGGTTCGTCGTGAAGGACTACCCGAAGGACAAGGAGTGGCGACAACTCGGCCTGACCGGACGCCTCGCCGACCAGATCCAGTTGCACGTCAAGCAGCGCAAGCTCAGACGAGACGACCTGCTGTTCCCGTGCCCCGCACCGGCCGAAGCGCCATACCGCCGGCCCGAGCAGCTCCCGGCCCCCGAGACGTTGGGGCTGACCGAGCCAAACCAGAGGGGCCGGCAGTACCACCACGGCACCCTCACCGCCTACCAGGCCGCTCCGTGCCGATGCCGACACTGCAAGGACGCCGTCGCCGCCTACCGCGCCGCGCGCCGAGCCGTTGGCAAGGACCGCCCGCGCCGCCCCCGAGCGGTTCGCACCGACGGGCACATCCCCAACCGCTGGTTCCGGGCGCGCGTCTGGGATCCGGCGCTCGAAGCAGCCGAGCTTGGGTTCCACGTGACACCCCACGGCCTGCGCCACGCTCACGCCTCCTGGCTGCTAGCCGGCGGAGCGGACCTGCAGGTCGTCAAGGAGCGACTTGGCCACGGGAGCATCGCCACGACCGGCAAGTACCTCCACGCGCTGCCCGGCGCCGACCAAGCTGCCTTCGAAGCGCTGGACGCGTTCCGCTCGCGCCCCGCCACGACCGGTCAGGCACCCCCTTCGGACCATCGAGGCGAACTCGCCGAGATGCGTGACCTCGCCGCCCGGTTACACAGGATGCTCGAAGCGAACGGCGAGGCGGCCACCTGAGAGGCGAGAGGGCGACCTGGCCGGTGGCGGCCATCGATATATCTGATCTGCCGTCGGATCCATGCGTGCAGATCGAGACCACCCAGAAGTACCTGCACCCTTTGACTGACGCCGACGACTTGACAGTTACAGCCTTCCAACGCAGTCGCCGCCGAGTGTGAGCACTGGCAAGTCCGGTCCAAGCACCCAGTCGCGACGGCCCGGGCGCGCCTCTTGAGCGTTCGCCACCATCCGCACTCGTGGCGCAAAAGCGCATCTGGTACTCCACATCGATTCGCGAAGCGCACGGCACCACCGCCGGGTGAGGCTTCCGCGCAGGTGGGACTAGCGGAAGGCGCCCTGGCGAACAGCGAGCGGGGATTTTCCTAGCCTGCGCTGCACGAGGCGACGTAGCGCCGTCGCGTTGGCGAAACCGACCCGGGCGGCGACCGCCTCGACGCTGAGGCCGGTCGATCGCAACAGGTGGACGGCCTCATCGAGACGCACGTCGTTCACGAACTCGAGCGGAGACATTCCGAGCGAACTGTCGGTGATTCGTTGCAGGGTACGTTCGGAGACACCGATGCTCGCTGCGGCGACACCGATGCGGATCGGCTGGTCCAGGTGAGCCCTGACCCAACGTTCGAAGGCCGACAACTCAGGATTATGACGGGCCATCACGGCTGGCATCGCGAACCCCGCTTGGGACGCCCGGTCACCGATCAGAAGATAGCGCGCGACCAGGTCAGCCAGTACCGGACTGCGTTGATGCACCAACGACAGAGCCAGGTCGATGTGGGCGAAAGCGGCTCCGGCCGTGCGGACACCCCGACCGAAGACCAGCGTCTCAGCGACGTCGAGTTCCACGGTCGGGAAGTACTCCCGGAACAACGGGCCGAGCCACCAGCTCGTAGTCGCCGGCTGGCCGTCCAGGATGCCCGCCTGGGCCATGAGCAGTGTTCCGCTGCAAGCGCCGACCACCTCGGCCCCCAGCCCACCGGCTGCGGCTATAGCCGCAACGGAAGGACGGAGCACCTTGGATCGGGTGTCCTCAATCAGCTGCGCCGGGCTGCGCAGGCCCAAGGCCGGTACAACGACGACATCGGCCGCGTCTGCTGAAGCGATGGGCACGGTCGTGACCCGCAATCCCGCAGCGGTGTGCATTTGACGCCGCGTTCCAACCACCGTCACCGACCACTCGGTGGGCGCCTGAGGCACCTCACCGCGCAGCGCGTTGGCCGCGGCGAGGACATCGCACACAGCGGCCAGGCTGGAGTCCCAGACTCCGTCCGCCATGAGCACCCACACCCGCATGGCGCCAACCGTACTGCCGATCATGTGCATTGCATCTGTCGGATTTCGATCGAAACACGTCGGATCCGACGCTCGTGCCGAAGAGCTCACGCTACGTACAGTTGCGTGTCGCTGTTCAGCGATCCGGCCGGGGGCCCCCAACATTTCCCGGCCTATCCTCTGCGCGGATGCCGCCACATCCTCCCGATCGAAAGGCGCATCCATGCGTGTCCGCACTCTGCTCTCGAGCACCCTCGCCGCGGTGGTGATTGGCGCCCTGTTCACCGCACCGGCCTCGGCAGCGCCGGACAACGACGTCGTTCAGATGCCGGTCAGCTTCAAGGTGACGAACACCAATACGAGCGCCCTTCCGTGCAGTAGCGACGGCAAGAACTACACAGTCAACGGCGTCGTCGTCGGCCCACGCAACGCGATCGCTGCTGGCAGGGCCGCCACGTTGTACCTGCACGCCGTCACCTGGGGCGCGTACTACTTCAACCTCAACATCCCTGGTCACAACTACGCACACGAGATGGCCAAGCGCGGCCATGTCTCGGTCCTCGTCGACCGCTTGGGGTACGGCAGCAGCGGTAAGCCGGCTGGCTTCGGCACGTGCTTCGGCTCAGAAGCCGACGTCGCCCATCAGATGGTCGACCAGCTCAGGTCCGGTGCCTACACGCTCAAGGGCGCGAAGAAGACCCCCGCCTACCACAAGGTCTTCATCTCCGGCTCCTCCGTGGGAGGCCTGATCTCCAACGTTGTTGCCTACAGCTACGGCAATGTCGACGGCGTGTTCAACCAGTCCTGGGGCGACTTCACCGCCGGCCCCTACACCGGCGCGGAATCCGCGAGCATCGTCGCGCGCTGCTCTGCCGGCGGCGACGCCGGCGCCCCGCCGTACTACGCCCAATTCGCCAAGGACTCCCGCGACACCTTCTACTTCAACGACGCGAGCCCGGACGTCCGCGCTGCCGTGCCCCCATCGCAGCCCGACCCCTGCGGTCAGTTCGAATCGGTCGCCGCCGGGATCGGCGCGGACCTCGCTCACCTCGGCGAGATCGACGTCCCGGTTCTCGTCATGTTCGGCACGGGTGAGGTCGTCTTCCCGCAGCCGCCGTCAGCTGACCAGATGGCCGCTCGGTATTCGGGCAGTCCGAAGGTCACCAAGCTGATCATCGACGGCGCTTCGCACTATCCGATCGTCGAGCAGGGTTTTCCCCAGATGGTCGAGGGCGCTGATCGCTGGCTGAACGAGAACGGCGGCTGACACCGACGTCGGAGGTGGGCGCCGGTACACGTGACCGGCGCCCTCCCGATCCGAATCGGAGCGATCCTGCCCGACACTGCTGACCCGTGAATGAATCTGCGGGAGGCGTGCGGCAGCGTCCGGGCGCAGCCCGGACACGTTCTTGGCGGTCCCGTGCTGCCCCGGGATGTCCGAGACGATGGTCAGGCGCTCTGGTCGAGGGTGACGGTGTGGCCGAGGCGTTCGAGCTGCGCCACCAGCCGGCGGATGCGGATCTCGGGGTCGATCGGGCGGGTGAAAGTAGTCCGCGCCGAGATCGCGGTAGGGCTCGTCGCGTTCGAGCATGTAGTAGGCCGCCACGAGCATCGAGTGCGCGACGGCGACGATCGCGCGTTTGGCGCCGCGGCGTGGAGCGAGGTGGCGGTATTGGGCGCCGAGGTAGTTCGTCTTCATCCGCGACGCTGAGCCGGCGGCCTCGACCAGCGCCGAGGCCAGCCACTTGTTGCCCTTGCGGGAGCCCATCGACCAGGCCTTGCCGGCGGACTCGTGCACCGACGGGGCGGGCCCGGCCCAGGCGGCCAGGTGCGCCGCCGAGGGGAAGCGGGACATGTCCGCACCGGTCTCAGCGATGATCACCTCGGCGGTCTTGACCCCGATCCCGGGCATGGTCTGCAACAGCTCGAACTGGTGGCGCCACGGGGCGATCTCGTCGAGGATCTGCGCGTCGCAGGCCTTCAGCGACGCCTCGACCTGGGCCAGTCGCTGCAGCATCCCGCCGACGAGCAGGGCGTGGTGATCATCGAAGCGCCCGAGCAGGGACTCGGCCAGCTCGCTCTTGCGGTTGCGCAGCTTGGAATAGGCCAGATCCGCCATCACGTCGGGGTCGCGTTCCCCGGCCACCAGCGCGGTCAGCATCGCCCGCGCCGAGGAACCGGCGATGTTCGACACCACCGCGCGGAGAGCTTGATCGAGGCGTCCTCGAGCAGCTTCTCCACCCGGGTGACCTCACGGGTCCGATCACCCATCAGCTGGACCCGATACCGAGTGAGGTTGCGCAGCCGGCGGATCTCTGGCGGCGGCACGAACGAGGGCGTGACCAGGCCGTGCTCGACCAGCCGGGCGATCCATTCGGCGTCGCGGACGTCGGACTTACGCCCCGGGACGGCCTTGATGTGGGCGGCGTTGAGCAGCCAGGTCTCCATCACCTCCTCCAGGCAATAGAACGGCGGCTTCCAATAGGTCGCGGTCGATTCCATCGCAGCCAGCTCGACCCCGCTCTCGACCAGCCACGCCGCCATGGCCTGAATCTGGCGCGTCATCGTGGAGTAGGTGCGCACCTCGTTCGTGCGCGAGCGCCCTGAGATGGACACAGACCCACGTGCTCTACGGCAACAATCCGACGCTCCCGGAGACCCCGCGCCAGACTCGCTCTACGAGCTCGAATCGCAGCATCAGAGTGATAGCGACGTCGCCGGGCGACACCCCACCAGGATCCGCCCATCAGCACGGACCTCCCCGAACCGCCCCGGATCCCGGCGGACCACACAGGATCCTGACGGACAGTCAGACCGAATCCTGAGGACCGCCACCACCCACGCAGCCGCAAGCCGACCACACATTCTCAAGCCCCGACACGGCGCCATCGAAGATCGCCACGCGTACTCATCTGGCACCAACGGTGATCGGCGTCGATCTCGGGGCCCGGAGCGCGCACATGTACGGCATGGGCGAGGTTCGGACGGGATGGCGGCGCAGCGCGTGATGTCGCTGTCGCGCCTGTCCGCGGGGGCCGGCTACAAGTACCTGCTTCGTCACACCGCCTGCGGCGACGCCTGCCGCGAAGCCGGATCTCCGCTGACTGGGTACTACGCAGCGTCCGGCTACCCGGTCGGGCGCTGGCACGGCCGCGGCTTGGTGGGGCTGGACGCCGGACGCGGGCTCGCGGCGGGAACTGCAGTCGCCGAAGAGGCGATGGCCGCGCTGTTCGGCACCGGCCACGACCCGGTCAACGGCGAAGCGCTCGGCCGTCCCTACCCGGCCTACCGCAACGTGGAAGGCCGGATTGCCGAAGCGCTTGCCGAACTCCCCGAATGCCTCAACACCGACGAACGGAACGCCCGGACCGCCGAGATCGAGACGACCGAGCGGGCCCGGCCGGTACGCACCGCCGTCGCCGGGTTCGACCTGACCTTCACGGTCCCCAAGTCCGCGAGCGTCCTGTGGGCTCTCGGCCATCAGGATGTGCAGACCGCGGTGATGGAGGCGCACCGAGAGGCCGTGACCACCGTGCTCGATCTGATCGAAGAGCGCTTCCTGCACACCCGCGTGGGCCACGGCGGCTGCGCACAGGTCGGAACGCGCGGCATGATCGCGGCCGCATTTGACCACTGGGACACACGTACGGGCGATCCGAATCTGCACACCCACGTCGTCATCGCCAACAAAGTCCAGGGCGCGGACGGCAAGTGGCGATCCGTGGACTCTCGCGCGCTGCATCACGCCGCCGTCGCACTGTCCGAGGTTTACGACGACCTGATCGCCGATGCGATCTCGGCCCGCCTGCCGGTGGCGTGGTCCTGGCGCGACCGGGGCGAACGCCGCTCGCCCGCGTTCGAGATCGCCGGCCTACCGGACGAGCTGCTCGCCGTGTTCTCGACCCGTTCCGGGCAGATCGCCGCAGCCATGCAGCACCTGATCGCCGACTTCCGAATGCGCCACGACCGGGATCCCAACCGTCGCGAGATCCTGCGACTCCGCCAGCAAGCCACGCTGGCCACCCGACCGGACAAGACGGTGAGACCGCTCGGCGAACTCATCGGACGCTGGCGGACCACCGCGACCGACCTCACCAAGCGGACTCCTGAGCAGATCGTCGCCGCCGCCTTGCAAGTCCACCCGCATGCTCCGGCACCGGCCGTCGACGCACTTGCGCAGTTCGCCCTGGCCGCGGTCGTTGAGCGACGCTCGACGTGGACGCGCGCGAACCTGCTCGCGGAGGCCGCCCGGGCTTCCCGCCAGGTGCGCACGCCCGACCCGGCCGCGCGCGTCGCGCTGCTCGATCGGATCGTGGAGGCAGCCGTCGGGAAATGCGTCGCGCTCGATCCACCCGAGCTGTTCGACGTCCCCCACCGCTTCCGGCGGCCGGACGGCTCCAGCCTCTTCGCCCGCCCGGCCGAGCACGCGTACACGGCGATCGCCGTACTGGAAGCCGAAGACCGCCTCGTGGCCGCCACCGACACCCTGGAGGCTCCGGCGGTCCACGCTGACGCGCTGACGCCGGTGCTCACCGCCGCCGCGCTCGGCATGCCGGGCGCGCGCGGTCTGACCGCCGATCAGGCCGGCGCCGTCGCGGCGATCGCGAGCTCGGGGCGCCTCCTGGACGTTCTCGTCGGCCCGGCCGGATCGGGCAAGACGCGCGCTCTGCGCGCGCTGCGGTCGGCGTGGGAGAACGTGCACGGACCGGGCAGCGTCCTGTGGGCCCTCGTCCGCACCATCCTCGAGTACTTCGATCCGACTCTGGCATACACGACCCAAGTCACGTGGAAGGACGGTGCGGGGTACCTCAACGTTCTGTACAAGACCCTGCCCCGCACCGAGCACTCGCAGGTTCAGTTCGCCTTGGTGTACGACGGCGATCAGCGTCCGTCGTCCACCCCCGCGGAGGACCCAAACAGGCAGAACTGGCCGAAGCTCTATCTGCCCGGCGCGGTGAGCCCGGACGCACTCTTGCGAACCACACGGACGAAACCGGATGCACCCGCCGCCGCACTCGGAAGCGACCCCACGACGCTGAAGGTCGCTCTCAGTGCTCTCGAGGGCATCGATGACCATGATTGGGTGGACCGTCTTTGTGCCCAGTACGGGCCGCGCGCAGGCTCCCTTCGTGCGTTGTGTCGACTGTGGGTGCAGCAAAACGAGTCCGCGGCATTCGCCTTCTACCAAGATGTCCGCGGGGCCAGCCCTACGTAATGGGCGGCGTGGATGGCGGAACGAGGGCCTCCCCGACGGCGGCACGAAGCGCCTTCTAGTCGGCGGTACTTCCGGCAGCAACACGCCTTCCGGGATGCACACCTGACGATCACACGCACTCGCGGCAGCTCGCCGAACCTCACCCAAGGGACGGGCAACTCGGCGGGCCCGGTCCGCGCTGGTGCGACACCGTCCGGGTGAATTCGGCACCGTCCGAACCGAATCTGCTGCCGAGCTGCTGCCAAGGGATCACGAGGCCGACCCGGAAGTTCTCCGAATCGGCCTCTGACCTGCACTGATGCGGTGGAGCTGAGGGGATTTGAACCCCTGGCCCCCTCGTTGCGAACGAGGTGCGCTACCGGACTGCGCCACAGCCCCCGAAGTGCGGAGAAAGATTATCACTGGCCCCCGGGTGGTCGACGCGGGCCGGACCCCGGGGCGCGGGGCTCATCTTCTCCGGCGCGGCGCGCCTATCCCGGGGCCGCGATAGGCGCGCCAGGCCGCAGAAGTTGCGGCGCGGCCTCATCTTCTTCGGCGCGGGGCGCCTATCCGGGGGCCGGGATAGGCGCGCCAGGTAGGAGAAGTTGCGAACCCGACCGGGCAACCCAGGCCGGCCGGACCGCCGGGGGCGGGCCTCATCTTCTCCTGCGCGGGGCGCCTATCCGACCCGGTAGATAGGCGCGCCAGGCAGGAGAGTCGAGGCGGGTGCTCGTCTTCTGCGGCGCGGGGCGCCTATCCCGGGGCCGGGATGGGCGCGCCAGGCTGGAGAAGTTGCGAACAAGGCGGCCCGGCGAACCACGCGGCCGGGCGGGCGAGGCGGGAATTACTCCCCGACGGCGCGGGGGATCTCGATCTCGTCCTCGTCCAGACCGGCGACCTCAGCGGCGGGGGCGGGGGCCTCAGCCGGGGCGGCGGCCTGCTCGGCCATCTCCGCCTCGATCTCGGCGATCAGCTCGTCGGTGAGGGCGGGGAACTCCTGAGTGGCCTCGTCGTCCTCGTCGGCGACGGCCCAGGGACGGCCGGCGGAGACGTCGATCCGGCGGGCGACGCGGGGCGCCTTGGGGGCGGTGACGTACGTCGGGAGCGGGACGGGGCGGGGCTCCCAGCCGTCGGCGATATCGGCGACGGGGCCGGGCTTGGTCTCCTCGACCTCGACCGAGGGCCAGGGGTCCCACGTCAGGTCCGAGTCGGCGGGCCGGCTCCGGGTGCCGCGCTGCGCGGGGATGCGGGCCGGGCCGGCGGGGGCGGCGACGGGCGGGACGGCCACGCGGGTCACGCGGGCCTTCTTCGCCCGCACCCGCACCTCGTAGAGGTACGCGACGAACAGGGCGGCGGGGATCGCGGCCGGCCACAGCGGCAGCAGGCCGAGCAGGTTCGCGGTCAGCAGCGGGACGAACACGGAGACGAGCGTGCCGAGGACCCGACGACGCCGGCGCGCGGTCGCGGCGCTGACGCGCGGCCGGGTGACGACCTCGACGGGACGGACGCCGGACTTCACGACCGGCTCGGCCGCGGGTGGGACGGCCGGGCGCAGCATCGAGTAGGTACCAGCGGCCGGGTCCGGCTCGCCGCGGCGTCGCAGCACAGTCCCCTCCGGAACTCCGCAGTCGATGTCGGTCGGCGTCACTTTCAGACACCGCGTCAGAAGAAACACGGCCCAGGCGCCGAGCACCGCTGCGTAGAGAAGGCCGCTTCCGCTCATGACCCCCAAAGTTAGGGCCGCAAAGGGCTGCGATCCGGGAAGCTCGCCGCGTGTCGCGCGGGACAGATGTGACTAGAGAGGTTTCGGGCCTGACGGAACGTCCGAAAACCGGACCTATCTACTCGCGCGACTGCTCGCTCGGCGACGGACGACCCGACACCGTCGACGCGCGCCAGCGCGGCAGCAGACCGCCCGGAACCTCCTCCGCGGTGACGACGAAGACGAGGTGGTCGCGCCACGCGCCGTCGATGTGGAGGTAGGCCGGGCGCAGGCCCTCCTCGCGGAAGCCGAGCTTCTCGACGACCCGGCGGCTGTTCGCGTTCTCGGGCCGGATGCAGATCTCGATCCGGTGCAGGCCCATCGTGAACAGGCAATGGTCGGTGGCCAGCGCGACGGCAGTCGGCATGATGCCCCGGCCGGCATGGCCCTTGTCGATCCAGTAGCCGATGTGGGCCGCGCACAGCGAACCCCACGTGATGCCCGAGACCGTCAGCTGCCCGACGAAGTTGCCCGCGTAGGTCACCGCGAAGGGCATCGTCCGGCCGGCGCGCGCCTCGGCCCGCAGGCGGCGAACCATGTGCGCGAACGTCATCTCCGGCACCTCGTCCACCGGGCGGCTCGCCTCCCACGGTGCGAGCCAGGCGTGATTGGCGCGGCGGAGCTCGTGCCAGGGCTGGCCGTCGCGCATCCGCAGGGGGCGCAGGGCGACCGGACCCTCCGCGAGTCGCACCGGCCAGGTCTTGTTAATGGTCACCTCCCCCGATCTGATCCACCGCGTGCCGCAGGATCGGCGAGAGCACCGCGATCCCGTCCTTGCACCCACCCGGCGACCCGGGCAGGTTCACGATCAGGGTTTGCCCGGCCACGCCGGCCAGCCCACGACTCAGCATGGACGTCGGCACCTTGTCCTGGGAATGCCGACGGATCGCATCGGCGATCCCCGGCACCTCGCGCTCGATCACGCGCCGCGTGACCTCCGGCGTGTGGTCGCCGGGCGTCAGGCCGGTGCCGCCGGTCGTGAGGATGACGTCGTAGCCGGCCGCGATCCCCGCGGTCAGCGCCTCGAACACCGGCTCCCCGTCGGGCACGACCTGCGGGCCGTCGACGGCGAACCCGAGTTCGGTCAGCCCCGCGGACAGGATCGGACCGCCCCGGTCCTCGTACACCCCGGCGGCCGCTCGGTTCGAGCAGGTGATCACGAGCGCCCGGGGCGAGCTCACGCGTCCGCCCGCCGATAGGTCCCCGACTTACCGCCGGTCTTCTCCTCGATCCGGATGTCGGTGATCACCGCGCCCTTGTCGACGGCCTTCACCATGTCGACCACCGTGAGCCCGGCGACGGCGACGCAGGTGAGCGCCTCCATCTCGACGCCGGTGCGGTCGGCGGTGCGGACGGTCGCGGAGATCTCGACCCCGTCGTCGGAGACCGAGAGGTCGACGGTGACGCCGTGGATCGCGAGCGGGTGGCACAGCGGCACGAGGTCGGGGGTCTTCTTCGCGGCCTGGATGCCGGCGATGCGGGCGACCGCGAGCGCGTCGCCCTTCGGCACGCCCTCGCCGCGGAGCAGCCCGACGACGGTCGGCGACACGAGCACCCGGCCCGTCGCGGTTGCCTGACGGACCGTCACGTCCTTCGCGGAGACGTCGACCATGCGGGCCTCGCCCTTGGCGTCGACGTGCGTCAGGCCCTGCTCAGAGGGTGCTGTACTCATGCGGGGGCTCCGAACCGAAGGATGTTGACCTGTTCGCCGGCCTTGACCTCGGTCACGTCCTCGGGCACGACGATGAAGCAGTTCGACTGCGCGAGGCCCGCGAGCAGGTGCGAGCCCGGGCCGCCGACCGGCCGGACCTCGGGCAGCCCGTAAGCGCCGGAGGGGACGACCCAGCCGCGCAGAAACTGCGTCTTGCCGGCGGGCGAGGTGAGGTCGACCGAGAGCGTCGCCTGCGTCATCGGCCGCCGCTCGGGCGTCAGGCCGCGCAGCCGGCGGATCGCCGGGCGCACGAACACCTCGAACGAGACGTACGAGGAGACCGGATTGCCGGGGAGGGTGAAGATCGGCGTCCCGGTGCCGAAGCGGCCGTCGCCGCCGATGAACCCGAAGCCCTGCGGCTTGCCGGGGTTCATCTTGATGCCCTCGAAGTCGACGGTGCCGAGCTGCGAGAGCACGCCCTTGACCACGTCGTACGCGCCGGCGCTCACGCCGCCCGAGGTGATGATCAGGTCGGCGCGGGTGGTCTGCTCCTCGATCGTGGCGAGGACGGCGTCCTCGTCGTCGTGGACCATCCCGACGCGGTACGCGACGGCGCCGGCCTCGCGCGCGGCGGCGGCGAGCATGTAGCTGTTCGACTCGTAGATCTGCCCCGGGCCGAGGGGGTTGCCCGCCTCGACGAGCTCACTGCCGGTGGAGATGACGACGACGCGCGGCCGCGGATGTACCTCGACGCGGCCGACGCCGATCGCGGCGAGCAGCCCGACCTGCGCGGACCCGAGTTCGGTGCCGGCGGCGAGCAGCGCCTGCCCGATCGCGACGTCGCTGCCACGGACGCGGATGAACTGGCCCTCCCCCGGCTCGGCCTGGATCGAGACGCGGGTGGTGCCGCGGTCGGTCTGCTCGACGGGGACGATCGCCTCGGCGCCCTCGGGCACCGGGGCGCCGGTCATGATCCGGGCGCAGGTGCCCGGCTTGATCACCTTGCTCGAGACGGCGCCGGCGGCGATGTCGTCGATGACGTCGAGCTCGGCCGGGAACTCGGGCGAGGCGCCGGTGACGTCGGCCATCCGGACGGCGTAGCCGTCCATCGCCGAGTTGTCCCACGGCGGGAGGTCGAGCGGAGCGTGGACGTCGTTCGCCAACAGGCACCCGTGCGCCTCGGTGAGCGGGACGTCGAGCACCGGCATCGGCGTCAGCTGACCCAGGACGTGGACGAGGTACTCCTCGACGGACCTCACGGCGCGATCTCCCCCGTCCCGAGTTCCTTGGCGACGAAGTCGGCGAGCCAGGAGCGGAACTCCGGCCCGAGGTCCTCGCGCTCGCAGGCGAGGCGGACGATCGTGCGCAGGTAGTCCTGCCGGTCGCCGGTGTCGTAGCGGCGGCCGCGGAACACGACCGCGTGCACGGGCCCGCCGCCGTCCCCGTGCGCGAGCGAGCGGAGCGCGTCGGTGATCTGGATCTCGCCGCCCCGGCCCGGCGGGGTCCGGCGCAGGACGTCGAAGACGGCCGGCTCGATGACGTAGCGGCCGATGATCGCGAGGTTGCTCGGAGCCTCCTCGCGCGGCGGCTTCTCGACCAGGTCGGTGACGCGGACGAGGTCCTCGGAGTCGGTCGGCTCAATCGCGGCGCAGCCGTAGAGGTGGATCTGCTCGGGCGCGACCTCCATCAGCGCGATGACGCTGCCCCCGTAGCGGGTCTGCGCGTCGATCATGCGCGTGAGGAGCGGGTCGCGGGGGTCGATGAGGTCGTCGCCGAGGAGCACCGCGAACGGCTCGTCGCCGACGTGCTCGGCCGCGCAGAGGATCGCGTGCCCGAGCCCCTTCGGCTCGCCCTGGCGGACGTAGTGCATGGTCGCGAGGTCGTTGGAGGCCTGGACCTTCGCCAGCGTGGCCTCGTCCCCCTTCTCCGCGAGCTTGGTCTCGAGCTCGTAGTTGCGGTCGAAGTGGTCCTCGAGGGCCCGCTTGCTCCGCCCGGTGATCATGAGGACGTCACGCAGGCCGGCGGAGACCGCCTCCTCGACGACGTACTCGATCGCGGGCTTGTCGACGACCGGAAGCATCTCCTTCGGGGTCGCCTTGGTCGCGGGGAGGAACCGCGTGCCCAGGCCGGCGGCCGGGATGACGGCCTTGGTCATGCGGGCCGGGGTCATGCGGGAGGTCATGCCCGCAGGCTACCGAGCAGGACCGGCATGACGCGGGTGCCGCTCGTACGGAAGGATTTGATCGGCGCCCGGAGCGGCCCGGGGGACGGAGGCGAGATGGCGGTTGGCGGTGCAACCGGGTCTCAAGATGACGTGGATGCCGCCAAATCCGCCCTGCGCGCCCGGATCCTCGCCGACCGTCGCGCCCTCGACCCCGCGGCCCTCACGGCGGCGGCCGACACGATCCGCGACCACGCCCTGACCGCCCTCGCCGCGCTTCCGGTGCAGGTCAGCGGACCGGCGCGCACCGTCGCCCTCTACGTCTCGACCGGCACCGAGCCCGGGACCCGGCCCCTGCTGGAGGCCCTGCGAACCGCCGGCACGCGCGTCCTGCTCCCGGCTCTGCGGGCCGACCTCGACCTGGACTGGGGCGCCTACGCCGGCCCGGACGCCCTCGTCCCCGGCCCGCGGGGCACCGTCGAGCCGGCCGGGCCGAACACCGCCGCCCTCGCCGAGGCGGACGTCGTCCTCGTCCCCGGCCTCGCCGCCGACCGGGCCGGGCACCGACTCGGTCGCGGCGGCGGCTCCTACGACCGCGCGCTGCGCGCCGCGCACCCGGCGGCGCGGGTCGCCGTCGTCCTGCACGCCGGGGAGCTGCTCGAGTCCGTGCCGGCCGCGGCGCACGATGCGCCCGTCGACGCCGTCCTCACCCCCGCGGGCTGGACCCGCGTCGGCGCGACCGGGGAGGCGCCGTGATCCTCGGCGCCGGCGGCGGGGGCGAGGGCGCCCTGACCCTGGACGAACTCAACATCGGCCTGCTCCTCGGGTCGTCGGTGCTAATCGTGGCGATCGTCGCGATCCGGCTCGCGAGCCGGACGTCGCTGCCGAGCCTCCTGCTCTACCTCGGCCTGGGCGTCCTGCTCGGGCAGGACGTCATCGGCATCGAGTTCAGCGACGACGTCCTCACCCGGACCCTCGGCTACGCCGCCCTCGTGATCATCCTGGCCGAGGGCGGCATCACGACGAACTGGTCGACCATGCGGCCGGTCGTGCCGGCCGCCGCGTTGCTGGCGACGATCGGCGTCGGCGTGTCCGTGATGATCACCGGGACGGCCGCGCACTACCTGCTCGACCTGAACTGGCAGGTCTCGTTCCTGCTCGCCGCGATCGTGTCCTCGACCGACGCGGCGGCGGTCTTCTCCGTGCTGCGCCTGCTGACCGTGCGCCCGAAACTCGTGGGCCTGCTCGAGGCCGAGTCCGGGTTCAACGACGCCCCGGTCGTCATCCTCACCGTGGCGCTGTCGACGACCGACGCGTTCGGGGCGGGCGATTTGCCCAGCCTGCTCGGGCTGCTGGTCTACGAGCTCAGCGTCGGCCTCGTCGTCGGGGTCGTCGTCGGGTTCGTCGGCGCGGCGGGCGTGCGCCGGCTCGCCCTGCCCTCCTCGGGTCTGTACCCGATCGCGGTGCTCGCGCTGGCGGTGCTCGCCTACAGCGGGGCCTCGATGATCCACGCCAGCGGCTTCCTCGCGGTCTACATCGCGGCCGTGATCCTCGGGAACTCGCGGTTGCCGCACCGGCCCGCGACGCGCGGCTTCGTCGAGGGTCTCGCCTGGCTGGCGCAGATCGGGCTGTTCGTCCTGCTCGGCCTGCTGGTCTCCCCCGACGAACTCGGCTCGGACGTGCTGCCCGCGATCGCGGTCGGGTTCGTGCTGCTGTTCGTCGCCCGGCCGGCCGCGGTGTTCGCCTCGACGGTCTGGTTCCGGATGCCGTGGGCGGAACAGGCCTTCCTGTCCTGGGCCGGCCTGCGCGGGGCGGTGCCGATCGTCATCGCGACGATCCCGGTCGTCGAGGGCGTGCCGGACAACGAGCGGCTGTTCAACATCGTCTTCGTCCTCGCCGTCATCTACACCCTGCTGCAGGGGCCGACGCTGCCGCTGGCTGCCCGGCGGCTCGGGGTGGTGGCCGAGGCCGAACCCGTCGACCTGGACCTGGAGGCCGCGCCGCTCGAGCGCCTGGGCGCCCAGGTCCTCCAGATGCGGGTGCCGCCGGAGTCGAAGATGCACGGCGTCGAGGTGTTCGAGCTCCGGCTGCCGCAGGGGGCGAGCGTGTCGCTCATCGTGCGGGGCGGCCAGTCGCTGGTCCCGGGCGGGACGACCCGGATCCAGCGGGGCGACGAGCTGCTCGTCGTCACCCCGACGGCGATCCGCCGAGCCACCGAGGAGCGCCTGCGGGCGGTGAGTGAGCACGGTCGCCTGGCCGGCTGGGTGGACCAGAACCGCCCCTAGCGTGCACAATTAGCAGTCTCAGCCGGAGAGTGCCAGGAGGAACGTCGGTGCCGACCTACCAGTACGCGTGCACGGAGTGCGGGCACGAGTTCGAGGCCGTGCAGAAGTTCAGCGACAGCGCCCTGACCGAGTGCCCGAACTGCACCGGCAAGCTCCGCAAGGTCTTCTCCGCGGTGGGCGTCGTCTTCAAGGGCTCGGGCTTCTACCGGACCGACTCCCGCTCCTCGAACGGCTCGTCCTCGTCCTCGTCGACGTCGTCGTCGAGCTCCTCGGACAGCTCGTCCAGCTCGTCCAGCTCGTCCAGCGACTCCACGAGCTCGTCCGCGGCCGGCTCGTCGTCCCCGAAGAGCGAGTCCGCGGCCTGACCCTGGCTCGTCGGCCTGTGGACAACTCGGGGGTCTGACCTCCGGGCGGGGCTAATCTCCTCGCCCATGACCGACACGAGCATTCCCTCCGACGTCCGCGCCGACATCGGCGTCATCGGCGGGTCGGGGCTGTACGAGTTCCTCGACGAAGCCGTTGCCGTCGACGTCTCGACCCCGTACGGGCCGCCGAGCGACCCGCTCGTCATCGGCGAGATCGCGGGACGCCGGGTGGCCTTCCTGCCCCGGCACGGCGCGGACCACCGGTGGCTCCCGCACCGCATTCCCTACCGGGCGAACCTCTGGGCGCTGCGGGCGGTCGGGGTGCGGCAGGTGCTGGCACCGGCGGCGGTGGGGTCGCTGACGCACGAGCTGCCGATCGGGGCGCTCGTCGTGCCCGACCAGGTGCTCGACCGGACCTCGGGCCGCGACCGGACCTACTTCGACGGGCCGCCCGCCGGGGTCGTGCACGTCGGGTTCGCGGATCCGTACTGCCCGGCCGGGCGCGCGGCCGCGCTCAAGGCCTCGGCGGCGTCGGGCTGGCCGGCCGCCGACGGCGCGACGCTCGTCGTGATCGACGGCCCGCGGTTCTCCAGCCGCGCCGAGTCGCAGTGGTACGCCGCCGCCGGCGCGCGGATCATCGGGATGACCGGGATGCCCGAGGCAGCACTCGCTCGAGAGCTCGCGCTCTGCTACACCCCGATGGCGTTGGTGACCGACCTCGACGCCGGGATCGAGACCGGCGAGGGCGTCACGATGGCCGAGGTCTTCGCCGTGTTCAAGGAGAACGTCGGCCGCCTGCGGACGGTGCTGATGGACGTCGTCGCCGCGCTGCCGACCGAGCGCACCTGCGCGTGCGGGTCCGCGCTCGACGGGCTGAACCTCGGGATCGAGCTGCCGTGAGGTCGCCCGGTGGGAGGTCCGCGCGGTCGGCGGGCGGGGGACCACTGACGTCGACGCCGCGGATGCTGCTCGCGCGGTACCGGGGTGTGCTCGCCGGCTCGTGCGCCGGGGTGGCGGTGCTCGCGGCGCTGCCGGTGCTGGCGCCCGGGCCCGATCCGACGGTGCCGGTGCTGGTGGCGGCACGGGACCTGCGCTGGGGCGTCCCGCTCGGCGCGGACGACATCGTCGTCGCGGCGTTGCCGGCGGACGCGGTGCCCGACGGGGCGCTGACCGAGGCGTCCGCGGCGCGCGGGCGGCTGCTCACCTCACCGGTGCGGCGGGGCGAGGCGATCACCGACGTCCGGCTCGTGGGGCCGGCGACGGTGGAGCCGGGACTGCTCGCGGTCGGCGTGCGGATCGCGGACGCCGGCATGGCCGCGGTGCTGCGCGCCGGCGCGGTGGTGGACGTGCTCGCGGCCGCACGCGACGAGGGCTTCGACCGCCCGGTCGGACTGGGCACGGCCGAGGTCGTGGCCAGCGGAGTGCGCGTGCTCGCCGTGCCGAACGCGCGCCGTACGAGCCTTGACGGCGCTCTCGTTCTCGTCGCCGCGAGTGAGGCGCAGGCCTCACGATTGGCGGCCGCCGGCGCGACGCGTCACCTTTCCGTGGCGCTCCGTACCGATAGCGTGGGGTCGCCCTGACGGGCCGACAGATTCCCCTCTAGTCGCTGGGAGCAGCTGTGATCAAGGGTTTTCGTGACTTCCTGATGCGCGGAAACGTCGTCGACCTCGCCGTCGCTGTCGTCATCGGCACCGCGTTCACCGCGCTCGTGACCGCGTTCACCAAGTCGTTCATCGACCCGATCATCAAGGTCGTGATGGGTGGTGGTGTCACCGGCGGCACGGTCAAGCTCGACGACGAGAACCGACTGCTCTTCGGCGACTTCACGAACGCGCTGATCACGTTCGTCATCACGGCGGCCGTCGTCTACTTCATCTTCGTGCTGCCGTTGAAGACGCTGAACGAGAAGCGTCAGCGCGGCGAGGTCGCCGAGCCGGAGCCGGCCGCGATCCCGGACGACGTCCTGTTGCTGCAGGAGATCCGCGACCTGCTCGCGAACCGCGCTCCCGGGTCGGGTTCGATCCGCTAGCTGTACTCCCCGGCGCTACGCGGTCGCCGGCGCCTGGCCCTCGGCGGAGTCCGCCGTGGGCCGCTCGGCGGCGCGGGTGCGCTGGGTGAGGTGCCGGGACTCGATGTCGGCGAGGAAGAAGACGAGCGCCAGCATCAGGAACGGCATGACGACGGCGAAGGCGACGCTCACGAGGCGACCGCCGGAGCCTCGGCACCGCGGCCGGCCGGAACGGCGGCGCGGCCCTTGCCGCGCAGGGCGGCCTCGACGTCGGTGTAGCACGGCAGCGACGTGCACAGGCCGGTGATCTCCAGCAGGCGGCGCACGATCGGCGACGGGCCGGCCATCCGCATCCACGTGCCGACCGCGATCGAGCGACGGCCGAGGTTGGCCATCGTGCGCAGGCAGGCGAGGTCGCAGAAGGTGACCTCGGAACAGTCGAGAACGATGCCCGTGGGGCGCGCACGCAGCACGTCGAGCAGCTGGGTGTGCAGGGTGGCGGCGCGGCTCAGGTCGTAGTCGCCGGACAGCGCCACGACGACCACACCACCAGCGCGGCGGACCGCGAAGTTGGCGTCCACGGCTCCTCATTTCTTGGCGGGTACTGGCGGGCAAGGAGCAAGACAGGTCTTCATGATGTGGCGACACGCCGACGCGGGTTCGGGCTTTCTCATCGCCTTGGACGGCACTTTGCACGGCGTGACGGACGCCGGAACCAAAGCGGACAATCCCGGCATTGACGGTCACTGAGCGCGACGAGGCAAGCGCGACCGGTGCTCGCTAGCGCGGAAGTTCCACGGTCGTGGTGACCCGCACGAGCGCGGGGGCCGGCGGGACCGACCCGAAGCCGAACCGGACCGGCGGGTCGATCGACGCGAGCGGCCCGAGGTCGGTGCCGTCGAGCCAGGCGACCACGGCGGTGATCGGGCGCAGGTCCTGGGCGCCGTAGTACTCCCGGCGGCCGTGGCCGGCGCTGCCGACGGTCCGGACGCCGGGCAGCAGCCACCGGGCCGGGCGGTCGATCGCGGAAATCCAGGCCGGGCGCCGGGCCAGCGGGGGCGGGACGGCGCGGAGCAGGTAGCCGAGCGGCGGCCGGCGGCCGATCTCGAACGCCACGTTCAACGGCCCGGCGGTCAGGGCCCACTCGACGCGGGTCCGGGTGACCCCGACGTGGGCGATCTCGACGGCGTCGAAGGTGTAGGTCGCGGCGACGAAGTCCGCGACCTCCCGCCGCGGGGCGAGCAGGCGACGGTGGCCGGAGGCGTCCTCGATCATGACGTCGGTGAAGCCGCCGAACGGGCTGCGGGGCCAGCGGCCGATGACCAGCCGCGTCCCCGAGGCGGTCCCGAGGCCGGCGATCCAGCCGTCGAAGACCAGCCGCTGGTGACGGGGCATCAGTCAGTCCGGTCAGCGGCGCTGCGCTCGCTCGTGCGGCGGGTCCGCGCGCGGACGTGCATCCGCTCGCCCTCGCGGCCGAACAGGCTGAGAATCTCGGCGGGGCCGGCGCCGGCGCTGCCGAACCAGTGCGGGACGCGGCAGTCGAACTCGGCCACCTCGCCGGTGGTGAGCACCAGGTCCTGGTCGCCGAGGAGCAGGCGCACCTTGCCGGACAGCACGTACATCCACTCGTGGCCGTCGTGGGTGCGCAACTCCCCCGGCTTCGACTGGCCGGCGGGGATGATCATCTTCCAGGCCTGCATCGAGCCGGGCATCCGCGTCAGCGGGATGACGGTGCGGCCGTGCGCCTTCAACGGCTTCATGCGCAGGCGCGGGTCGCCGACCTCGGGGGCGCCGACGAGGTCGTCGAGCGGGACGCCGTAGGCCGAGGCAAGCGGGAGCAGCAGCTCGAGGCTGGGCTTGCGCTGGCCGGACTCCAGCCGGGACAGGGTGCTCTTGGATATCCCCGTGGTCGCCTCGAGGCTGGTGAGGGTGATCCCCCGCTGGGTGCGCAGCAGCTTCAACCGGGTGCCGACCTGCTCGAGGGCGGTCGCGATCGCCGAGTTCGGGTCGGTCATGGCGTCATTGTTCCCCGGCGGACGCTTCCCGGAAACAGCAACAAAAGTTGTCGGGGCCGGGACGGCGGAGGCACCGTCAGATCATGAGCGAATACGACGTGGTGATCATCGGTGGCGGGGCGGCCGGGCTGTCGGCGGCACTGACGTTGGGGCGGGCGCGACGACGCGTCCTCGTCGTGGACGGTGGAGCGCCGCGGAACGCGCCGGCCGCGCACATGTACGGGTTCCTGTCGCGGGACGGCCAGTCCCCCGCGCAGCTGCTGGAGCTCGGACGCGCGGAGGTGAAGTCCTACGGCGGGGAGATCACGACCGCCGTGGTCACCGGCATCGAGCGCGCCGGGACGCGGTTCCGGGTGGCGCTGGAGGGCGACCGCTCCGTGTCGGGCCGGCGGCTGCTGGTGGCGACGGGGCTGCGCGACGTCCTGCCCGAGATCCCGGGGCTGGCGGAGCGGTGGGCGCGTGACGTCCTGCACTGCCCCTACTGCCACGGGTACGAGGTGCGGGACCAGCGGCTCGGCGTGCTCGGTGGCGGACCCATGACCGCGCACTACACGCAGCTCATCCGGCAGTGGTCGGACGACGTGGTGCTGTTCGCGCCGGTCGGGTCGGTGCCGGCGACCGACGCCGCGGGGTACGCGGCGCGCGGGATCGAGGTCGTCGAGGGCGCGGTGACGCGGACCGTCGTCACGGACGACCGGTTGGTGGGGCTGGAGGTCGGCGCTTTGGATTCCGGGAGCCGTGTGGTCCCGGTCGACGCGGTGTTCGCCGCGCCCCGGTTCGAGCCGAACGACGGCTTGCTCCGGGCGCTGGGCTGCGAGATCGACGCGGACGGGTGGGTCGTTTCCGACGCGACCGGGCAGACGACGGTGCCGGGCGTCTGGGTCGCGGGCAACGTTGCGAACCCGCGGGCGCAGGTGATCGTGGCCGCGGGTGAGGGCGTCGCGGCGGCGGCAATGCTGAACGCGGACCTGGTGGCGGAGGAGGTCGCGGACGCGGTGGCGGCTTGAGTCGTCGCTGATCGGGGGAAGGATGGGCGCATGGCGATCTCGCAGCCCCAGCTGGACTTCCTCACCGCGCACCGGATGGGCGTGCTCGTCACGCTGAAGCGGGACGGCCGTCCGCAGCTGTCGAACATCATCTACCGCTACGACGCCGAGTCCGGGCGGGTGCAGATCTCCGTCACCGCGGACCGGGCGAAGACCCGCAACGCCGAGCGCGACCCGCGGGTGAGCCTGCACGTCGCGTCGAAGGACTTCTGGTCGTGGGTCGTGGTGGAGGGTGAGGCCGCGCTGACCCCGGTCGCGGCGGCGCCGGACGACGCGACCGTCGAGGCCCTGGTCGCGCTCTACCGCGGGCTGTCCGGCGAGCACCCGGACTGGGACGAGTACCGCGCGGTCATGGTCTCCGAGCGGCGGCAGGTCCTGGAGTTCACGATCACCCACGCGTACGGGCAGTTGCCTGGCTAGCTGCTCCCCCGTCACGTCGGCGGCGGCGAACGTTTCCGGCTCCTCCTGCGTCCCTGTCCTGACGCCGGGTGCCGCCGGCGCGTCCCGCCCGCCGTTCAGGGAGCCGAGATGTCCATTTCGTTCCGCCGCGCGTCGCTCAGTGCGGCCGCTGCCGTCGTCGTCGCCGCCGTCGCCGCCGGGGCGGTCGTGTCCGGGAGCTCCGGGTCGGTCGCCGCAACCGGTGGGGAGCCGGACGCGCGGGCCGTCACCGTCTCGGGCTCCGGGTACGCGAGCGGGACGCCGGACATCGTGCGGCTCGACCTCGGGGTGCAGCGGTCGGGGCCGGACGTCAACGCCGCCCTCGACACGGCGAACTCCGACATCCGGCGCATCAAGGAGGTTCTCGCCCGGCATGGGGTGTCCGGCGACGACATGCAGACCTCGCAGCTCTCGATCAACCAGCACTACGGCCCGATCGAGCCGTACGGGGACTCGAAGCCGATGCCGGCGCCGATGGGCGACGCGCCCGCGGTGGCCGCCGACCCGGCGGCGCCGGCTCCCTCGATTGCGGTGCCGGAGTCCGGCCGGTCGGTGATGCCGGTACCGCCCGCGCCGAACGGGTTCGAGGTGCACCAGTCGCTGTCGGTGAAGCTGCGCAACCTGGAGACCGCCGGGAAGGTCATCTCCGAGGCGGCGGCCGCGGGCGGGAACGCGACGCGCATCAACGGGGTGTGGTTCGAGTTCTCCGACACCGAGAAGCTGACGAAGGACGCGCGGGACGAGGCGTTCGCGGCGGCGAAGGAAAAGGCCGAACAGTACGCGCGGCTCGCGGGCGGGAGCCTCGGCCGGGTCGTGTCGGTGAGCGAGGGCTCCGAGGGCGGCGGCGGGTTCCCGTACCCGGCGGCGGCGCGGGACGCGGGCACCGCGTCGTCGGTGCCGCTGGCGCCGGGCAGCCAGCAGGTGGGCGTGACGACCACGGTGGTGTGGGAACTGAGCTGAGCTACCGTCGAGGCGTGGGGACGGATCTGCGCAGCCGCGTCGGCGGCCTGATCTTCGCGCGCGTGGCCGGGCCGGAGGGCCCGGCCCGCCGCGAGCGGATCCTCGGCACGCCCGGGCCGCGCTGGTTCGCCGAGGACCGGCCGATCCGGCGGGTGCACGGCGATGCCGCGATGTTCGTCGGTGGGTTGCGGGCGCTGCTGCTGCAGTCGCTGCACCCGCTGGCGATGGCCGGCGTGGCCGGACACTCGGGCTACCGCGGTGACCCGTGGGGCCGGCTGCACCGGACGAGCGCGTTTCTCGCGACGACGACGTTCGGCGCGGCCGAGGACGCGCAGGCCGCGGTGGACCAGGTGCGGTCGATCCACGAGCGGGTGCGCGGCACCGCGCCGGACGGCCGGCCCTACGCGGCGAGCGACCCGCACCTGCTGCAGTGGGTGCACGTCGCGGAGATCGACAGCTTCCTGACGGCCCATCAGCGCTTCGGGTCGCAGCCGCTGTCGGCGGCGGAGGCCGACGATTACGTCGCGGACGCGGCCCACATCGCGCGCAAGCTCGGGGCGCCGGCGCCGCCGGAGACGGTGGCCGAGCTGACGGCCTGCCTGGAGTCGTACCGGGCGGAGCTGACGGGGACGAAGGAGGCGCGGGACGCGGCGCGGTTCCTGCTCCTGACTCCCCCGCTGCCCCTCGTCGCCCGCCCCCCGTACGCGGTGCTGGCGGCGAACGCGGTCGCGCTGCTGCCCGGGTGGGCGAGCCGGGAACTGTGGCTGCCCCGGCTCCCGTTCGCGGAGGCCACGGCGGTGCCGCTGGGCGGTCACGCGCTGGTGCGCGGGATCCGCTGGGCGATGCGCTGAGCTGGGCTCGTCAGCGGGAGCGGGGAGTGCGAATGTCCGGATCGTCCCGATCCCGCGGTTCAACCGTGACGCTGCTCAACATCTGAGGCAGTTTCACGCTTTGCGGCCCGGGAATTCTCCGGGCATGGCATTTCTACTGTGGATCCTCGCGGTTCTCCTGGTGGTCGGCGGCGTGGTCAACCTGCTTCAGGGCCAGATCCTGTTCGGGGTGCTCCTCATCGTCGTTGGTCTCGCGATCGGCCCGGGTGGGTACTCGATCTTCCGGTCGCGCAGCAGCGCCAGCGTGTAACTGCACGTCCCCGTTCCGGACGGAACGGGACAGGATCAGACGAATCGTCAGGTAATCCGGCTGACCCCGGCACTCCGCCCGATTGCCGGGGTCCTTCTTTGGGCCCGGTGCCCCGATTTCCTTCAGGTTGGTCTGCGTCCGGCCGAGATTCAGGACGTGGCCACCCCACTCGGCGACGTGCGTGAACGCGGGCCCTTCAGCCAGCGCGGCCTCGTGCCGCGCATCGTCCCCTATGCGGTGGTTGCCTCGGCCGCGCTGTTCGTGGGTGCGTTCAACGTGCGGAGCGAGGATGCTTGGCTCTACGCCGGCGTCGCTCTGAGCTATCTGCTGCTGGTGCTGGGGGCGTTCCTGCTCCCGTGGGATCGGCTGCCGCGGTGGACGCAGTCACTCCTCGCCATGGCCACGCTGCCGTTGGTGGGGGTCCTGCGTGAGGCGACGGGGGACGCCCGGTCCCCGTTCACCGCCCTGATCTACCTGCCGCTGATGCTGTTCGCGATGCACGGGACCCGCCGTGAGGTGCAGGCGTGCATCGCCGGCATCGGCGTGGTGCTCGCCGCGCCCCTGATCGGGAGCGGGACCGCGTCGGAGTGGCAGCGCATGGCGCTGAACACCGCGATCGCGGGGTTCATCGGCCTGAACGTGAGTGCTGTGGTGGGTCGGCTGCGGGACAGCGCTCGCCAGTATGGGGAGACGGAAGCGCGCGCCCGCGAGGCGCGGGACCAGTTCGTCGGTCTCGTCGAGGCGGCGACGCAGTTCTCGATCATCGCGACCGATGCGAGCGGCGCGATCACGGTGTTCAACGAAGGCGCGGCGCGGATGCTGGCGTACGAGCCCGAGGACGTCATCGGGCGCGTCCCGACGTTCCTGCACGACCCCGAGGAGCTCGCGGCGCGGGCGGCGGAACTCGACGTCCCGGCGGGGTTCGAGGTGCTCGTGGCGGCGGCGCGGGTCGGTGAGGCGGACGTCCGCGACTGGACCTACGTGCGCAGCACGGGTGAGCGCATCACGGTGTCGGTGACGGTGTCGGCGGTGCGTGGGCCGGACGCGGTGCCGGTCGGGTTCATCGCGATCGCGTGCGACGTCACCGACGAGAGGCGCAACGAGACGAAGGTGCGCGAGCAGGCCCAGCGCGCCAGTCTGATCAACGAGCTGACGCACGCGATCCGGCAGGACCTGGACCCGGAGTCCGTGCAGCGCCGCGCGGTGACGTCGCTCGGCGATCGACTGGACGCGGACCGCGTCGTGATCCGGCTGGCGAGCGAGGACGACCCGGTCGGTGTGATCGCGCAGTCGTGGGTGCGCGAGGGTCTGCCCGCGCTGGTGAACTCGGTGGCGCCGCCGGCCGGCATCGCGCGGCTGTCGCGGCGGGCGCACGGGGACGACACTGCGCTGGTCGTCTTCGACGTCGAGGACGACGCGCGGCTGCGGCCGGGCGAGGCGGCCGAGCTCAGCGAGGGGTACGGGATCCGCGGGTACCTCGGGTGCCCGATGTGGGTGGGATCGCGGCTCGTGGGCTGGCTGGTCGTGAACACGACGCGGCCGCGGAACTGGACGGGCAACGAGGTGGCGATCGTGTCGGCGATCGCGCGGACCGTCGGGGCGGCGCTGCTGCAGGCGCAGACGTATCAGCAGGAGCTGGAGATCATCCGGCGGCTGCGGGAGCTCGACCAGGCGAAGTCGGACTTCGTCTCGTCGGTCTCGCACGAGCTGCGGACGCCGCTGACGAGCATCATCGGGTACCTCGAGATGCTGGTGGAGGGCGACGGCGGGCCGCTGACCGTCGAGCAGCTGCAGCTGGCCGAGGTGGTCGAGCGGAACTCGCGGCGGTTGCTGGCGCTGATCGAGGACCTTCTGACGCTCTCTCATATCGAGGCCGGGCGGACGGAACCCGTGGCGGAACCGGTGGACCTGGCGGCCGTCGTGGCCGACGTGCAGCGCACGGTGGTGCCGATCCTCGGGGCGCGGGAGCTCGAGGTCGTCGTCGACGTCCCGGAGGACATCGGGTCGGTGCTCGGCGATGCGGGTCAGCTGGAGCGCGTCCTGTTCAACCTGGTGACGAACGCGGTGAAGTTCACCCCCGACGGCGGCCGCGTGTCGATCGTGGGCGCCGCGGTCGACGGGCTGGCGCGGCTGAGTGTCTCCGACTCCGGGATCGGCATCCCGGAGGAGGAGCAGGAGCAGTTGTTCACGCGGTTCTTCCGGTCGTCGGCGGCGCGGGAGAACGCGATTCAGGGCACGGGTCTGGGCCTGGTGATCGTGAAGTCGATCGTCGAGGCCCACGGGGGGTCGATCTCGGTCGCGTCCCTGGTCGGGGTCGGGACCACCGTCACCGTCGAACTGCCGTTGCTGCCCGTCCCCGCCGACGTTGTTCTGGCCTGAGCGACATCCATCCCCAAGGAGAACTGACATGGCACGCCTGCTCGTCGTCGACGACGACCCCGACATCCTCGCCCTCGTCACTGCCCGGTGCCGCAACGCCGGCCACAAGGTGCTGACCGCGACCTCCGGGCAGCAGGCCCTCGAGGTCCTCGGCGAGACTCCCCCGGACGTCGCGATCCTCGACGTCGGGCTGCCGATGATGACCGGCTTCGAACTGCTCACCGAGCTCCGCAAGCGCGAGGGCATGACCGACCTTCCGGCCATCTTCCTCAGCGCCCGCGTCCAGCAGGAGAGCATCGACGCCGGCCGCGAGCTCGGGGCGACCTACCTGACCAAGCCGTTCGTCGCCTCCGCGTTGCTGACCGCCATCGACCGGGCGCTGCCCACCGACGACGGGGACGGCTGGTAGGCCGTCCGCGCGGTTACTCCAGCTCCTCGGTCAGGTCCTCCGCGGCCTGGCCGAGGCTTCCGCGGACCTGATGGGTCTTGTCCTTCGAGTCCTCGACCTTCTCCTCGACCGGATTCATCGATTCCTCGGCCTTGCGCTTCAGGTCGTCGATCTCGCCCATCCGTCCTCCCGGGTTGGCTGCCGTGGAGATAGGGCTTCCCGGGAGGCGGCGATCGAACCGGGTCGGGTCAGCGAACCGGGTCGAGGACCAGGACCGGGATCAGCCGGTCGGTCTTCTCCTGGTACTCCGCGTACGGCGGGTACGCCGCGACGGCGCGCTCCCACCACTGCGCGCGCTCCTCGCCGCTGACCTCGCGGGCACGGAAGGTCCCGGTCACCGTGCCGTCCTGCACCGTCACCTCGGGGTTCGCCTGCACGTTCGCGTACCAGGCCGGGTGCTCCGGCGCCCCGCCCTTGCTCGCCACCATCGCGTACCGGCCCTCGTGCTCGACCCGCATCAGCGGGACGTAGCGCTGCTTCCCGGTCTTCGCCCCCGTCGTCGTGATCAGGACGACCGGGCGGTCCATCACCGTCACCCCGTCGGTCGTCCCGGTCCGGAGGATCTGTTCCGTCTGGTCCCGGACCCACGGGGTCGGACTGAGTTCAGCTGACGTCGAATTGCTCATACCCGGAGAAACACGATCCCCCCACCCCCACATTCCCGCCGCTGCGGCGAGCCTCCACCCGCCCGTGGCAGGATTGGCCGTCCCCGCCCTCGTAGCTCAGGGGATAGAGCACCGCTCTCCTAAAGCGGGTGTCCGCAGTTCGAATCTGCGCGGGGGCACGCCAACTGACCTGCGGTTTTCCACTCCCGAAGTTCACCAAGCCAGGCCGCATGGCATGAAACGTGGCATGAACTGTCGTAACCTGCAGAGGTGGCAGTCGTCCGGGGGCGTGCGGAGGGGAGCATTGAGCTGCTTCCCTCTGGCCGGTATCGCGTGCGTGTCTACGCCGGCCGAGACGCCCTCACGGGTCGGCAGATGTACCTGCGGGCCACGGCCCGCACCAAGCCCGAGGCGAAGGCGGAACTGGCCCGGCTGCTCAACCAACTCCATGAGCGACGACAACCTCGCGCGGCGATCACCATGGCGCAGGCGATCGACCAATGGCTCGGAGTGGTCCGCCACGAGGCCAGCACCCGGGAGCGGAACGAGCAACTGATCCGGCTCTACATCCTGCCGACGCTCGGCAAGAAGCCGGTGCACAAGATCACCGCCGAAGGGCTGGAGATCCTGTACTCGCGCCTGCTGAAGTGCCGCTCGCTGTGCAGCGATCGCCCGAAGGCCGGTCACAAATGCGAGCCCCTGGCTCCCAACACCGTCCGCAAGGTGCACTTCATCATCCGCTCGGTGCTCGACCGCGCCGTGCGCTGGAAGTTCCTCTCCGTAAACGAAGCGGAGCTAGCGGAGCCCCCGGCGTTCTACCGGAACGAACCGGACCCCCCGTCGTCCGACGAGGCGCGGGCGCTGCTCGCCGAGGCATCCCGGGCCCCGGACTGGGCGCTCCTGCTGTTCCTGACCATGGTGCTGGGCTGGCGCCGCGGCGAGCTCTGCGCCCTTCGGTGGACCGACGTCAATCTGAACGACGGCTACATCACGATCGAACGCAGCCACTGGGGAAACGTCGAGAAGCGGACCAAGACCAACCAGACGCGACGGGTCGCGCTCGACCAGCACTCGCTCAACCAGCTCGTCGACCTGCGCGAGCGGCGGCAGGCGGCGTGCGCCGAATTGGGCGTCGAGTGGTCCCGCGGCTCCTTCGTCTTTTCCCGCGCCGCGGACGGCAGCACCCCGCTCACGCCCTCCAGCGTCACCCAGCGCTACCGCAAGCTCGCCACCAAACTGGGATTGCGTAGTACGCGTCTCCACTCCCTCCGTCACTACTCAGCGACCGAGCTCATCGCCGCGAACGTCGACGTCCGAACGGTCGCCGGCCGACTAGGGCACGGCAGTGGCGGGACGACGACCCTGCGGACCTACGCAGGGTGGAGTGCGGACGCCGACCGGCGAGCCGCGGAAACGATCGCAACGTTGATTCCGCGACCGGAGCCCGCGCTTCGACGGCCACAGTCACCGTACGAGCAACTCGCTGCCGACATCCGAAACTCGATCCTGTCCGGCGCACTACCGGCCGGCACTCAGCTACCGACCCTCGCCGAGTTGGCAGCCGAGCACAACATGGCGCCGAACACCGCGGCGCGGGCCATCGCGATGCTCAAGGACGAAGGATTGCTATCAGCCGAACGAGGTCGCCGCGCAGTGGTTCTTGAGCAGCCAGCGTCATCGGCGGGAAGCTGACGCTCCGTCAGTTCTGCCTGCGGCTCTAGGCTCGGGAACCTAGCCCGACCTCTGGGTTATGAGCCGTATTCTAGGGGGCCGATCGCAACCACATAGCGGTATGAGCGAACGCATTCGTGCAGGTCAGCGACGGTGAGCCCTCAGGGGGCTCACCGTGGTTCGCGAAGATTCGCGGCCGGACGTTGCCGGAGGACTGGCCGTAGCCACGAGCGGGCGGTCAGGATCGGCTGGTCCGTTCCGGTGGACACCGATTCCTCTGTGGTGCCTGCGAGCCTGTAGGTCAGCATGGTGGTGCAGGGCTGCCACGGGGACCGTGGAATGTTGCCTTCGAGCACGAGCGTCAGACTTTAGATTTTCCTCGCCCTGCCCGGGACGGACACCGTATTGGTCGGTTGCCGTTGGAGGTGGCGGTGTGGAAATCGTTCATCGGCGTTGCGCAGGGCTCGATGTGTCCAAACGCGACGCGAAGTGCTGTGTGCGGATCGCCGGCGGCGGCCGGGCCGGCACCAAATCAACGGTGAGCACGTGGGGCTCGGTCACTAATCAGGTACTGGCGCTGCGGGAGCACCTGATCGAGCAGAAGGTCACGCTGGTGGTGATGGAGGCAACCAGTGACTACTGGAAGCCGTTCTACTATCTGCTCGAGGACGCCGAGTTCGAGGTGATCCTGGTCAACGCCGGGCATGTGAAGAACCTGCCCGGGCGCAAGAGCGATGTCTCCGACGCCGCCTGGCTGGCCGAGCTCGGTGCGCACGGGCTGGTCCGGGCCTCTTTCGTTCCGCCGGAGCCGGTGCGTCAGTTGCGGGATCTGACCCGCACCCGCACTGCGATCACCCGGGAACGGACCCGGGAGATCCAGCGGCTGGAGAAGCTGCTCGAGGACGCCGGGATCAAGTTGTCCTCGGTTGCCTCCGACATCACCGGGATCTCGAGCCGAGCCATGCTCGAAGCGCTCATTGCCGGGGAGAGCGACCCGGGCGAGCTGGCCGACCTGGCCCGACGGCGACTGCGCTCGAAGATACCGGCCCTGACCGAGGCATTGACCGGGCACTTCAACGCCCACCACGGGTTCCTGGCCCGCCTGCACCTGGACCTGATCGATCAACACACCCGGGCCATCGATGAACTCACCGCCCGGATCGAGGTGGTGATCGAGCCCTTTCGCGGGGCCCGGGACCTGATCGTCACGATCCCGGGAATCAGCACCCTGGTCGCGGACGTGATCATCGCCGAGACCGGCGCGGACATGACCCGCTTCCCAACCGCCGGGCATCTGGCCTCCTGGGCCGGGACCTGCCCGGGCAGCAACGAATCAGCCGGGCGGATCAAATCCACCAAGACCCGCCCCGGCAACCCTTACCTCAAAGGCTCCCTCGGCGTCGCGGCGATGGCCGTCGCGCGCAGCAAGAACACCTACCTGTCGGTGAAGTACCGGCGCATCGCCGCCCGCCGCGGCCCGATGAAGGCCCTGGTCGCGATCGAGCACGCGATGCTCGTCGCAATCTGGAACATGCTCACCACCGACACGACCTACCAAGACCCCGGAGCCGACTACTACAGCCGGCTCAACCCCGACCGGGCCCGCAACCGCGCTCTGCACCAACTCCGCGAGCTCGGCTACGAGGTCACCCTCAACCCCCTGACCGAGGCCGGATGACCGTCAACCCAGGCGGGGGCCAAGAACGCGAATCTTCGCGTCAGAGGCGGTTTGAGTCCATCCTGGTCCGGACCCGTCCGCCGTCGTCCAGCAGCGCTGGTGCTGACAAATTGCTGACATCGGTGGGTCTTGGGGGCGGGGCTATGGGGTGGGTCAGGGAACGCGTTGGCCGCGATGGGAAGGCTCGCTACACCGCTGTGTACCGCGATGTGCGTGGCGCCGAGCGTTCTGCCGGGACCTTCCGGACCGAGAAGGAAGCCGTCCGCGCGTGGCACAAGGCTGAAGAAGGTCTTTCGGTCGGGAAGGTCGGCGATCCCAAGCGGAGCCGGCAGACGTTGGCCCACTACGTCGAGACTGAGTGGTTTCCGAATCACGTCATCGAACTGACGACGAGGGAGAACTACCGGTACCTGCTCAACAAGTACGTGCTCCCCGCCTTGGGCCACATCCGGATGGTGGAGCTGCTCCCCCATCACGTGCGCGAGTGGATCTCCGAGCTGCAGAGCGTCTATGGCGCGCGCCCACCGACGATTCGGGAGGCGAAAGTCGTCCTCGACGCGATCCTCACCACCGCGTTGAACGATCAGGTGGTCCTCATCCATGCCGGACGCGGCGTCAAGACCCCGCCCGTCGCCCGTAAGCCGCGACGCATCATCACCGTCGAGCAGTACGACGCCATTTACGCGGCCCTTCAAGACGACACCATGCGCCTCTTGGTGGAGACCAAGGTCGAGACCGGCCTGCGCTGGGGTGAGCTGACCGAGCTGAGGCCGCGCGACCTCGACCCGAAGACGCGAGTCCTCACCGTCTCCCGGGCAGTTGTGGAACTGAAGGCGAAGGATCGGCCTGACGGTGTGCGCTTCGTCGTGAAGGACTACCCCAAGGACAAGGAGTGGCGGCAGTTGTCCTTGACCGCGCGGCTGGTCGAACAGATCCAGTTGCACATCAAGCGCAACGCACTTGGTCCCGGGGACTTGTTGTTTCCCTGCCCCGCGCCTGCCGAGGCGCCGCGTCGGAGACCGGAACAGCTCCCTGACCCCGCGACGCTCGGACTCACACAACCCAACCGACTCGGTCGGCAGTACCGACATGGCACTCTCACGGCCTACCAGTCTGGGCCCTGCCGTTGCCGACCGTGCAAGGACGCTGTCGCCGCTTACCGCGCCGCCCGACGTGCCGCTGGGAAGGACGCGCCGCGCAGGCCTCGCGCCGCCCACACTGACGGACATATCCCCAACACCTGGTTCCGCAAGAACGTCTGGAACCCCACCGTGGCGCCCGCCGGGCTCGGGTTCCGCGTCACACCCCACGGCTTACGCCACGCCCACGCCTCCTGGCTCCTGGCCGGCGGAGCCGACCTGCAGGTCGTCAAGGAACGCCTCGGCCACGGCAGCATCGCCACCACCGGCAAATACCTCCACGCGCTGCCCGGCGCCGACCAAGCCGCACTCGATGCGCTGGACGCCTTCCGATCGCGGTCAGTTGCCGCTGCGGGACCCCAATGCAGAGATACCAACGGACGAGCTCGCCGACATGCGCGACCTGGTCGCGCGCCTAAGCAGGATGCTCGACGCCGGCGGGAAGATGCGTGGATGAGCGGAAACTGTGCGCCACAGAGGTCCGGACCCCGATTGCGGCGCGCCCGCGAGCGGAGCCCCGTTACAGTGTGCCGCCACGCTGCGCCGGGTTCACCAGACAACCGGCAGCTTTGTGACATGACGAGCGAGAATGCCGCCGACCTCGGCCGTCTCTCCGTCGGCCAGGCGGTAGTTGGGGATTCGGCGGAGGACCTCCTCGAGGACCACGCGCATCTCCAGGCGAGCCAGGCTGGCACCCAGACACCGATGGATACCGTCGCCGAAACCCAGGTGGCCGTTGTTCGGGCGGTCCACGACGAAGGTGTCCGCGTTTTCGAATCGGACCTCGTCGCGATTGGCGCTGCCCCAGGCGAGAACGACCTTGTCGCCCTCGGAGAGCTCGACACCGTTCAGCGTGACGTCGCGCTCGACGGTGCGGGCAATCCGCTGGATCGGTGAGCCGAGCCGCAGCGACTCCTCGACCGCCTTGTCGACCAGGCTGGGGTCCTCCACCAACCGACGCTGCAGGTCGGGGTATTCGATCATGTGGAGCAACAGCATGCTGATGCCGCCGACGCTGGTTTCGTGCCCCGCCATCAGCATGAAGAAGGCCAGACCCAGCACCGAGTCGTCGTCGATGCGCTCCCCGTCGATCTCGATGGTCAGCATCTTGGTCAGCATGTCATCGCGGGGCGCGGTCTTGCGGTCCTCGACAGCGAGCGCGAGGTAACACATCAGGTCGATGCTCATCTGCGCCGCGAGTTCCTCGTCCTCGATCTCGGCGGCATGGACGAGCGTCTCAGCCTGCCGGCGGAACTCCGCCCAGTCCTCCCGAGGGAGACCGAGGATCGCGGCGATGACGACGGGCGGGACGGGGCCGGCCAGTTCGGCCGACAGGTCGGCGCTTCCCTTGTCGATGAACCCATCGATGATCTCGGTGACCAACTCGCGGATCAGCGGTTCAAGCTTGGCCATTTCCTTCGCCGAGAACCACGGCTGCAACGCCTTGCGGTACTTGGTATGCAGCGGCGGGTCCAGCTCGATCGGCAGGAACGGCGTGGGATTGCCGACCGCGGGGACGTTGACGCCCTTGGCGGAGCAGTACACCTCGGGGTCCCGGGCGATCTGCTTGACGTCGTCGTACCGGCTCACCAGCCAGAAGCCGCCGAACTGCTCACTTCGGGAGACCGGGCACTCGGCCCGCAGCTTGGCGTAGGTGGGATATGGGTCGACGATGAATTCTGGGCTGCCCAGCTCGGGAGCCTCGATGGTTGCTTCGGTCGCCCCGCGCGGGTCTGGTGACACGTCGTCCTCCGAGTTGCTGATGGTGTGTCCGGGCAGCGTCATGCGTGAACTGCGATCGCTCGCTCCGGGCAGGTCGAGGCCGCGTCGAGCGCGGCCTTTTCCAGCTCAGCGGTGAGCTCGGGAACGAGCACGACCGCGCGCCCGTCGTCGTCGACGTCGAAAAGTTCCGGAGCGCCCAGGGCACAGATCGCGTGGCCCTCACAGCGCTGGTGGTCGACCGTGACCCGCGCCATCAGAGGGCCGCCGGGCCAGCAGTCAGGAGGGAACGAGAGACGACGAGGCGCTGGATGTTGCCCGTTCCCTCCCAAATGTCGAGGATCTTGGCATCCCGGTACCGCTTCTCGAACAGGTCGTCCTCGCTGTAACCGCTGGACCCCATGAGCTGTAGGCAGCGCAGGATCACCCGCTCTCCTATCGGGCCGGCGTACGCCTTCGCCATCGAGGAATCCGCGTTGTAGTCCAAGCCCTGGTCCATCCGCCAAGCGGCCCGGCGGATGACCAGCCGAGCCTCCTGCAGGGCGGCGTCCATGCGATCGAGTTCCTCGGTTATTGCCCGCCACCGGTGCGGGGCGAACGACGCACGCTCGGCGGCCAGCCGCTCACGCGTCTCG
Source organism: Sporichthya polymorpha DSM 43042 (assembly GCF_000384115.1). NCBI lineage: Bacteria > Bacillati > Actinomycetota > Actinomycetes > Sporichthyales > Sporichthyaceae > Sporichthya > Sporichthya polymorpha. The sequence goes on from NZ_KB913029.1 coordinate 640,225, forward strand.
TCGAGCTGCGCCTGCCCGACGCCCACCGACACCGAGGTCGCCTGCGGGCGCGTCGTGCCCAGCGTGTGCAGCGCGGTCCGGAGCGCGGTCGGGTCAGCGGGGTCGCCCAGCAGGTTGGCAGCCGGGACGACGCAGTTGTCGAAATTCAGCTCCGAGGTCTGCATGTTGCGCATGCCGAGCTTTCGCTCGTTGGGCTTGACGACCGAAAAGCCCGGGGTGCCGGCATCGACGACGAACGCGCGGATTCCCTTGCCGCCCAGGGTCTTGTCGATGGTGGCGAACACCACCACGAAGTCCGCGATCGCACCCCCCGAGCAGAAGATCTTGGCCCCGTTGAGGATGTAGTTGTCGCCATCGCGGGTTGCAGTGGTCGCCACCGCCGCGGTGTCCGACCCCATGCCGGGCTCGGTCAGCGCGAAGCCCGTGTACTTGTAGACGCCCGCGGCCAACGGGGCGAACCAGCGCTCGACCTGTTCAGGCGTGCCGAGCAACCTCACGACCCGGCCCCCGATCCCTGTTCCGGGGATGATCGCCATCATGTACGCGTCGCCGTAGACGAACTGCTCCATGACTCCACAAGCGAGGACGTTGCTGCCCCGCCCGTCGTGCAGGATGTGCTCCTTGCGCCCGAGATCCTCCCCGACCAACGGACTGACGTCCAAGGGACAGGTGGACAACACCTTTTCGGTGGCCTCAGGGTTCGCGTGCGCCCGGTCCGCCTCCCGCGCGAAGGGCCGGCCTTCGGTCACGGCCCACTCGCGACAGCGCGCCAACAGATCCTGGCTCTCCTGAGACAGCGTCAGGTCCACAGCGACAACTCCTTCTGGGTCCAGATCGTCATGCGAGCAGCAACGGAGCGGCGAGCGGATCGAAGTCGATAGCGGCGAGCGTCGCCGCGTCGCGGTACCAGCGCTCGCACGGATGGTCCTCGAGGTATCCGTGACCGCCCAGGGTGTTCACGGCAACCCGCGTCGACTCGCAGGCGAGGCCGTAGGCGCGCGCCGCGACCCGGCCACTGCGCTGCTCGATGTCGATCGGGTCGGCCGACAGGGCGATCTGCTGCGTGGCGTCCCAGGCCGCGAGCCGGACGGCGTGCAGGTTCATCTCGATGTCCGCGAGCGGGAAGGACACCGCCTGATAATCCGCGATCGGGCGCCCGAACGCGCGACGTTCTGCGGCGTAACGCAGCGCATAGGCCAGCGCGGTACGTGCTGTGCCCAGCGCGACGGCCGCCCCGCCGAGCCGCGCCGACGCCACAGCGCGCGCGGTCGCCGCGACGTCGCCGCCCAGGTAGGCCCCGTGCGGCAGTGGCACGTCGTCGTAGACCACGACCCCGGTCGCGGCGGCCCGTAGTCCCAATCGCCCGGAATCGACGTCGTCGCGCTCGACGCGAGGTTGCGCACTCCGGCTGTCGAACGCGAAGGCTGCGAGGTCCCCGTCCTCGGTGCGTGCAATCAACACGGTGAGATCGGCTCCGCCCGGCCAGAGGACCCCGATCTTGCGTCCGGAAATGACCCAGCCGCCGTCGGCCCGGCGTGCGGTCGTCGTGTACTCCGACGGGTTACGGCCGAAGCCTTCGTGCAGGTGCAGGCTGAGACGCGGCGCGCGCGAACCGCCAATGCCGGTGAGTAGGTGCCGCTGATCCGCTCCCGAAGCCAACTGATCCAGCGAAGCCGCTGCACCAAGCGACCCGGCCAGAGCGAAGGCCAGGCCCGGATCGGCCGCGGCGCACTCCTCGAGCACCAAAAGGAGACTGACGGCGTCGGGAACCCCATCTCCACCGCGGTCGAGGGCACCGGGCGCGAGCAGCCCCATCGCGTGCATCTCGCCCAGGAGCGGTTCAGCCGAGTCGGGAGTGAGCTCGCCTCGGTCGAGCGCGGAACGCACGTCTCGCTCGGCGAACGCCTGCACGGTCTTGCGGAGTGCGTGCTGCTCCTCGGTCAGGCTCAGGTCGAACACGTGCGCTCCCGGCGGTATGGGCTCTCGGGTCGTGGCAGCCTCTCGGCCGCCCGATGCCAGGATTGTCCTGGACCGCCCCGGCGCAGAGGTGCGGCATTCCGAGTGCCGGAACCGCCCTGGCAGAAAGTCACCGGCGCCGTCAATCTCCTCGACATGGACATGCGCGGCGGCCTGCGGGTGCGCTCCAGCGGTGGAGTGTCGATCGAGGTCCACGACCTGGGCGGGCACGGCGAGCCGCTGTTGATCTGTCACGCCGTCGGGTTCTGCGGACGGGCGTACGAACCGTTGGCCTCCGAACTTTCTGAGTTGTTCCACGTGTGGGCGATGGACTTTCGGGGGCACGGGCTCTCGGACGTGCCGGCCGACGGGGATTTCAGCTGGGACCGGATGTCCGAGGACGCGAGGGCAGCAGTACTTGCCATCGCTCCCGAGGGCGTCAAGGTTTTCGGGCACTCGATGGGCGGCGCGGCTGCCCTGCTCGCGGAAGCACGCTGGCCAGGAACGGTGACCGCGGCATACGTCTACGAACCCGCGATCGTTCAGGCTGCCGTCCCCGCAGAGCTCGAGCGGATGATGGTCGAACGGACCCGGCGCCGTAGCGCAGCGTTCGCCTCGCGAGAGGAAGCCCGGGTCTATCTGGCGGCGCGGCCGCCCTACTCGAGCTGGCGCGGGGACTGCCTCGACGCTTTCGTGGAGCACGGCTTCGCTGATCGCCCGGACGGCAGCGTTGAACTGCGCTGCACCGCCGAACACGAGGCGCTGTGTTACGCCTCGCCGACCAGTTCCATCGCCGACGTGGCCGACGTGCGGATTCCGCTGGCCGTCGCGCTGGGACTGGGCCCGGACATCTTCAATGCCACGCCGGCGGCGCGGGCGTTGAGCGCCGCCATCCCGCCCGCGCGCCTGGTCGAACACGCAGAACTCAGCCATTTCGGCCCGTTCGAGGATCCGGTCGCCGTCGCGAAAGCGGCGCGAACGGCGCTGATCTGAGCCGGGACCCGACCGCGAGAGGAAGACCATGTCCGTGCACCGGCCTCCCACCCAGAGCGAGCTCGTCGTGCAAGCGCTGCGCCGGTTCCCCGACCGAGTGGCTTTCCGACAGGGCGGGAAATCCCTGAGTTATGCAGGACTCGCTGACGCGCTGGCCCGCTGGCTGACCGTCCTGCGCGAACACGGCATCGGTCCCGGTGGGCGGGTCGGCCTGCTGTCGCTGAACCGGCCGGAAGTCTGGCTGGCCCAGGTCGCGCCCGGGCTCCTCGACGCGAGTTACACCGCGCTGCACCCGGCCGGCTCGTTCTCCGACCACCTCTTTATTTGTGACGACGCCGAACTCACGGTGCTCATCGTCGACCCCGCTTTCGCGGATCGCGCGGCCGAGCTCGCCGCCAAGAGCGCGACCCTCACGCACGTCCTCACCCTCGGACCGAGCGACCTCGGATCGGACCTGCTGGTCCTCGCTGACCGGGCAGCCCCGTCGGTCCTGGAGCCATCGGCCGACCCCGAGAGCACCACGTGGCTGCTCTACACCGGCGGCACGACGGGCCTGCCGAAGGGCGTGCACCTGTCCCAGCGCGCGCTGGCAGCGCAGGCCCTCAACCTCGCGACCGGGTGGGATCTGCCCCGGGAGCGGCGCTACCTGTCCGTCGCACCGATCTCGCACGCCTCTGGACTGCCGATCCTTCCCACCCTGCTGGCTGGTGGGACGACGGTCCTGATGACCAAGTGGGATCCCGAGGAATGGCTCCGTACCGTGGCAGACGAGCGGGTCACCATGTCCTTCCTGGTCCCGACGATGATCTATTCCCTCCTTGACACCGAGGGCGTGGAAGCGGCCGATCGCAGCAGTCTGGAGGCCATCGTCTACGGCGCCTCGCCGATGTCCCCGGCGCGTCTCCGGGAGGGGATCGCGCGCCTTGGCGGCGTCTTCACGCAGATGTGGGGTCAGACCGAGTCGACCGGGACCGGTACCACGCTGTGGCGTTCGCAGCACGATGTGAGTGACACCCCCGAGGCCGCCGAACGGCTCACGTCCTGCGGCCAGGCCACCCCGGGAGTCACCATCGCCGTCCTGGACCCGGACGGGCAGCCGGTCGAGCCCGGCGAGATCGGGGAACTGTGCCTGCGCGGCCCGAGCGTGATGACGGGGTATCACAATCAGCCCGAGCTCACCGAGCAGGCCTTCGCCCACGGGTGGCTCCACACCGGTGACGTGGGGCGGGTGGATTCCGCTGGGTTCGCCTACATCGTCGACCGTCTGAAGGACCTCATCATCACCGGCGGCTACAACGTCTACCCCACCGAACTCGAGAAGGTCATCAGCGCCCACCCCGCGGTCGCGCAGTGTGCCGTGATCGGCGTCCCGGACACCAAGTGGGGAGAGGCAGTCAAAGCTGTGGTCGTCGTCCGGTCGGGCATGGCCGTGGGGCCGGAGACGCTGATCGACCTGGTCCGTCAGGAGAAGGGGTCCGTGCAGGCGCCGAAGTCCGTGGACTTCGTCGACGCCATCCCGGTCACCGGGGTCGGCAAGCCCGACAAGAAGACGCTGCGAGCCCGGTACTGGGCCGATCACGACCGCGCTGTGAACTGACCCGACCACAGATCGGACTCGCGATGACCGGCCCTCTCGTCAATACCCTGCCCGCGGCACTCCAGGCCACCGCCGAACGGTTCCCCGACCGCGAGGCCGTGGTCGACGGCGACGTCCGGCTGACCTGGACCGAGTACCGCACCGCGGTGGACGAGGTGGCGCGGGCGGCGATCGCCCAGGGCGTCTCGCGCGGGGACCGCGTGGCGATCTGGGCCCAGAACTCGTGGCAGTGGTGCGTCGCCGCCCTGGGCCTCCAGGCGGCGGGTGCCGCGCTCGTACCGATCAACACCCGCTTCCGCGGCCGCGAGGCCGCCGACGTCGTGCGGCGCAGCGGCGCCCGGGCGGTCTTCACCACCACCGGCTTTCTCGACAACGACTACCCGTCGATGCTGCGCACCGCCGAGCTCCCCCTGGCCGACCTGCCCGTGATCGTGATGTCCGGCGATCACGGTTCCGACCTGAGCTGGTCGGAGTTCCTCGGCCGCGCCGGCGAGGTGAGCTCCGCGGAGGCCCGCGCCCGGGCGCAGGAGGTTACGGCCGACGACATCGCCGACATCGTTTACACCTCCGGATCGACCGGATCGCCCAAGGGCGTGGTCCAGACCCACGGCAACGTGGTCCAGGCCATGACCGCCTTCAGCGACGCCCGGACGATGACCCACACGGACCGGTCGCTGGTGCTCGCGCCCATGTTCGCGCAGTTCGGGCTGCGGTGGCTGAACGCCAACGTGATCTGCGGCGCCACCATCGTCACCCGATCGACGTTCGACCCCGCGACCCTGTTCCAACTCCTGCAGGACGAGCGGATCACCGATTTCGCCGGGCCGCCGACGATGATGGCGGCGCTGCTCGCCCCCGCGGCCGGGCAGTTCGACCTCTCCGCCCTCCGAGTCGCCGTGATCGGTTCGACCACCGTCCCACCGGAGCTCGTCCGTTCCCTGCTCGAGAACAAGGTCTTCGAGCACGTGTTCACAGCCTGGGGACTCACCGAGGCCTGCGGGCCGGTGACGATCTCCCCGGTGGGCGCCGACGTCGAGCGGATCGCAGGGTTCGCCGGCACGGCGCTGGACCACGTCCGGTTGCGCGTGGTCGCCGCCGACGGGTCAGTGGCGGGTCCCGGTGAGGAGGGCGAACTCCAGGTTCTCAGTCCGACGATGATGCGCGAGTACCTCGGCGATCCCGAGCTCACGGCGGCGACCCTGGTCGATGGTGGGTGGCTGCGCACCGGTGACCTCGGCAGCATCGACCCCGACGGCTACGTCCGCATCACCGACCGCCTCAAGGACCTCGTGATCGTGGGCGGGTTCAACGTCGCCTCCGCAGAGGTGGAGGCGATGTTGCGCACCTGCCCCGGGATCAAGGACGCGGCCGTGGTCGGCCGCCCGGACGACCGGCTCGGTGAGGTTCCGGTGGCGTTCGTTGTGGCCGTGGACGGCGCCACCCCGGACCCGGCCGAGGTGATCGCCTGGTGCCGCGAGCAGATGGCGAACTTCAAGGTCCCGCGCCACGTCGAGGTGTGTGCAGCCTTGCCCCTGAACGCGAGCCTGAAAGTGGACAAGATCACGCTCCGCGGGCAGGCCCGCGCGTTCTGAGGGACGGAATGCCCTTTTGCCCGCGGCGCCGGACGAGACGAAAGTGGCGATCACATCCGCCGGAAAAGGGGAACCCGCTATGGCACTGACCGACGAAGGCCTGATCGAGGTCGCCGACTTCGACTCCCGCTGGGTACGCCTGGCGAGCGGGGCGAAGGCGCACTACATGACCTCCGGGAGCAACGGCCCGGCGGTCGTCCTGCTGCACGGCGGCATCACCGGATCCTCCGGTCTCGCCGGCTGGCGCTTCATGGCCCCGTTCCTCGGTGCCAACGGCTTCCGCGTCTACGCGCCGGACATGCCGGGCTTCGGGTTGGCCGACACTTCGCCCCAGCACCAGCCGAAGTCCTACGCCGCCTACGTGGATTTCATCAAGGAGTTCACCACCGCGCTGTGTCTGGACAAGTTCCACATCGCGGGGAACTCGATGGGATGCGGCAACGCGGTCAACTACATCTGCAACCACCCCGAGGACATCATCAGCTTCGCTCTCATCGCGGGGCCGGTCGGCGACGTTGCGCCGGCCGTGCCGATCAGTGACGACGCGAAGAAGCGTCTGATGGCCTTCGACGGCACGCCCGAGTCGATGCGCGCGATGATGAACGACATCATCTACCGCGAGACCGCGATCACCGACGACCTGATCACGATGCGCACCAACGCGGCCAACGCGCAGAAGGAGTCCTACGCGGCGATCCCGCCGTCCTTCCTGAGCTGGGTCGCCGGTAAACCGGACCCGATTCTCGGTGCCCGCCTGACCACCAAGGGCCGACTCGACCGGTGCGGCATTCCGGGGATCTACCTGTACGGCCGCAACGACGTGATCCTGCCGGTGGAGAACGGCTTCGGCATCGAGCCCCACCTGCCCGACGTCCAGTTCTTCTACCCGGACGAGTGCGGTCACCAGGGCCAGACCGACCAGCCCGAGATGTTCAACCAGGTCTTCCTGGAGTTCTTCCGCGACGGCAAGGTGAGCCGCAAGACCGCGGACTGGGCCGGGGTCTCGGACACGCGTCCGGAGAACCCGAACCTGGTGGAGCAGGCGTCATGAGATTCGCCCCGGGCCGCACGGCAATCATCACCGGCGCCGGGGTCGGGATCGGCAAGGCCATCGCGGCCCGGTTCGCCGACGAGGGCCTACGCCTCGTGCTCGCCGACATCGAGGGCGATCTTGTGGAGAAGGTCGCCGCCGAGTTGGCCGGACCGGGCCGCCCGGCTCCGCTGGTGGTCGTCGGGGACCTGTCGGTGCGGCAGAACGCGGCCACGTTGATCGGAACCTGCCAGGAGGCTTACGGCCAGGTGGACATCCTGGTCAACAACGCCGGCGGCGGGGTGATCCGCCCGACGCTCTCCCACACCGAGGAGACCCTGCGCGCCACCCTCGACCGCAACCTCTGGACCACCCTCTACTGCTCGCTGGAGGCGCTCCCGCTGATGAAAGCGGCCGGGTACGGCCGCATCATCAACATGGGTGCGGACTCGGTGCGCAACGGCCTGGACTGGCACGCGATCTACAACGCGGCCAAGGGCGGCGTGCACGGCCTCACCACCGGCTGGGCGCGGGAGTTCGTGACCGACGGAATCACCGTCAACGCGATCGCGCCGTCCGCCACCCGCACCGAGGCCTACGACGCCTTCGAGCAGTCCACCGACCCGGCGATCCAGGCGACGCTGGCCAAGGTGCTGGCCGTGATTCCCGCCGGCCGGGCCGGCACCGTCGAGGAGATCGCGGCGCTCGCCGCCTACCTCGCGTCAGATGAGTCGGGGTTCACCACCGGTCAGGTGCTCAGCATCAATGGCGGAAGCACCATGCTCTGACGGTCTGACGTCCCCTCAGTTCTCGGACGACCGCTACGACGGAAGGCACGACATGGCGACCGGCTTCGACCTCACGCTCTCCCCCGCTGCGACCGCCGCCCGGGAGCACCTGCACGCCGTCGCCGGCGAGTTGCGGGAGCAGGCGGCGACGGCCGAGGCCGAGGGCGTCGACCTGCCGACGCTGCGTGCTCACCTCGCCGCGGCCGGCCTCGATCCCGCCGTGGTCGCGCAGGCCGGCATCGATCCATTGACGGTGCTGGTCGCCCTCGACGCGCTCGCGTACGGCGACCCCGGTGCCGCCTGGGCGATCGTGCCCGCTCTTCAGGTGGCCACGATCGTCGCGGCGGTGGGCACCCCGGAGCAGAAGGCAGCGGTGAGTGCGGCCCTGGCGAGTCCGGCCGCGACCGCGAGCCTGCTCGCGTACGAGGATTACGGCCGCCAGCCCAGTGAGTACGAGACGACCGTCGGTGGTGGCAGTGCCACCGGTCGCAAGACCTCGGTCGCCTGGCCCGCCGGTGCCGACGTCAGCCTGCTGGTCGGCCGGGAGGGCGACGAGATCGTCGCCCACTGCTGGACGGGTGCACGCAGCGGCATCACGGTCGAACGCGACGACCGGGTGCTCGGCAAGATCGCCGTAACTGCCGCCCCGAGCGGCACCGTCACCCTGGACGGAGTCGCGACGAGTCCCGGCGAGCGGCTCGGCGGTGGGCTGGCCCTGGACCGGTCGCTCGGTCAGGCCCGGTTGATGTTGGGCGCGGTGCTGCAGGGCACGGCCCGGGCCTCCATCGAGTTCTGCGCCGGCTACGCCACCGCGCGCACCACCTGGGGCGTGCCGATCGCCCAGCACCAGGGCGTCGCGTTCCCGATCATCGACCGCACGACCGAGCTGGAGAAACTGCGCCTGCTGCTGTGGGACACGAGTGCGGAGGTGGACCGGGCCACCGACACCGCAGACATCGAAGCTCGGGTCGCCCGGGCGCTCAACCGCATCTCGACCCACGCGTTGCACACCACCCGCGACGGCGTGCAACTGGTGGGGGTGCGGGCCATCACCCGCGACCTCCCGTCGGAGCGTTGGTACCGCAGCGCCGCCGCCCTGGGCGTGGTCGACGTCGACATCGCCGCGACCCCGTTCTCGTTGAGTAACTGAGCAACCGAGCAACCGAGCAACCGAGCACCCGAGCAAGGAGAGTCCTGCCATGACCGTCTCGTTCGCTCTGCCCGACGACACCCAGAAGCTCCTCGCCGAGATCAAGGAATGGTCGCTGCACGAGGTGCGGCCGCTGGCCCGTACCGCCGACCGGCTGCAGACGAAGTACTTCGAGGAAGGCCGGCGGGTCCTCCAGAGCTGCCCCATCGACGTGAGCCCGCTCAGCGTTCCCGAGTTCGGCCTGATCGACCGGGCCGGAAAGGTCTACCAGGCCTCCGACTCGGACGCCGACAACCACGTGCTGGGCGTCCTGGCGATGGAAGCCATGTGTTACGGGGACGGGTGGGCCTGGGGGGCGCTCAAGCGCAACGCTAATCTGGAGAAGATCCTCTCGGTGATCGGAACCCCGGCGCAGGTGGAGAAGTTCACCGCCGACCCGGACGCCTCGTCTTCCTTCGCCTTCTCCGAGGACCACTGCGGCTCCGACATCTCGGCCATCCGCACCACTGCCGTCCGCGACGGCGACGAGTGGGTCGTCAACGGCTCGAAGCGGTTCAGCTCGCAGGGCGCCGAGGCCTCGATGATGCTCATCTTCCTCAGCATCGATACCGCTCAGGGTATGAACGGCCTGCGCGGGATGATGATCCCGCAGGGCACCCCCGGGGTGGAGATCGTGCGCGAGACCGAGGACCTCAAGCTCGGCATGCGCTTCCTACGGCAGTCGGCGATCCGCTTTCACGACGTACGCGTGCCGCTCGACCACATGCTCGGGGATCCGGACGAGCCCGGTGGCTTCGTCGAGGGGCTCAACGTGCTGAACCGGACCCGTCCGTTCTGCCAGGCCTGGAGCGTGGGAACGCTGCGTGGGGCCACCGACTTCGTGCTCGATCACGTGCGCCGCGAGGACCGCTACGCCCCGCGTCGCCGCGCCCAGGCCGAGGCCGACTGCGCCGAGATCCACCACGCGCTGGACGACCTCATGCGCCTGCTGGTCAGCGCCGCGTGGCTCGCCGATCGCGACCTGCCGCACCGGACGGAAGCCGCCATGGCGAAGTCCCACGGTCCCGCCATCGTCGAGGCGAGTTACCGCCGACTCCTGCAGATCATGGGCAGCGAGGCGTCCTCGGAGAAGCACCTGCTCGAGAAGTGGTATCGCGACGCGGTCACCTTCGACCTCATCGAGGGGACGAACCAGATCCTCAAGCTGACCGTCGGCCGGGGGATCTTCAAGGCGGCCGCCCGGGCCACCGGGCCCGCGGTGGCAGCCGCCCTGCGTCCGGTCGTCTAGGAAGCCGGTCGGCGGGCCAACCAGCCGAGGGCCCGATCGGCGACCTCGCGGCCGTTGGTGGCGCAACCCTGCAGACCGCCGTCGCCGTACGCCCGGGTCGCGTCCCCGACGTTCCAGAGATTGGCGACCGGCGTTGCCGAGTCGATCTCCGAGCCGGCGACCACCCGCTGCGCGGGCCAGTCGCCCGAGAGCAGCGGAGCGCAAAGGATGCGGGCCTGCTCGAAGCCGTCCAGCTCCCGGGCGAGCTCGGCCAGGACCGCCGCCCGCTCCGCGTCCTCGTCGAACGGCGACATCGCCGGGACCGGCACGGCATAGGCGACGTAGAGGTACCACCCGGGCGGGGCGACCTCGGGACAGGCGGAGGTCAGGTGAGCAATGGCGCTGAGACGCGAGGTGTCGGCGAAGAACACGATGCCCGCGGGTTTGGCCAGGCGCCGCCGGCTCGCGAAGGTGACCGCGTACATCGGGGCGGGATGGATCTTCTCCTTCACCAGCGCGACGTAGTCCGCCGGCAGCGCGCCGTCGGCGCAGAGGGCCACGGTGGCGCTCGGCCCCGCGTTGCTGACCACCGCGCCACAGCTCACCGTCACGAGCTCGTCGCCGCGGCGCACCGTCGCCGACCGCACGAGCCCGCCGGCGATGTCGAGGCTCTCCACCGACGAGGACAGCCACACCTGTCCGCCGTGACGCTCGACGACGGCGGCGAGCTCCTGCATCGGGCCGATGGTGCCGGCGCGCGAAAAGCCGTAATCGCGGAACAGACTCTTCTGGGTCAGGTAGGTCAACATCGCACGGGCCGAGACCTCGTCGCTGTTGACCGAGAACACCCCCGCGGCGATGTTGCGCATGAGCCGTCGAACGGTCCGCCCGACCGGAAAACGGCGCAGCCACTGCTCCAGGCTCGGGTCGTCGCCCTGCGGCGGGCCGTCCCACTTCCGGGTGAGCTGCGCGCCGACCTTCCGGAGCCCGCCGTCGAGGAGCAGCCGGGCCGGCCGCGACGTCGTGTTGTAGAGCCGGCCACGGAACTGCACGCACTGCGCCGGCTCCTTCGGTCGGCGCACCTCATAGGGCGCGCCAACTGTGCGGAACAGGTCCTCCATCGGACCGCCGAGTTCCAGCGCGACGGCTCCGGTGCTCACCAGGAAACCGTCGATCTCCACGGTGGACCCGCGGCCGCCGACGCGGTCACGAGACTCGACGACCAGCACGCTGCGGCCGGCGTGCGCGAGCATCGCGGCGGCGGCGAGCCCCCCGATGCCCGACCCGATGACCAGCACGTCGACCGACGTCGGCTCCATCACGCCGCCCGGGGTGGGAGAAGCCCCTCGAGGTCGGCCGTGATCAGGTTGGCCAGAAATTTCGAGTAGGTCCGGCACTCGTGCAGGCCGCCACCCATCACCCAGAGGCCGTCCTGCGGCGTGCGGCGCCAGATGTTGCGCATCCAGCCCTCGTCGTCCCAGCCCCACACCGGGCCGACCTTGTCGGCCACCTCCGAGCCGCAGAACCGGCGGATCTGTTCCTGCATGTTGTCGTATCCGGTGGCCATCACGACCACGTCGGCGTCCAGCCTGCGTCCGTCGGTGAGCGCGAGACCGTCGGCGGTGAAGGTCTCGATGTCCTCGTGCTGGATCACGTTGATCTTGCCGTCGATGATGAGGTCGGAGCAACCGACGTTGATGTAGTACCCGCCCCCGCGCCGCAGGTACTGCATGTGGAAGCCGGTGTCGTCATGACCGAACCCGACCTTGAAGCCGGCGGCCTCGAGTCCCGCGATCAGGTCCGCGTCGATCCGGCAGGTCCGCTTGGTGAGCCACTTGTAGCTGTGGAGCAGCAACTCGTAGGGATTCGCGGCGGTGATCAGGTCGATGTCCTCGACCGGCCCGGTGGTGAACAGCGAGTACACGAGGATACCGCTCGGCACCAGACTGACCACCGCGGTCGGCCCGCGCTGGATCATCGTCACCTCGGCAGCGCCGTTGGCGTGCAGATCCTGTGCGACGTCGTGCCCGCTGTTACCCGCACCAACCACGATCGCCTTCTTGCCGGCGTAGGAGATGCCGCTGGAGAAGGCGCTGGAGTGCATGACGTCACCGTGGAACTCGTCGAGTCCCGGCAGCTGCGGCATCTTGGGCTGGCCGCTGACCCCTCCGGTGGCGAAGACCAGATGCGGCACGACCAGCGCACGCTCGGTTCCGTCCGCGCGGCGGACCCGCGCGGTCCAGCGCTTCGATGCTTCGTCGTACGAGGCGTCCACCAGCTCGGTGCCGGTCCAGACGTTGAGCTCCATGAACTCCGCGTAGGACTCCAGCCAGCCGGCGAGCTTGTCCTTCGGCAGAAACGTCGGCCAGGTGGCCGGAAAGGGAATGTACGGCAGGCTGTTCGCCCACACCTCGTTGTGCAGCGTCAGGGAGTGGTAGCGGTTGCGCCAGTTGTCGCCGATTCGCGGATTGCGCTCAACGATCAGGGCGTCGACGCCGAACTGGGTGAGCCGCGCGGCCAGACACAGCCCGGCCTGACCCCCGCCGACGATGAGCACCTGCGGGTCACGGTCCGCGTACTGGACAGCCTTGGTGCGCAGATCGAGCCAATTGTCTCCACCGAACTCCCAGGAGTACTCGGTGCCGGTCGGACGGAGAGCGCCGATCTGCTCCTCGTGCCCCGAGAGGTCCTGCAGCGTCGTGAGCACGACCCAGGCCAGCGAGTCCTGCGGGGCGTGCTCGTCGAGGAGCAGCCGGGCGTAGGCGGTACCGCGACCGACGGCGGTGTCGAAATCGAGGTAGCCCTCCACGACGGGCTGGCCGAGATACTTGGTCGCCCGAGGGGCCATCCGGTCCGGGGCCCGGCGGACATGACGGGGAGTCACGGCCGGCAGAGCCTCAGCCAGACCTTCGACGATCTGCTGCCGGCCTGCCCGCGTGCGGTAGTCCCAGGTGAACGCGACGATGTCCCGCCAGAACCCGTCGGGCACGAACGTGGCCGCGATCGCCTCGGGATCGTTCGCCGCGACAGCAGCGGCGAACTTCCCGGTCCAGGCGGTGAAGATCGCTTCCGCGTCGGCGTCGACGGGCGCTTCAAGTTCGGCGTCCGACAGTTCGCCGGTCAGAGTCATGGCGCTCCTCGGGGGACCTCGTCGCGGGAAATCGGCCTGCTCTCCGAGGCTAAGAGGACGCGGTGCCCGGGCCCCGCTGGGCATTCCGCGCCCCGGAACCCACCTGGCCGGTCCTGCTCAGGGATGGAAGCGCCGCACGTACTCCGGCCAGAGGAACTCCTGGCAGTCCCCGTGGGTCACCTGTCCTTCGCACTCCCAGCGGGTGAGGCAGATGTTGGAGTCCATGTTGTGCCAGGTCTGCCACTGCACGCCGGCACAGGTCGCCCCGACGATCTCCAACTCCCGGCCGAGCCGGTCCACCACGGTCATCTCGACGGTGTCGGGGTAGAACGACCCGGGGCGGCGAACGGTCCGCTTGGACACCGAGAGGACCTCGGCCGTCACTCCGTCCTTGCGGACCCACCCGGTGCGCAGGCTGTTGCCACCTGGCAGGTCCAGCACGCCGGCCCACTCCGGTCCCCGGGCGGGATCGTCGAAGGCCATGATCCCGAAGGCGAAGTCCTCGGAGAACGCCCCGTTCACCCAGGCCAGGGGCGGCAGTGGAACCAGGTGCTCCCGGCGCGGCTGCCCGAACGAGCGGTCACGGACGGTGGTCCCGTCGACCGCGTAGTCGACGCCGCGCAGCCGAACCGTCCCCCTGGTGCGCATGGGCTGCTCGAAATGCATGCCGCTGCCGAGCATGGCCGGCGGCGCCATCGCCGTGAGGGTGACGTCGACGGCACTGTCGGTGGCCGGGCTGGAGTACTGGATCCGGTGGGATCGCAGCGGTTCGATCGTCGTGACCTCGTAGCCGTTCTGCAGCCGGTAGTGCCAGAAGTCCTTCTCGAGGCACTCGTCGCTCATGTACGTGACGTAGTCCCAGATCTCGGACTGCAGCGGATGGTCCTTGAAGCCCTGCCACACCGCGATCCCGCCGGTGACCGTCTTCAGGTTCGGGTGGTACCAGACGTAGCCCAGGCCGTGGATCTGATGCTCGGGGACGTTGAAGCCGAAGTAGTGCGTCTCCGTGCACGTCGGGTCCGGCTCCCGGGCGGTCATGTCCGGGCGCAGGAAGTCGTCCGTCTCCTGCGCCTGAACCAGACCAGGGGAGGTCTCGTCCCACCACGCCCGCTTTGAGTCCTCACTCATGTCAGCTCGCCTCATCCATCAACGCGGCCAGTACTCGCACCATGTGAATCTCGTCGGCGAGAGGATCCATTTCCGGCAGGGCGCCCTGCGCGTGCATCGCGGCGTACATCCGCAACCAGATGCTCAGGCCCCGGACCGCTGCGAGCACTTCGTAGAAGGTGAAGTTCTCGATCTTGTCCCCGCCACGCGCGGCGTAGAGGTCGGCCAGCTCCGCGCCGACGCACATCCCGCTGAGATCCGGGTTCCCCTGCCCATGGGTGGACCACCGGTGGAAGAACGACCACCACCCGAGATCCACACCGGCGCTGCCCACACTCGCCATCTCCCAGTCGATGACCCCGACACACGTGAAGTCGCGCCAGATCATGTTCCCGATTCGCGCGTCACCCCAGCAGATGCAATCCCGACCGGCAGAGGGCCGTGCTGCGGTCATCCACTCGATCGCCCGCTCGATGAGCGGATTCGATCGCGTACCGGCCTCGGCGCGGAACAGCGCCACCGCGTGATTGACGGTGCGCTCCACATGGTCGGCACCCGGGGCCCCGAAGCCCAGGTCCGCGAGCCCGAGTTCCCGGGGGTCGAGGGCATGCAGGGCGACCAGGAAGTCCACGCCCGAGGTCCACATCGCCGCGCGTCGCGCCGGCGTCGCGTCGTGGACGAATCCGGCCGCCGCGTACGTCGGCACGTCTGCCGGGATGAGACCGTCGACGAACTCCATCACCACGAAACGGGCGCCGAGCACCGCGGGCGACTGTTCGACTCCGAGCACACGCGGGACCGGGAGAGTTCCGAGATCGCCGAGCGCGCGCTGTACCCGGAGCAGTGTGGTGAAGTCGGACTGCGGGTTGGTCTGGTTCTCCAGGACGTCCTTGCGCAGGACGACGGTGCGCTCCGCGGGACCTCCGGCTGAATCGAGGAGACAGTCGACGAGATGGGTCTCCCCCGAAAGCCCGCTGGCGTCGGACGACCGGAGGCCGCGAACCTGGGCGTTCTCGAATCCCGGAACCGCGCTCCGCAGCCATCTCTCGATCTGCGGCGCGAGAGCCTCGTCCCGGCTGCGGGCGACCTTGGCCACCACGGTCGGCCCTGCCTCGGCACTCATCAGTGCTCCTTCTGTTGCTCCCCAGCACGTCGACGCCCGGTGGCCGTCATCTCATCGTGCGATCGATTCTCCGGGCGCGGCATCACTGGTTCCGGATCGCGGACCCTGATGGCGAACCATCCGGGCTACGGCCGGACCCGGCGGCGCGGACGTGTCGACGACCTCGATCGGCGGCACCAGGTCGAGGAGGCGGGCGTCCTTCGCGAGGCATGCGTCTTCGAGCTCCGCAGCCGTGCGGCCACGCGGGTGGACGCCCGACGCCGCAAGCGCGCCGCCGAGCTCCTGCTCGAGCAGCGCTGTCATCACCGCCAGGAGCCGGCGAGGCATCGACATCACCCAGGAGTGAAATGCGCCGGGCAGCACGTACAGCGGCGCCCCCGACTGCCGCGCCTGGTCGACAGCCGACTCCAACGGCACGAGCAGGTCGCGCTCACCGTGCACGACGACGGCCGGAACGCCGGCCTCCCGCATCCGGCGCAGCAGCGGCACACTCGGAGCCGCCCGCATCGTGAGTCCGATCGGAGCGGTGACGCTGGACGGCCGCCGCAACGCCTGCAGCACGGAGGCTCTCAGCACGGCCCGGTAAGCGGCGCGTTCCCCTCGGTCCAGCCCGGTCCGGAAGTGCACGGTGTCCCACATCGCCGCCCCGATCTGGCGGGCGAGGTCGGGCGGATGGGTCAGACTGCGCGCGGCGCGCGCGTCGAGCGGGCCACCGGCGGCTGCATCGAGCAACACGGCGCACAGCGTGCGCTCGGGTCGCGCCGCCGAGAGCTCGATGACCTTGCGGCCACCCATCGAATGGCCCACCAGGACCGCGCGCTCGACCCCGAGTTCGTCGAGGATGCGACCGACCAATGCGGCGCGCATGCTGAAATCGGTCCCGGCCTCCCGCGGTCCGTCGGACCGGCCGTGTCCCGGCGCGTCGACGGCGACGACGAGAAAGCCCAGCTGTGGTAGCAGGCTCAGCGCGCGCCGGTACGG
Source organism: Sporichthya polymorpha DSM 43042 (assembly GCF_000384115.1). Classification (NCBI taxonomy): domain Bacteria; kingdom Bacillati; phylum Actinomycetota; class Actinomycetes; order Sporichthyales; family Sporichthyaceae; genus Sporichthya; species Sporichthya polymorpha. The sequence continues at coordinate 656,939 of NZ_KB913029.1, forward strand.
GACGTAACCGAGACCGGCCCCGTGCAAGAAGACCAGCGGGGTGCCGCGTCCGCCCACGGCCAGCCCCACCCGTGAGCCGTCGACCAGACGAATCTGATGGTCCCTCAGTGCGATCGCAGCACCGGGAGGTACCAGCGCGTTCGTGGTCAGGGGACGACTTTCGTGTCGGCCCGGCCCAGAGCGAGAAGCTCGTCGAAGCTTTCCGCCATGCAGGCGAGCAGAAGATCTGGGTCGGTGACCGCGGCCCGGTCCACGCTGATGGCCAGGTAGGCCGTCCCGGCGTAGGTCATGAGCGTGACGTTCACCGCCGCCGACCCGATGGGCCCGAAGGCATAGAACCCCGCAAGGCGCGCGGACCCGAGATACAGCGGAACGGGCGGTCCCGGGACATTCGAGGTGATGACGTCGACCCCACCGACCATCTTCCGGTAAAGGGGAGTGAGCACCGACGGCGGCACGCGACTGGCGACCCCCGCGATCGAGGCGAACGCCCGCAGTCCAGGCTCAGCCTGCGCCCGGGCGGACAGCTCGCGCATTCGGATCACCCGCTCCGCGGATGAGGCGATGTCCGCGGGCACGACGAAGGTCGCGGCCGAGAACGCGTTGCCCGCCACCGCAGCATCCCCCGCCTGACGCAGGTTCACCGGCATCAGCATGCGGAGGGCGTCGACCGGCTGGCCGTTCTTGTCGTGGTAGCGCGCCAGCCCGCCGATGACGCCCGCGACGAAGGCGTCGTTGAGCTTGCCACCGGCGGCCTTGGCGGCGAGGCGTAGGCCATCCGTCGGCAGCGCGTGGGTCAGATACTTCTTGGACAGGGACCGGCCGGTCATCAGCGGGCTGAGCGGATCGCCCACTGGCCGCATCGTTCGGGCAAGGGAAGCTGTCATGCGCGCTGCGGCCGGAACGGTGCTCCGCGGCCTGGCCGCGACCGCGGCGCCGAGCCGGCCGAGTCGGCCCGCACCCCCGGCGGCGGTGCGCAGCTCGTGCAGCGCGGCCCCGCCGACCAGCTCGGCGACACCGAGCCGCCGGGGCTCGGAGGGCTCCACCCGATCCCCGATCGGCACCCCCGGCTCAGGACTCAGCAGCGGCTCGATGATCATCTGCAGACCGCCGACGGCGTCGGTCACCGAGTGATGAATTTTCAACACGATGGCGCACCCGCCGCTCGCCAGGCCGGTGACGAGTTGAAGCACCCACAGCGGCCGGGCGTGGTCCAACACCTGGGCGCGGACCTGTTCGCCGATCCGGAGGACGTCCTCCAGACCGGCCTCACCGCCGACAGCGAGCACCGGAGTGTGGTGGTCGAGGTCGAAGCGCGGATCGTCCACGAACCTTGGCGGCGCGGTGCTCATCGCGGTCGTCCTCGCCACCTGGCGAAGCCGCGGCACCCGGGCGACGCAACGACTGACCGCGGCCCGGAAGTCCTCAGGTGCGATGGGCCCCTCGAACACCAGCACAGCGACCGCGTCGGAGCGCAGCATCGGGTCACGCTCGACCGACCACAGCAGAGCGTCCATGTTGGCCATGTAGTCGTCGTAGCGCATGGCCGCCGGCTCCACGCCCCCTCCCGGGTGCCCGACGTGGTCCGAGGAGGGTGGATGCGCGGGGCTCATCCTTCCGACAGTGTGGCCGGTGCCCCTTGCGGTTCCTGCTCCTTGGCGGCGGCTGCGGCGGCAGTGACCGCCGCCGCAGCGGCAGGGTTCCCCATCGGCGCCGGGGGCTCGATCGGCGCCGGGGCCGGCAGTGGGGCCAACCAGATGTCGATGGTCTCGGGGGCGAGCGGCAGCGTGCGCGCGACGTGCGTCTCGTCGTCGACCTGGGGGTGGCCGACACAGAACTCGATCGCGAACTGACGCGCCTTGTCCTCGACGTAAATGCCCATCGACCCGGACGGCGCGTGCCGGAGCAGGTCGTTCCGGAGGGTGACTTCGTTCTTCAGCGCGTTGCTACGGGCACGCATGACGTCGTCGATCGAGGCGACCTGCATGCAGAAGTGGTCGAACTTGGCCTTACCGTCGAAGGCCCGCACCAGCACGAGGCTGTGGTGGTAGCGGTCGCCGCAGCGCAGGAAGGTGACCAGGTTGCCGATGCGGTCGGACACCTTGAAGCCAAGCACCTCGATGTAGAACTTCAGCGTCTCCTCGTAGTTGTTCACCGCGAAGCCGCCGTGCACGAACTTCTCGATCTCGATGCCGGCACCCATCGGGGCGACGCCGCGCTCCATCATCGTGGTGAAGAGCTCGATCTCCATGCCGCCCGGGTCGACGAAGCGCAACCAGCGCGCGACCGCGTCAACCTGGAAGTTCCCGCCCTCTTCGTAAGTCATCCCCCGCTCGGCGAGTTGCTTCGCCACCGCGGTCAGGGTGTCCTCGTCGGCCACCTCGTAGGCCAGCCGGATCGCCCCGGCCTGCGAGCTCTCCTCCAGCCGGAGCCAGTGGTGCTCAACGCCGCCCGTCAGGAAGGCCGAACTACCCTCACGCTTGGTCAGGTCGAGCCGGGCGATCCGACGGTAGAAATCGATGCCCTCGTCCATGTCCTGCACACCGGCGGTGACGTAGCCGAACCTCGTGACGACGCTCATCGGTCGACCTCCTGGGAAAGCGTGGGCGGTGCTCCGATTCTGAACTCGGGAGTCGGCCTCGCGGTGCCGCCCGTTCCGCTGGGCGGGATCGAGCGGCCCGGTGTGCGAGCCGTCACGCGGACACCACGGTGCAGGTGGAGAATTGGCTGGCGCCTCCCTGCCCGGTGGCGATCGCGATCCGGGCGCCGTCGACCTGACGCTCACCTGCGGTTCCGCGCACCTGTTCTGCGGCCTCGGCCAGGCGAACCAGGGCGGTGGCTCCCACCGGATTGGCGGTCTGGGGCCCGCCGGAGGGCTGCAGCACGGTGGGACTGCCCCAGGCACCGAAACCCGACGCGGCGAGGTCGGGACCTTCCGGGGCCTTGCACAGTCCCAACGGCATGTACGCCATGGTCTCCGCACTGTTGAACGGCGCGTGGATCTCGATCACCTGGGCGTCGTGGCCGGAGGAGATCCCGGCCTGTGCGTACGCACGCGCTGCCGCCTTCTGCAGGCTCAGCAGTTCCACCAGGTCGCCTTCAGCGCGCCCGATCCGGTCACCCATCTCGTACGTGTCCGAGACACTGCCGCGGCCACGCACCCATGCCACCGGGCGGCCGGTGCGGCCGATCACCTCCCCCCGGGCGACCACGACAACACACACGCCCTCGGAGATCGGGCAGGCGTCGTACTTGCGGATCGGCCAGGTGAGCATCGGTGAGGACAGCACGTCGTCGCGGGTGATCGCCCGGCGCAGCTGCGCGTGGGGGTTGCGCATCGCGTGAGCGAAATTGCGCACCGAGATGTCGGCCCAGATCTCGGGCGTGTAGCCCCAGAGCTTCATCATCCGCGTCGCGCGCATGGCGCACATCGACAGCGTGGACAGCCCGGTGTCGCGCTCGTAGATGGGGTCGAAGATCGAGTTGAAGATCGCGGGTACGGTGGCGGCCTGTGCCATTCGCTCGACGGCCACGACGACCGCCACGTCCGCCAATCCCCCTTCGAGCATCTCGATGGCGCTGTACGCAGCCCCGATCCCGGTGGCACCACCGGTGTTCACCCGGAACGACGCCCGTCCCACCGATCCCGCGGCCGGCAGAAAGCTCTTGTCCGGCGAACGCTCGCCCGCGAGGCCGTCGGGGGCGAAGCCTCCGACCACGAGGTCGACGTCCGCCATCGTGATCCCCGCATCGGCGAGCGCGACCGTCACCGTGTCGAAGACGAGGTCCGGGGTGGCGGCGCTCCAGACCCGGCGGTAGGGCGTCTGCCCCACACCGATGATCGCGACGTCAGAAGACATACAGACCCAACCCACCGTCCACCGTGATGTCCTGCCCGGTCACGTAGGAGGCGCCGTCCCCGGCGAGGAACGCCACTACCGACGCGACCTCGGCCGGCTCGGCGGGTCGGCGCATCGCGGCCCTCGCCTCGATCCGGGTCCGCAGGTCCGCCGGAAAGCGCTGGTACGCCGCCGTGTTGGTGAGGCCCGGTAGCACGCAGTTGGCGGTGATGCCGTACCGGGCGCCCTCCAGCGCGGTGGTACGGCTCAGCCCGGTCAGCGCGGCCTTGCTCGCCGCATAGGCACCGTGGCCGTAGTTGCCCAGGCTGGCCGCGATGGAGGAGATGTGCACCACCCGGCCCCAATGGGCCTGCTTCATCAAGGGGAAGACTGCGCGGGTGAGGTAGAAGGACGCAGCGGTGTGCACCGCGAACTCCTCGGCCCAGAGTTCGTCCGAGGTCTCGTCCACCCGCGCGGCCTGGTCGATCAGCCCGGCGTTGTTGACGAGGATCAACGGCGGCCCCAGGTCGGAGGCGATGGCCGCCACCGCGACCCCGACGGCCGCCGAATCGGTGATGTCGAGGACCCGGGGGTGAACGGACTTGCCGGCCCGGTCGACCAGGGTCTCGAGGCGCGCGCCGTCCAGGTCGAGCGCGGCCACGAGGAGCCCTTCGCCCACGAGGACCTCGGTGATGGCGGTGCCGAGTCCACCGGCCGCGCCGGTCACGATCGCGACGGTGCCCTCGGGTCGGGTCATGACCCGCCTCCGGGCAGGTCGGCCACGAAGTGGAAGTCGGTGATGCGCCCCTCGCACTCGGCCCGAAACTCGACTCCCACCCTCATCCCGGCGAGCAGCCGGGCGGCAGCCGCGTCCAGATCGCCCAGGTCGATCCCGGTGACCGCGTTGAGCACCGCACTGTCGGAGCCCTCGAGCAGCACGAGGGCGACCACGACCGGCGGCTCCGGCAGGCCGGGGAAGGGCTCGGTCAGAATCGTGAACGTCTCGACGGTGCCGGTGGTCCCCACCTCCACCAGGTCGCGCTCGGTGGGGGCGTAGCAGGCGTCGCAGAACCCCCGCGCCGGCACGAGCACGCGGACGCACTGGGGGCACCGGGAGCCCATGATGCGCTTGTTCTTGAGTTCGTGGAAGAACGCGCTCGCCACCCGGCCCGCGAAGTAGGTGTACCCGAAGTTCCACTGGCCCGGGATGGTCACCAGTTCCACGTCCGGCTCGTCCGTCTGCTGACTCATGACGGTGCGTCACTTCCCATCGGGTCGGGGTGGTTCTGCGTGCGTGAGAGCACCAGAGCGGCCTGGGTCTGAGCGGCCACGACGGAGGACCCCGTGGCCAAGGCGTGCTGCGCATTCCCCTGACGCAGGGCTCGGTGCGCCTCGGCAACGCGCACCAGGCCCATGGCGGGCGCGCAGTAACCGGCGGCGCAGCCGCCGTCGGCGTTGACCTGGGGGGACCGCGCCAGCATTTCCATGCCGCCGGCCGGGGGCGCAGCGCCGACCGCCTCGAGGCCGAGTGCCTCATCGAAGCTCGTCAGGCCGTCGATCTCCAGGACACCGACGTCCGCGATCCCGATACCGGCCATCGCGAGCGCACGCCCGGCGGCGTGCGTCAGAGCCGGCATCCCGAGCAGGTCCCGGTCGCCGAGCTCGAAGCTTTCCGTACCGAGACCGACGCCGCCGATCCGCACCGGTGTCCGCGTCGCGGTGACGATGACGGCACTGACCACGTCCGCCCACAGCGGGAGGTCTCCGGTCACGAGCGGAATGGGGGCGGCGGGTCGGCGGTCTCCCGGTGCGGACCCCTCCGCCCGGCGGCCGGCAACTTCGTCGCGCCACGCGGCGTATGCCGGGTACGCCCGAAGCGCGGCGGCGGCCCGGAACGCGGACACGGACAACTCGGTGAGGCCGAAGGGTCGCACCGTGAACGGGTCGAAGAGGGTCCGGGAGATGGCGTCCGGATCACCCTCGCTGGCTCGTCCCCAGCTGGCCACGATGCAGACCTCACTGTGCCCCCCGCGGATCCGGGCGACAGCGAGCGCCAGCGCGCTCGCGCCGTCCTCGCCGAGTCGCACCTCGTCCTTGAGGTACGCGCCGGCCGCCGGCGCGGTGACCATGCTCGTGAGGCCGCGGCCGTCGACCAGGTCGTGCGCACCCAGCACAACTCCGTCCACGTCGGCCATCGTCAGACCCGCATCGACGAGAGCGAGGCTCACGCCGTCGAAGATGAGGTCCGTCAGGCTTCGCGAGGTGTCCGCCCAGGTGCGCGTGACCGCCGAACCCGCGATGTACACGTCTCTCATGGGGCCGCGCTTCCCAACAGGGATGTTGACCGGGAGACTGATGGACGCAGCGCGCACGAGGGAGGGCCATGGCGAAGAAGCCGCCGATCGGCGAACGACGCGACCAGGCGCGGGCCGAACCGAGCCCGGCCTACCTGGAGCGGCGGGCGCAGCTCCTCAAGGCCGCCAGCGAGGTCTTCCGCAGAAAGGGCCTGCAGGCGACGAGCATCAACGACATCGTCACCGAGTTCGGGGGCGACCGCGCCTCGGTCTACTACTACTTCCCGAGCAAGGAAGCGATCTTCCACGAGGTCGTGGAGGCGGTCATCACCGAGATGGTCGAGGCGGCCGAGGCCCTCGCCGCCGCCGACCGGCCGGTGGCCGAGAGACTCCAGCTGTTCATCGAGGGTGCTTTCGACGCCTTCGAGCGGCACTACCCGTACCAGTACATCTACATCCAGGAGGACCTCTCCCGGGTCCGCCGGTCGGAGTCGGCCTCGGCTCGCCGACTGCTGGTGCTCGGCGGGCGGTACGAGGCGGCGATCCTCGGGGTGGTCCGAGAGGGTGTCGCCTCCGGTGAGCTTCGTCGCGACATCGATCCGCACCTGTTCACGCTCGCCATTCTCGGTGCCTCCAACTGGTCGCACCGCTGGTTCCGGCCGGGGGGGCGCCTGCCCGGCATCGAGATCGGTCGCGAGTTCGCCGGCTATCTGCTCCGCGGAGCCGTCTCGCCGTCCCTGGAACACGTTCCTTAGGTTCATCCGCCCACCAGCCAGGGCCAGACACCGGGGGTGTCGGGGGCAGTCACCGAGGCGGCTGTCCGGCGCGCCCATGCCGTCTCGCCGCCGTGTTCGTCGCGCCAGGACCACAGCGCGGTGGTGTACCGGTGCAGGCTGTGCTCCTGGCTGATGCCGACGGCCCCGTGCAGCTGATGGGCGATGCGGGCACCGGTCCCGGCCGCGCTTCCGGTGCGGACTTTCGCGCAGGCAACCAGATCGACTGCGTCCGGTTCTCCCGCCGCCGTGGCGATGAGCGCACGGCGGGTGAGGGCGCCGGCCGCCGCCGCCTCCCCGCCGAGTTCCGCCAGCAGTTGCTGCACCGCCTGGAAGCGGTCCAGGGGGCGCCCGAACTGGACGCGAGTTCGGGTGTGCGACACACAAGCTTCGACCAGGCGCTCGAGAGCCGCCGACATCTGGATGCAGCGAGTCAGGGCGCCGTGTACCTCACAGAGTTGAAGCACGTGCTCCAGGGGGAGATGCACCGAAGCGACCACCACGGGCGCGTAGCTGAGCCGAACGGCATCGCGCGGCTCCCCCGCCAGGTTCCGCCCGGGCGTCACCTCCACGTCGTCGATCGCCACGAGGGCGAGGGCAGCGTCGTCGCCGTCAGCGACCGGGACCAGCAGGTGGGTGGCCCAGCTCGCCCACGGGACCCTCTCCGCTGCGGCGGACAAGAGCGCGTCCGGGCCGTCGAAGAGCAGTTTGGCCTCCACTGGTGGGGCGACGACGACGAGGCCGGCGTCCGCGGGCAACTCGAGGCCAGCCAACTCGATCAGTGGGGCCGCGGCGAGCACGACGTCGGCCAGGGCGGAAGGGGTGCCGACCATGGCGGCCGCCACGTCGGCGGCGTCCTGCAGATCGCCGCCCTGGCCACCACATCGTTCAGCCAGCCCGACCCGGTGCCACCCGTCCTCCACCAGGCGGTTGTGCAACTCCCGCAGCTTTGATTCGGAGCTGACGCCGGAGGGCTCATAGACATCGTTGGCCGAACAGATGGAGCGCAGGGTTCGACTGATCTCACTGCCGGCGGGACGCTCGCCCACCAACGAGCGAGCGACGATCCCGCGCAGGATCTCGTTGGTGCCGCCGCGAAGCGTGAAGCCGGGCGCGTGCAGCGTCGCGCGCACGACATGACGACGCAGGTCGTCCTGAGCATCGAGGTCGGTCTCTCCCGGATGCAGATGGCGGGCCAGGTCGATGACGCGACTTTCAGCGCGAGTACCGAGATCCTTGACAAGCGCCGCCTGGGCCGCCGGCGCGTCGCCGCGCCCGAGCGCGTCGGCCACCTCGGCCGACATGGCGCGGAGCGCGGAGAACTCCGCAAGCAGGCTCCCGAGCTCGCTGGACGACGGTCCGCCTCGGGCCTTCTCCACCACCGCCGCCAGCAGCGGCATGGTCGACAGGAAGCGCTCCGGTCCGCTGCGCTCGTAAGCCAGCTCAGCGGTCACCTGGGACCAGCCCTGCCCCTCGGCGCCCAGGAGATCGTCGTCGGGCAGCTTCACGTCGTCGAAAACCACCTCGTTGAAATGGTGTTCGCCGTCGAGGGTTCGGATGGGGTTGATCGTGATCCCCGGCGCCGCGAGATCAACGAGAAACTGGCTCAAGCCCGCGTGGCGCTGTCCCTCGACCGCGGCGGCAGTACGCGCCAGCACGATCGCCAAGCTCGCCCGGTGGGCGTGACTGGTCCAGATCTTCGTGCCGGTCAGGATCCAACCGTCCCCGTCCCGGATCGCCGCGGTCCGCACCGAAGCCAGATCGGAACCACTGTCCGGCTCGGACATGCCGATCGCGAAGAAGCATTCGCCGCGACAGATCGCCGGGAGGAACCGTCGACGTTGTGCTTCGGTCCCATGCTTGAGAATGGCGGGTCCGCTCTGCCGGTCGGCGAACCAATGAGCTGCAACCGGCGCGCCCGCGGCCAACAGTTCCTCGTTGACGATCCACCGCTCGCGCTCGGATCGTCCGCCTCCCCCGTACTCGACGGGCCAGGTCATGCCCAGCCAGCCGCGGCTCCCCAGGGCTCGGCTGAACGCGGGGTCGAACCCACTGAGCCAGGAGTCACAACTCAGCACAACGCCCCGGTCCTGGACCTGCCGGTCGATGAAGTCCCGGACCTCCCGGCGCAAGGCGAACTCGGCCGCTGGGTCCAGCCTCGTGGTCATTCGTCCTCCGCCAGCAGGGAGATCGCACCCATCGGGCACGCGTCGACGGCCTCCGCAATGGCCTCGGGGTCGTGGTGGACATCCGGCACGACCGTGGAGATCCCTTCTGCATCGAGCACGAAGGACTCCGGCGCCATCTGCAGGCACATGGCGACGCTGGAGCAGAGCGTGCGGTCCACCACCGCGCGCACGGTCATCGGAGGTGCGCCGCCACCTGAAGCCCCGTCAGGCTCCGGGCCACCATCGTCGTGTTGTATCGCAGTTCGGGGGTGACGACCTCCAGCGCGGAATACCGCTGGGTGAGGTACGCGTAGGCCTCGGAGGCCTCCAGCCGCGCCAGCGGCGCCCCGAGGCACATGTGGATGCCGTACCCGAAACCGGCGTGGCGATTGGGCGTCCGCCCGATGTCGAAGCGGTCGGGATCCAGGAAAGCCTTCGGATCGTGATTGGCCGCGTACTGCACGAGCAATACCCGGTCGCCCTCACCGATCTGTTGGTCCCCGAGCTTCATCGGCGTCCGCGCCCAGCGCGCCATCGCCCGGATCGGGCCGTCATAGCGCAGCACCTCTTCCACCGCGGGGCGGGCCAGGTCCGGGCTGGCCCGGAGCCGCTCCCACTGGTCGGGATGACGGTCGAAGGCGACGATGCCGTTGGAGAGCAGGTTCATGGTCGTCTCGTGCCCGGCGAAGACCATCAGGATGGCGTTCGCGATGACCTCGTCCTCGGAAAGGAAGTCCCCGCGCTCCTCGGCCTGGACCATGCCGCTCAGCAGATCGTCGCGCGGGTCGGTGCGCCGGGCCCGGACGATCGGACGCAACAGCTCGACCAGGTTGTTCATGGCGATCTCGCCCTTGCGCAGCCGTTCCTCCTCGTTCCCGCTGACGAAGATGACCGCTCCCAGTTCCTCGGACCAGACCTTGACGTCCTCGCGCGCCTCGTGCGGGACACCGAGGAACTCCGCGATCACGATGACCGGCAGGGTGAACGCGAACTCGGCGAAGAAGTCGATGTCCTTCCGGTCGGCCATCGGGTCCGCGAGTTCCCGCACGAGTTCCTGGACCCGCGGGCGCAGTCGCTCGACCGAGCGCGGGGTGAAGGCTTTGTTGACCAGGGTCCGCACGTGGGTGTGGTACGGCTGGTCCTTCCAGACGAAAAAGTTGGACAGGAACGTGATCAGCTGGGTGTAGCTGCTCGCGCTGGTCCGCATCTGGTCGGCGAACGGTCCTTCGAAGCGGTCCGAGGACAGCTGCTCGTGGTTCTTGTACGCGGCGATGAGCTCGTCGTAGCCGGTGACGATCCATCCGTTCCAGCGCGAGTTCCACAGCACCGGACTGACCTCGCGCAGCCGGCCGTAGTAGCGGACCGGGTCGTTGATGGCCTCGACCCCGAGCAGGTCGTCCAGGTCCACAGGGGCGGAGGTCGGCGCATCGATCGGCATGCTCGACACCATGCCCGATTTCCGCACCACGGACAACAGGGCTGTTGACCATGTTGGAACACGTGGCGTTCAATCGCGGCATGACCCCCATTGACCCGGCACCAGATCCGAGCTGGGGACGCTGGGGCCCCGACGACGAGCGCGGCGCGCTGAACACGCTCGGACCTCGCGCCGTGGCCCGTGGCCTGGCCTGCGTCGTCGACCACGTCGCAGTGAGTCTCGCGGCGCCGATCGTGGCGGGCCGGTCGACCGGCGCGGTCGGACGGCCCGCGCCCGCCCACCACATGCTGCGGGACGGTGGTGACTACGCCGCCGGCCTGCCCGAGCGTGGCGGTTTCGGTTTCAGCGACGACGTCATCACGCTGCCCACCCACGGCGTCACGCACCTCGACGCGCTCGCCCACATCTGGAAGGACGGGCTGATGTACAACGGGCACCCGTCCACGGAGGTCTCCAGCAGGGGCGCCCGCCGGCTCGGGATCCACACTGTCGGACCGATCTTGACCCGCGGGGTGTTCGTCGACCTGGTGCCGGCGGGCCGAAGCTGGCTCGATCCCGGGGAGGCCGTGGGCGTCGCCGACCTGCGCGCCAAGCTCGACGCCGCGGACGTGACCTTGGAACCCGGCGACGCGCTGCTGGTGCGCACCGGCTGGACGCAGGCCTGGATCGCCGGGGAGAACGACCCGCACCGGTGGCCGGGGCTGCACGCGGACTGCGCGGACTGGCTGGCCGAGCAGGACCTCGCACTGGTCGGGGCCGACAACATCGGGGTCGAGGCCTTCCCGTCCTCGGACCCCGACTGCCAGGTGCCGTTGCACCTCGCTCTCCTGCGCGGGCACGGCGTGATCTTCTGCGAGCTGCTCGACCTTGCGGCACTCGCCGAGACCGGCAGAAGCACGTTCCTGTTCATCGCGTCGCCGCTGAACCTGGTCGGCGCCGTGGGTGGGCCGGTCGCGCCGGTGGCTCTGTTGTGAACGGGAGAAGCGGGGACGCGCACCAGCCGCGCAGCCGGCGGACGAAGACTTTCGACGTCCACCCGCAGGGCGACGGCGTCTACTCCTTCGTCGCCCGACTGACCGACGAGGCCTGGAACGGCGAGTTCGGCGGCCCGGACCAGGTCACGATCCACGACATCGAGGTGCGGGGGCGACTGGAGGGTCCCGAGCTGACCGTCACCGCGCTCACCGTCACCCCGCTCGAACTGCCCTACACCCCCTGCCCGCGCGTCGCCCCGGCGGCCGGCGCTCTGGTCGGGCAGGCGCTGCGGGGTGGCTGGCGCAAGGCGGTCCTTGCTGTGCTGGGCGGCACCGCAGGCTGCACCCACCAGACCACGCTGCTGCTCGGCCTGGCCGAGATCACCACCCACGTGATCTTCCTGGAGATGAACGCCCGCACCCCGTACGACCCCGTGACCAGGGTCGACGGCACCTGGATGTCCACCGGCCTGGACATCGAGCCGGGCCTGGTCGACGTCTGCCACGGGTTGTCCCGCACCGGTGAGGTCCTCCTCCCGATCCTGCGCCGTTCCGACATGGTGAACGAGCGCGGTGACGCAGGCCCGACCGCGGTCTAGCTTCGCGGAACAGCCCGTTCCGAGGAGGCTTCATGCTCGACGTCCGCAGTGCGATGCGCCGCTCCGCGCAGTTCCACGCCGATCTCCCTGCGGTCGCCAGCCTGGGCCGCACGCTCACCTACGCGCAGGCCTGGGAGCGCGGGGTCCGCCTGGCAAACGGCCTGATTTCCCTCGGCGTCAAGCCGGGCGACCGGGTCGCGGTCCTGGAGGACAACTGCATCGAAGCCGCCGACTTCTACCTGGGCTCGGCGATCGCGAACGCGGTGCGGGTGCCCCTGTACCGGCGCAACTCCCGCGAGGCGCACCTGCACATGCTCACGCACACTCAGTGCCGGGTGGCGGTGGTCTCTCCGGAGTTCGCCCACGAGATCGAGGGCCTGGACGCCGAGATCGACGGACTGCAGATCGTCGTGCGGGACGAGGGCTACGAGGCCTGGCTGGCCGCCCAGTCGACCGAGGACCCGGATCCCGTCGTCAATCTGGACGACGTGTTCGTGATCCGGCACTCGGCCGGGACCACCGGCCGCGCCAAGGGGATCGCGTACACCCACCGCGCGTGGATGAGCACGACGCGGGATTGGTTCTTCATGCTGCCGCCGGTGGATGTGGGCGACGGCTGTCTGCACGTCGGGCCGATCTCGCACGGATCCGGCTACCTGTTCCTGCCGATCTGGCTCGGCGGCGGCGTCAACCACCTGGCCCCGAAGTTCGACGGCGAGGGCTTCGTCGACCGCCTGCGTGAGGACAAGATCGCCTACTTCTTCGCCGTCCCCACCATGGTGGCCGACATCGTGGCCCGGTGCGGCGAGGAGCCGCAGGACCTCCCCGACCTGAAGGTCGTGATGATCTCCGGTGCACCGATCAGCGCCAAGACCGCGCTGGCCGGCAACACGGTCTTCCCCGGGCAGATGTATCAGATGTACGGCCAGACCGAGGCCGTTCCGGTGACGTTCATGGGACCGAAGCAGTGGTTCCGCGAGATGCCCGGCTCGGATCCCCTGCGCGCGGCCGGTCGGGTCACCGCCTTCGCCGAGCTGGAGATCCGCGACGAGGACAACGCCACACTTCCGATCGGCGAGGAGGGCGAGATCGCCATCCGGTGCGAGGGCCAGATGACGGGGATCTGGGACGACGAGGAACTGAGCGCCGCCCGCCTGAAGGACGGGTGGGTCCTCACGGGCGACATCGGCCGGCTCGACGCCAACGGCTACCTCTACGTGATCGACCGCGTCGACGACATGATCATCTCGGGCGGATTCAACATCTGGCCGGCCGAGCTCGAGCAGGTCATCGTCATGCTGCCCGGCGTGCGCGAGGTCGTCGTCTTCGGTGTCCCGCACGAGAAGTGGGGCGAGGCTCCGCACGCCGTGGTGGTTACCGACCCGGGCGCGGAGCTGGACGAGGCCGGCGTGATCGAGGCCTGCCGGGAGCGCCTGGGCTCCTACAAGAAGCCCGTGGCCGTCACGTTCCAAACCGAGGCCCTGCCGCGCAGCATCGTCGGCAAGATCCAGCGCAAGGTGTTGCGAGCGGCCTTCTGGGCCGACCAGGAACGCCGGGTCGCCGGGTCCTGACCGTTCCTGACGGCTGGTCAGGAACGGCTGGCCGTTTCCGGCCGAGTGCCTGCCCGGTAGCCGCGGGTGGCCGCCTCCGCCAGGACGGCGGCGGCAGCCTGCTCCTCCTCGTCAGTAGTGGCGGCGACCGGCCTCGCTCGCATGGTCGCGGCCCCCAGGGCGCCGAGGTGCTCCAGGAATGCCCGGCCGGGCTCCCCGTCAACGGCGTCGAGAACCTCGGGCGCCGCCCCCACCCGCACGCTTCCCCACCGCGTCAGGAGCACGACGCGGGCATCGGAGCGCGGCACTGCGGTGACGGCGCTGACCGCGGCGACGATCCGGCGGACGTCCCCACCGCCGTGCAGCAGGAGCAGGTTGCGGGCGCGGGCTGCCACGTCGGCGGAGCCCCCGCCGCCGGCGGAGCGGAATGCGCTGCCCTCACCGAAAGAGTTCACGCGGCCGTGCACGTCGACCGTCGAAGCGTCGAGCAGGACGGCGGCGAGTCGCGGGACGAGCGCGAGCAGGTCGAGCGTGGACCCGCGCCAGCTCACCTCGCCGGCGTACGAGGCGTAATCGGTGCTGCTGCTCGGAAGCGTCGCAGGCATCGGCGTCACGATCGCCCCCGCCTCGTAGCACTCACTGACGCCGGCGCCCAGGCGGCGGGCCACGCGAACCGCGAGGATCGGCCAGTTGAAGCCTGCGAAAACCGGTGCGCCCGCAGGAATCACCCGGGCCGCACGGACCAGGAAGGCGGCCGTGCTCGTCTGGTCGTCGGCCTCAGCCACGGGAAGCCGCCACCGCGGCCCGCCAGGAGGCGCGACCGTCAGAGGTCCCGGCCTGCCGCGAGTAGTCGGCGTACGCCTCGAGATCGCGGGCGTACCGGCCGGCCGCGCCATCCGGGCGGACCGCACCGGCGCACATCACCACGGCATCCACGAGCAATCCCGGAATCGTGGCGGGACCGCCACCGGCTCCCAGGTGCTCTGCGACCAGAACGGTGCTTCGGGAGGCCTGCGCCGCGAGGAGGGCGTCCGCGGTGGGCTGGGTCAACCAGCCGTCGCCGGAGCGGTTGGCGGTGTCGACGTGAACGAACGCGACGTCCGGGGCGAGCGCGCGCACCACCGTCGCGGAACCGAACTCACACCGGACGGTGGTGAGCATGCCGCCGTTGCGCTCCGGGTCCAGGTAGTCGGTCCCGCTCAAGTCGGTGGTCGCGGTGAACGGGACGTCCTGGGCGGCCGCGTGGAGCGCACTGCACAGCGCGCCGTAGGACAGCTCGCACAGGTGCAGGCGGCCCTCCTGGGCTTCCCGCTGAAAATGCTCGGTTTTCACAGGGCCGACCGGGTTCCAGCAGTGCGAGAGCGTGACATGGCGGGTCACGCCCTCGGCAATCAGGTCGTCGAGCAGGATTCCGCCGGAGGCCAGCACGACGTGCAGGTCGCGGCGGCGCTGCCTGATCAGCTCATGCCCGACCGCGAACAGCTGGGCACCGAAGTTGCCCAGATAAACCGTCGAGCCGTCCGGGACCGCCGAGACGGCGGCGGCCAGCGAGCTCAGCACAGCGTCGACAGGGTGGTGGGCCCCTACAGGATGATGCTGATCTTGCCGTGGGGCGTGAGGGTGAAGTGGTCGACGATCGCCTTGCGGTGCTTGATGCGCAGGCCGTCGTCGGTGACCACCAGCACGTACTCGTAGCGGCCCACGTAGGTGACCTGGTCGCGCCGGATCCGGCTGACCATGAAGTTGGCCGCCACCATCAGCTCGTCGCCGGCCCTGCTGTCGATGCGCACGTTGGCGATGAACCGCCGGGTCCGTGACCGCGGCTGCTCGGCGTAGGCCTGCGCCTTCGTCAATCGGATCGCCCGCTGGTCGATCATCTCGCGGTGGTCGTGGATCAAGGAGAACGTCTGACCCGGGTCCTCGTTCGGCCGGTCCGGGGCCGGGATCTCGTAGATGCAGTCCTCGGTCAGCAGCTCGAGCCACTCCATCAGTTCCCACGAATCGAGCAGCGCCGCCTCGTGGTACAGGAAGTCCTCCACGTCGCCGCGGGTGACGGCGGCCGCCCGGCCGGTCACCTCGATAGCCCGGTCACCAACTGTGGCGCTCATGCCGAACCCACCTTCTCCGCGATCCGGTCCATCAAAGCGGCGTAGGACTCCCCCTCGCCGGGCAGGTCCTCGCCGGTGACGAACCGGTTCCACTGCCGCCAGAACGCACGCATCTGCAGTTCGTCAAAGGTCGTCGGGCGGTCCTTGCCGAAGCCCTTGGAGATGTCGGACCATGGCACCTCCTTGGCCGCCGCGAAGCCGAGCTGGCACTGCTCGAGGGCCTCCACATCGTCCGGCGTGGCCAAACCGCCGGGACCCCAGAACGTCAGGGCATTGTCGATCCGGTAGCCCTTGAGTTCCTCCCCGATCTCGGCCGGCGAGATCTGCCAGCCGGTGATCGCGGTCTCCGTCGGCGAGACCGGGAACATCGTCCTGATCTGGATGCCGAAGTTCAGGTCGACAATCACGAGGTTGGGGAACACGATCGTGTTCCGGCTGGTGTTCAAGGCGCGACGGGTGTACTCCTCCCCGAAGCGCTCGACCATGCGTGCCCGGTGAGCCGCGACGAGTTCCCGGCTGCGTTCATTCATCAGCGGCCGGCCGAGCTCGGGGAACCAGGTGGTCGCGTGCCCGTTGCCCAGGTCGATGCCGAAGTCCGGGATGAGGGACGTGCCGTCGCGCTTCTGCGTGACGAGGCTGGGCGTCATGCCCATGCTCATCATCATCTCGACGTAGGTCTGGTGCACGCTCATGCCGTGATAGCCGTCGCAACTGTTCTCCATGAGCAGCTTCCAGTTGGCTTTCATGGAGTAGTGGTGCGCGCCCTTGACGACGGCCATTCCGGTCTCGGACTGGTTCGCGACGAGGTCCAGCAGCTCCTTCGCATCGGCCAGGTAGTCGGACAGCGGCTCGACGTCGGGGTTGTAGGACAGGAACCAGAAGCCGCTGTGACTGTCGACCTTCGGCGGGGTCAACAGGCCGTGGGTCGATCGGTCCAGGCTCTGATACGAGTCACCATCGGGAACGTTGACCAACGCGCCCGTGTTGTCGTAGGCCCACCCGTGGTAGAAGCAGGTGAAGATCTTCGCGTTGCCGAAGTCCTCGCGGCACACCTGGGCGCCGCGGTGCCGGCAGGTGTTGAGCAGCGCGCGAATCTCACCGGTCTTGTCCCGGGTGAAGATGATCGGACGTCCGCCCACCTGGCGCGCGATGAAGTCCCCCGGCTTGGACAGCTCGGATTCGTGGCCCAGGTACAGCCACACCTTGTCGAAGAACTCGGTCTTCTCGGCCTCCAGGACGTCCTGGGACAGGAACGCGTCCCGGTGCACCCGGAACGTCCCGGCGTCGCGGTTCTCCTCGACGTACCTCGCTGACAGCTTCATCTCAGGATCCTTCGACGATGTGGGGCAGGGGCGGGCGGCGGTCGGACACCCCGGCCGCCTCGGCGGTCTTCGCGCTGACCTTGCCGTCCCGGAAGAATTCCTCCAGGACGGGATTGACGACGTCCGGTCGGTCGGTCTGCGCCTGGTGCCCGGCGCCGGTGACATAGAAGAACTGCACCCCGGGCAGGGCGTCCTCCTGGTCCCGGCCCGTCTCCACCGGGATGATCCGGTCCTCGACCGGATAGATGCAGATGCCGGGGATCGTCATCTCGGTCAACCGGCCACGGGTCGTGTTCACCGTGCGCAGGTTGATGTCCTTGGCGACGTTCACAGCCTCCTGCGCGTCCCAGAACGCGCGGAACGACTCGCGGTTTCGCTCCGCGTGCGCCATGCGCATGTCCAGGACGTCATCAGTGATGTTCTCGTCGTTGTTGATGATCAACTGCATGAGCTTGAACATGCCGTCGCGGCTGCCGTCCCAGGCGTCGGCCGGGTGGAACGTCAGCCGCTGGATCGGGGCCGCGTCGCCGAAGCCCCCGGCGATGACCGCGAAACTGCGGACCCGGTCAGGGTGGGCGATCAGGTAGTTGATCGAGTTGATGCAGCCCATGGAGTTGCCCGTGATGTGGAACGAGTCCAGGCACATCGCGTTGACGAACTCGTGCAGAAACTCGGTGTGATCATAGAAGCCGTTGGTCGGCCAATGCTCCGGTCGCAGATCGGACAAGCCGTACCCAGGCATGTCCGGGCAGATCAGCTGGAACCCGCGCTCCGCCAGGTACGGTCCGGTGTTGCGGAAGCCGGCCGCCGCGGAAGACCCAATGATTCCGCCATGCAGACCGAGCACGGGGATCCCGTCCCGGCCGAAGCTGAGGTAATGGGCGCGGGCGCCGCTGGCGAGCCGGACGTAACGGCTCTGCGCGCCCGGGATGTCGAGAAGGCCTTCACTCGTCAGTGCCATGCCCGCAACGTAGACCCGCGCGCGCGGGTATCGACAACACTGGTTCCACGGTGCGAAATTCGGCGTCGATCCAGTGCGACCAGCACGCAAGGTTGATGCCATGCGCATCGATGTGCACACCCACGTCGTCCCGCCCGACCTCCCTGACTTCGCGACCTCGCTCGGGGATCCGAGGTGGCCCGTCTTCCGTCTGGAGGGATCCACCGGTCGCCTGTGGAAGGACGGGGCGGAGGTCCGCGCCGTTCCGGAAGCTGCCTGGTCCGTCGATCGCCGCCTGGATCACATGGACAAGGTCGGCGTGGATGTCCAGGTGCTCTCGCCGCTCCCGCCCCTGACGGTCGACTGGGCCGACGAAAGCTACGGCTTCGCATTCTGCGCGCAGGTCAATTACGGGATCGCAGAAATGGTGCAGCGAGCGCCCAGCCGATTGGCGGGTCTCGGCATGGTGCCGCTGCAGGACTGTGAGCGCGCCATCTGCGCCTTGGAGGACGCCCACGGCTTAGGCCTGAAGGGCGTGCAGATCGGGACGCAGGGCGGCACCCGGGAACTCGACGACCCGCAGATTCGCGACTTCTTCGCGCGTGCCGCCGAACTCGGCATGACGATCTTGGTGCATCCGTTGATCTTGGGCGCGTCGGTCCCCTGGACGACGCGCATTTCCGGGCTGCCACTGACGTTCGGCCTCGGCATGACCACGGACACGGCGATCGCGGCCGCCGCCCTGGTCCTGGGCGGAGTCACGGCAGAGCTGCCCGACCTCCGTATCTGCCTCGCCCACGGCGGCGGGACGTTCGTCTGGGCGCTCCCGCGGATCGCCCACGCTTGGGCGATGACCAACGATGTCCCGCTGGCTCAGCAGATGCGCAACGTCTACGTCGACACCGTTGTTTACGACCGCGCCAACCTGGACCACCTCATCCGCGTCCTCGGCCCGGATCGCGTCATTTGGGGAACCGACTACCCCCTGCCCGCTGCGGCGGAGCAGACGGGCGAGTTACTGGCGGGACTCCCGGACGAACACGCGGCAGCAGTGTCGGGCGGCAATGCCGCCCGCCTACTCGGCCTCTCTCCCTAGGGGACCGCCGGCACGCGGACCGGGATCGAGCGGAAGCCCTGGGTCGGCCAGATCGTGCGCACGACATCGCCGTTGGGTGCGAACTCGCTGAACGCGTCGAGGAACTCGCGGATCGCTGCGGCGATCTGCACCCGGCCGAGGTCCGCGCCGACGCAGTAGTGCGCCCCGAACCCGAAGCTGACGCTCCGGGTGACCGGCCGGTCCAGGACGAAGGTGTCCGCATCCTCGAACTGATCCTCGTCGCGGGCCGCAGCGGCCCAGACCAGGGCCACCTGCTCGCCGGCCTTGATCGTGCGGTCGCGCAGCTCGATGTCCTTCGTGCAGGTGCGCCCGAGGCCGATCAGCGGGCCGTAGAAGCGCACGATCTCCTCCACCGCGCGCGGAATGAGCTCCGGCTCGGCCCGCAGCCGGGCGGCGTGTTCCGGGTGGTGGGCCAGGTGATGGAGCGCATGGCCGAGCGAGTTGGCACTGGTGTCGTGACCCGCCGAGGTGAGCAGCATGTAGTAGCCGTGGATCTCGGTCGAGGTAAGGGAGCGCCCGTTGATCCGCGTCGCCAGGAAGGCACTCATCAGGTCGTCGCCGGGATTGTCGGTCTTGTCCTTGATCTCACGCTCGACGTAGGACCTGACGCTGGCGGCGACCTCGAGGATGAGGGGGACGTTCCCGGTGCTGAACGCGGTGCTGATGTTCCACGTCCAACTGCGGAACTCGGACCACATGTCCTCAGGGATGTTCAGGGCCAGGCACAGGGCCTCCCCCGCGAACGGCTGGGCGAACTCCTCGGACGCGTCGAAGGTCTCGCGTTCGCGCAACGGCTCGATCAGCGCCCGGGCCAGCTCACGCAGGCGAGGCTCGAAGCCCTGAATGCGCGGCTTGGAGAGGAAGGGCGTGAGGACCTGGCGGTAGGGGCCGTGGTCCGGAGGGTCGCTCTGCAGCGGCAGCCAGGGAAAGCCGAGGTCCAGGTGCGGGACGGCGAACTGCTGCTGAGAGGAGAAGGTCCCCGGGTCCTTGCACGCCTTGACGATGTCCTCGTGCTTGGTCAACGCCCAGAAGCCACCGAAGTCGTCGCTCCAGGCCACCGGGCAGCGCTCCCGCATGTCCTTGAACCTCGCGGCATACGTCCCGTCCGCATCGGGGACGAGCGGGCTCCAGTCGGCGGTCTTGGTCCCGGTCGATTCGTCAGTCATGGGCTCACCTTGCTCGGGAGCGATCCCGGGCGCCAGCGTTCATTCCCGGCAGCCGGAACGTCGCTCGGCCGACGGCTCAGAGGCCGTGGCTCCGGCACGTGGCCGCGATCTGGTTGGAAGCCCAGCGAAGCTCGTTGACCACCTGGGACTTGACGTTCTCGGTCGCACGCATCGTCACCGACAGAGCACCCATCGGCTCGCTGGTGCCGGGCCGGAGGATCGGAACCGCGATGCAGCGGATGCCGAGTTGGGATTCCTCGTGGTCGTGCGCGACGCCGGTCTCCTTGGCCTTGGCCAACTGCTCTGACAGAAGTCCGCGATGCACGACCGTGTGCGGGGTGAGCCGGCGGACCGGCCGCGCCAGGTGCTCGGCGATCACGTCCGGGGGCGAGAACGCGACGAGGGCCTTGCCCACGCCGGTGCAGAGAGCGGGCATCCGACCGCCCACGCGGGCCGGGGTCGCGACCGAGCCTGCCCCGTAGAGCTTCTCGACGTAGAGCACCTCGGCCCCTTCCAGGACGGCCAGGTTGATCGTCGCCCGGGTACTCGCGTACAGATCAGTCATCAGCGGGACCGCGGCCTCGCGAAGGCTCCGCGGGCGGCAGTCCGGCACGAGAGCTCCCAGCTCGAACAGCGCGCGGCCCAGCATGTAGCGGTTGTCGTGCCGCTGGACGAAGCGTCGCTCGACCAGGACGGCGAGCAGCCGGTGCGCAGTGCTTTTCGACAGACCTGTGCGGGCCGCGATTTCGGTGACGCCGAGGACAGCACCGGCGCCGCGGAACGAGTCCAGAACCGCAATCGCCTTGGCCGCGCTGCTGCCGAAGTCCAGATCACCCCCGGCCAGACGCGCGGCCTCGGGGACAGGGGCAGCGAGCTCTCGGGTTGCCGGCATCAGTGCCTACCTCTCGTCCGCTTGGCGCGGCTGCCAAGTGACGCCGCTCACGAGGACTGTAGGACGCCAGGGGCGTTTGGACAACAGGGTTGTTGACCGACTTTTCAGAATCCAGACTCGTCATTAGACGCCATGTGCATCCCGCTGGACAACGTGTGCACCGACAGTTCGCAGGCGACTACGGGACGAGTCGTTCCATCCCCCGGCACCGCGAGGGGCACGGATGCGGTCGCTCCTAGCACGCTGCTGTCATGACGAGCTCATCCGTGACCCCGCAGTCCGTGTCCTTGCGCGAGATCGCCGACGAGCTGGACCGTGCAGCTCGCACCGGCGTGCCGACCGGGCCTCCCTCCGCCCACCACGACGGCTTCGACGTGGACGCGGCCTACGAGGTCCAACGGATCAACATCGGCCGGGCGGTCTCCCGGGGCGACGTGCGTGTCGGCCACAAGATCGGTCTCACCAGCCTGGCGATGCAGCAACAGCTCGGCGTGGACTCGCCAGACTTCGGGGTGCTGCTGGCGTCGATGAACGTGCCGAACGGGTCGACCGCGGCGCAGCCGCTGTTGCAGCCGCGGATCGAGGCCGAGATCGCGTTCCTGCTCGGCGCCGACCTGGACTCGGCGGATCTCGGCGTCGAGGACGTTCTGGCCGCCACCGACGCTGTCATGCCGGCACTGGAGATCATCGACAGCCGGATCGCCGACTGGAAGATCACGTTGCCGGACACGGTGGCCGACAACGCCAGCTCGGGTGCCTACGTGTTGGGCACCGCTGTCCCGCTGCCGGCCGACCTGCGCGAGGTCGAGCTGGTGCTCACGCGCGGCGACGAGGA
Organism: Sporichthya polymorpha DSM 43042; assembly: GCF_000384115.1. NCBI lineage: Bacteria > Bacillati > Actinomycetota > Actinomycetes > Sporichthyales > Sporichthyaceae > Sporichthya > Sporichthya polymorpha. The sequence goes on from NZ_KB913029.1 coordinate 678,954, forward strand.
GGTCGGGCGCGGCCTGGGCAGCGCAGCCCTCGGTCATCCGGCCGAGTGCGTCGCCTGGCTGGCCAGGACCCTACGAGCTCGCGGTGACGTCCTCCGAGCCGGTTCGGTGATCCTGTCCGGCGCCGTACACGCCTCGGTCCCCGCCATCGGAGGCCAGACGTTCACCGCGACCTCGGCGGTCCTCGGCTCGGTGTCCGTCACGTTCCCCGCGCGCACAGAGGGGCAGTCGTGAGTGCACTGCGTTGCGCCGTGGTCGGGCCCGGGAACATCGGCACAGACCTCGTCGCCAAGTTGCTCCGCACCCCGGGGCTGGAACCCGCTGCACTGATCGGCATCGACCCGGGGAGCGAGGGCCTGCGGTGGGCCGCGGCACGAGGCGTGACGACGAGCGATGCCGGCGTCGAATGGTTACGGGCCAACCGCGAGGAGGTTGACCTGGTTCTGGAGGCCACCAGTGCGGGGGCCCACCGGGCCAATGCGGCGCTCTACGCCGAGCTCGGTCTGCAGTGCATCGACCTCACCCCGGCCAAGCTCGGTCCAGGTTGCGTGCCGCCGGTCAACCTCGACGTCGCGCTCGACGCTCCGGACATCAACCTGATCAGCTGCGGGGGTCAGGCGACGATCCCGATCGTGGCCGCCGTTCGGGCCGTCACCCCGGTCCCGTACGCCGAGATCGTGGCGACCATCGCCTCGGCGTCGGCGGGGCCCGGCACCAGGGCGAGCATCGACGAGTTCACGCGAACCACCGCCGGGGGCGTGGCCGACATCGGGGGCGCCGAGCGCAGCAAGGCGGTCATCGTGCTCAACCCGGCCGATCCGCCGGTGCTGATGCGCAACACGGTGTTCTGCGCGATCGACGCCGACGTCGACCTGGCCGCCGTGGTGGCCTCGATCGAGGAGATGCGCACGCGGGTCGCGGACTACGTCCCTGGCTACCGGCTCACGGCAGCCCCGTCGTTGTCGGCGGATCTGCTGCGCTTTCCCACCTGGGAGTCAGCGACCCCGCTGCGCCGCCTCGCCGTCAGCATCGAGGTCGAAGGCGCCGGGGACACCCTGCCGCCCTACGCCGGCAACCTCGACATCATCACCTGCGCGGCGGTCCGGTTGGCGCAGGAAGTCGCCGCACACCGAGGGGTTCTGGCCGCATGAGTGGGATCTATCGTCTCGGCCGCGAGAGCGCACCGCCCCAACCAGGTCCGGCGCAGCTCGAGCTGGCGGCCGCCCATGGTTTGAGTGGGATGAAGGGCATCGACGTCACGCTCGTCGACAGCACGCTGCGCGACGGCAGCCACGCCGTGAACCACCAGTTCACCCCGGCCCAGGTCCGGGCGGTCGCAGCGGCACTGGAGCACGCCCGGGTCCCCGTCATCGAGGTCGCGCACGGCGACGGGCTGTCCGGCTCATCGCTGGTCTACGGACTCTCCGGCACCGACGAGTACGAACTGATCCGCGCAGCCGCGGACGTCACGGAGAACACCGCGATCGCCGTCCTGCTGCTGCCAGGAATCGGGGTCAAGCAGGACCTCGACCGCGCGCAGGAGCTCGGGGCGTCGGTGGCCCGGATCGCAACGCACTGCACCGAGGCGGACATTTCCGAACAACACCTCGCCCATGCTCGCGAGCGCGGAATGCTCACCGTGGGCTTTCTGATGATGTCTCATATGACGACGCCGGCGGCGCTCGGCGAAGAGGCCGCCATCATGGCCGGGTCGGGGGCCGAGGTCGTCTACGTCGTGGACAGCGCCGGCGCGATGCTCCCGGGCGACGTCGCTGCGCGGGTCCTGGCGATCCGCGACGCCACCGACGACCAGGTGCTGGTCGGCGTCCACGCCCACCACAACATGGGTTTGGCGGTGGCCAACAGCCTGGCCGCGGTACACGCCGGCGCCCGCTGGGTGGACGCGTGCGGCGTGGGCCTCGGTGCGGGCGCAGGCAACGCGCCGCTGGAGATGATCGCCGCCTCGTTCGAGAGGGCCGGGATCGGCACCGGTGTGGACGTGCGCGCCGCCATCGACCTGGCCGAGGACGTCGTACGCCCGCTCATGACCCGACCGGTTCAGGGAGACCGGCCCAGCGTGCTGCTCGGGTACGCCGGGGTCTACGGGTCGTTCCTCATCCACGCCGAGAGGGCCGCCGCGCAGTTCGGGGTGCCGATCGCCGACATCCTGCTGGAGATCGGCCGGCGCAAGGCGGTCGGTGGTCAGGAGGACCTCATCGTCGAGGTCGCCGCCGGGCTGGCGGCTCGGGGCGCCCAGGCTCCCCGGTCAGAGCGGACCGTGGGTGCGTCCGCGTGACGGCGCTGAGCCAGGACCCCACCGTCACGTCGTCCGACTGGACGATCGAAACCCTGCACGCCGCTTTCGAGCGGCAGCGCCAGGAGCACCTCAGGGCCGGGCCACCAGATCTCGCCCTGCGACGAAATCGGCTCGACCGCCTCGGCGCAGCCCTGGCCGGCAACGCCGACGCGTTGGTGCGGGCGATCAGCGCGGACTACGGCAACCGTCCTCTGGCGGGAGCCCTCGCCGCCGAGGTGCTCCTGCAGCTGGAGGACATCCGGAGCACGAAGAAGAGCCTCGCCACCTGGATGAAGCCGCGTCACCCGCAGCCGCGTTATCTGCGGGCGGCGGGACTGGCGACCGGATTGAAAGCCTGGGTCGAGCCGACTCCGCTCGGGGTGGTCGGCGTCATCGCGCCGTGGAACTTCCCAGTGGCCCTCGCGGTCCAGCCCGCCATCGCCGCGATCGCCGCCGGCAACCGGGTGATGATCAAGATGTCGGATCTGACGCCCCGTACGGCCGAGGCCCTCCGGTCGGCGATCGCCGCGCACTTCGACCCGGCGGAAGTCACCGTCGTCACCGGCGACCTGGACATTGCCACCGCGTTCAGTTCGCTGCCGTTCGACCACATCTTCTTCACCGGCTCCCCCGCGGTGGCCAAGCACATCCAGCGCGCCGCGGCGGACCACCTCACACCGGTCACGCTCGAGCTCGGCGGCAAGAGCCCGACCGTGCTGGCGCCGGACGCCGACGTGGCCAAGTGGGCAAAGCGAATCGTGAAGGCGCGACTGGCCAACAGTGGGCAGCTGTGCCTGAGCCCCGACTACGTCTTCGTGCCGCGCGCCCGGGTGAACGCCTTCCTCACCGCCGCCGAGGACGCCTGCCGCAAGGCCCTGCCCACCGTTGCCGACAACACCGACTTCTGCACGATCATCAACGACAACCATTTCCGGCGGATCAGCGCCCTGATCGAGGACGCCCGCAAGCGTGGCGCGACCGTGCGCGAGGTCATCCCCGCCGGCGAGCGACTGCCCGACGCCGCGACTCGGCGGATCCCTTTCACCCTCCTCACGGACACCACGCCGGACATGGAGATCATGCAGGAGGAGATCTTCGGGCCGGTGCTCCCCGTCGTCCCGTACGACACGGTCGACGAGGTCATCGACGAGATCAACAGCCGCCCCGTCCCCCTCGGCTCGTACTGGTTCGGCCCCGACTCCGCGGACTTCCGCCGCTTCGTCGCGCGGACTCGCAGCGGCGGGGTGACGAGGAATGACTTCGCCCTGCACGCCTCCCTGGCCGGGCTGCCGTTCGGCGGGGTCGGAAACAGCGGAACCGGCTACTACCACGGCCAGTACGGCTTCGAGACCTTCAGCCACCTCCGCGCCGTCGCCGTGTCTCCGAACGCTTTCAGCCCTGTTTCCCTGCTCTCGCCTCCCTTCAATCCGGTGCTGGAGAAGGGCTTGCGCTCGGTCGTGGGGCTGTGGAGCAAGCGACTGGGCAAGAAGGCCACCCCCCACCACCGACCGAAAGGCACCACCTGATGGGCATTCCGACCGCGTTGGTCACCGGGGCGGGCGCCGGCACCGGCCGCGAGTTCGTCAAGCTCTTGCTGGACGACGGTGCGAAGGTTCTCGCCGTCAGCCTGCTCAAGGACGAGCTCGACGACCTCGTCGCCGAGCTCGGCGCCGGGGACGACCGCCTGGTGATCCATCAGGCCGACCTGTCGGAGCCCGACGCCGCCGAAGCCCTGGTGGCCTGGTGCGAGGAGAACGGCCACGTCGTCGACATCCTGATCAACAACGCCGGCTTCGCGGTCTACGGGCTGCCCACCGAGGTCGACCTCGACCGGGTCCAGACGATGATCGGCCTCAACGTCACCACCTGCATGAAACTCTCGATCGCGTTCGCCCGCCAGATGCGCGATCGCGGCCGCGGGCGCATCCTCGTGATGGGCTCGACGGCGGGGATGGCCCCGACCCCGCGCCTGGGTGCGTATTGCGCGACCAAGGCCTTCACGAACAGCTTCCACTGGAGCCTGGGCTCGGAACTGCGCGGCACGGGGGTGACGCTCACCGTGGTCACGCCGGGCGGCTTCCAATCCAAGTTCGCCAGCACCGCCGGCGTCTCCGGACCGGCGCTGCTCACCAAGGTTTACGAGAAGGAGAAGCTCGACGCCAGGGGCGTGGCCGTCAAGGCGTACGCGGCCATGAAGAAGGGCCGTCCGACCGTGACGGTGGGCGCCGCCGGTCATGTCGCCAAGGGTATGGGCCGCGTCTTCTCCCCGCCGTTCATGGCCCGCTTGTTCAAATCGATGTAGCCGAAGGAACTTCCATGACCGCCGTGACACCCACACTCCACCAGCGCGCCCAGGCGTTCTGGATTTATGCCGGCTTGATGTCCGTGGTCGCCTTCACCATCGGCTGGGTGGGTCTGGAGGGCTTCCTGCCGCCGCTCGCGCCCTCAGACGGGCCAGAGGCGATCACGCAGGAGTTCGAGGCCCGGGCCACCGGTATCCGCCTCGGCGCCATCTTCATGATCGTCGGCACGATGTTCTGGGTTCCGTGGGCGACAGTCGTCGCGGCGCAGACGCGGTCCACCGAGGGCGTCCGACCGGTGAACGCCTGGACCCAGATCGGGTCCGCGGCGGTCGCGACCGCCGTGATCATCATGGGTCAGATGTTCTGGATCGTCGCCGCGTTCCGGGACCGGTCCCCGGAGATCACCCAACTGCTCAGCGACATGGGTTTCATCTGCGAAATCCTCCCCTTCATCATCTTCGTCGTGTGGAACATCGCGCTGACCTGGTCGATCTTCCTCGACGACCGCGCACAGCCCGCGTATCCGCGGTGGGCCGCCTACTTCTCGCTCTGGTGCGCGCTGCTCTACGTGCCCGGCGGATGCCTCGCCTTCTTCTACGACGGCCCGTTCGCATGGGACGGGGCGCTGGCGTTCTATCTGCCGGCCATCGCCTTCTTCGTTTGGTTCCTCGGCTTCTCGCTGCTCACCCTCCAAGCGATCAAGCGCCAGCCGAGCATCGATGGCCACGCCGAGGTCCCGGCCGCCGAGGCCCCGACGGCGCCGGTAGGAGTGGCCTGACCATGGTGACGATCAAACCGGTCAACTTGAAGGACTCCCCTAACGCGCACCTGCCGGGCGAAGCCGGCGTCTGGGTCTTCATCTTCGGCGACATGCTCGCCTTCGCGGTCTTCTTCGTGACTTTCACGATCGCCCGCGGCGGTGACCCCGACCTGTTCAACACCTCGGCGCGCGAACTGGAGGTGACATTCGGGGTGGTGAATACCCTCTTGCTGCTCAGCAGTTCCTGGTTCGTCGCCACCGCCGTGCGCGCGGTGCGGGCCGGCGAGCGCATGCTCGCGAGTCGGCTGCTCGGCGGCGCCATCGCCTGTGGCTTGGGCTTCGTCGGCAGCAAGGCCGTCGAGTGGTCCGCGAAGGTGGATTCCGACATCACCCCGACGACCAACGTGTTCTTCACGTACTACTTCACCTTCACCGGGATCCACCTGCTGCACCTGCTGCTCGGTCTGCTGGGTCTCGTGATCATGCTCCGGGTGGTGCGGCGGCCGCCCCGCCCGTCCAACCAGCTCGTGCTCGAGGCCGGGGCCACCTTTTGGCACATGGTCGACCTGCTCTGGATCGTCCTGTTCCCGTTGCTGTACCTGATGAGGTGACTCCAAGGTGAATCCCGCTCTGCAGACCCTGGCCCGGCACCGTCAGACCACCGTTGTGGTGGTCCTCGTCGTGGCCACCCTGCTGTCCTGGGGCCTGAGCGTCGAGCACGCACTCGACGGTTCGACCGGAACCAAGATTGCGACCGTGGCCATCCTCGGCATCGCCTTCGTCAAGGTGTCGTTCGTCGGGTTCGACTTCATGGAGATCCGGGGCGCCCCCGCGGTGCTCCGGTTGTTGTTCCAGATCTGGCTCGTCGTGGTCTTCCTGACCATCGCACTGTCGTACCTGATCGCCTGACCTACCAGGCTGCCGCGGCGCGTTCTACGGACCGGAACCATCGCGTCCAAGGGACAGCCCGACGCTGCATGCTCACCCCTGGGAAGGCGAAGACGCCGAACGATGGAGGACGTCGTGACCGAAGGCATCGATTCCGAGGCGCGCAGTTTTCCCGACCTGATCGCCCGCTCCGCCGTGCGATTCGCGGACCGGGACGCTGTGATCGACGCCGCGCACCGCCTGAGCTACGCCGATCTGGATCAGCAGATGCGCGCCGCCACGGCCGCCGCGGCCGCGGCCGGCATCGGGCCCGGCGACCGAGTGGCGATCTGGGCGCCCAACTGTGTGCGGTGGGTCGTGGCCGCGCTGGGGGTGCAGGCCTGCGGTGCGGCGATCGTCCCGCTGTCGACGCGGTTGCGGGGTGAAGAGGCGGCTTACGTGATCCGAGCCAGCGGCGCCCGCGCCCTGTTCACGGTGCGCGGTTTCCTCGACGTCGACTACCCGGACTTGCTGACCTCCGCGGCTCCGGACTGCATCCTCCCCACCGTCCTACTCGCCGGCGCCGCCCGCGGCGACGAAGCGACCTGGGACACCTTCCTCTCCAAAGGCCGGGACGTGCCGGCGGCGGAGGTCACCGCCCGACTGGACGCCGTGGGACCGGACTCGGTCTCCGACATCATGTTCACCTCGGGGACCACCGGCGTCCCCAAGGGCGTGCTGACCACCCACAGGCAGAACCTGCTCGGCTGGCGCGACTACGCCAAGGCCCTGCTGCTCAACCCGGACGACCGCTCGCTGATCGTGCTGCCGCTCTCGCACAACTTCGGCTTCAAGGCAGGCTTCGTCTCGAGCGCGCTGGTCGGGGCTGCCGGGGTGATGCTCGACGTGTTCGACCTCAAGCGGGTCCTGAGCCTGATCGAGTCCGAGCGGATCACCGTCCTGTCCGGCACGCCCACGCTCGCCCAGGGGGTCCTGGACAGTCCTTTGCGGGCGGAGTTCGACGTCACCTCACTGCGCAAGGGGACCATCGCCGGCTCCGCCATCCCGGTGGAGCTCATCCACCGGATGCGGGCGGAGAACATCCTGCCGCACGTCATGAGCGGGTACGGCCTGTCCGAGTGCGCCGCGGGCGTCGCGCTCTCCGAGGTGGACGACCCGCCGGAGAAGATCGCGACCACTTGCGGGCGGGTCCGTCCACATGTCCAGGTCCGGGTCATCGACGACGACGGCAACGAGGTGCCGACCGGGGAGCCAGGGGAGATCACCGTCGCGGCTCCGACCGTGATGCTCGGCTACTACGACATGCCCGCCGAGACCGAGGCGGCGCTGGTCGACGGCTGGCTCCGTACCGGGGACATCGGAACGGTCGATGCCGAGGGGTACCTGCGCATCACCGATCGCAAGAAGGACATGTTCATCGTGGGCGGGTTCAACGCCTACCCGGCGGAGATCGAGCTCGCCCTCATCCAGCACCCAGAGATCGCCGAGGTCGCGGTCGTCGGCGTCCCGGACGCTCGAATGGGCGAGGTCGGCGCGGCCTTCGTCGTCCGCACCCCCGGGTCCGAACTGGACGCCGACACCCTCACCCCCTGGATGCGGGAGCGGCTCGCCAACTACAAGGTGCCGCGGCACGTCCGCTTCGTGGACTCGCTCCCCCGCAACTCCATGCTCAAGGTCGACAAGCTCGTGCTGCGGCCGCAGGCCCGCGCCCTGTTCGCGCCAGAGCCGGCGAGGACCGAATCCCACGTCGAAGGGAACGCATCGTGAGGACCAGAATCCAGCTGATCTCGCTGTACTGCGGCCCGATCGGAATCCTGTTCTGGCTGTTCGGCTTCTTCCTCATCGGTGGACTCATCCCACCGCCGGAGCCGAGTTCGACCGCCGAGGAGATCGCCGGCTTCTACCGCGACGAGACCAACGGGATCCGGGTCGGGCTGTTGCTGACCATGATCGGCAGCGCCCTGACCGCCCCCTGGGTCGCCGTCATCGCCGCCCAGATGAAGCGCATCGAGCGGGAGTACTCACCGCTGTCGATGACGCAACTCGGCTGCGGCATGCTCGGCATCCTGCTCTTCATCTTCCCCGTGATGAACATGCAGGCGGCAGCGTTCCGTCCCGAGCGCGAGGACGACCTGATCCTGCTGATCAACGACATCGCCTGGATTCCGTTCGTCGGAGTGTGGGTGCTCGCCTCGATCCAGAACCTCGCGATCGCCGGCGCGATCTTTATGGACAGGGAGGGCGCAGTCTGGCCCCGCTGGGTCGGCTACTTCAACGTCTGGACCGCCCTGCTGTTCTGCCCCGGCTCGCTGCTCTACTTCTTCAAGGACGGACCGTTTGCGTGGGACGGTGCCCTGTCGTGGTGGTTCGTGGTCGTCGTCTTCGTGCTGTGGTTCGCCGTGATGCTCGTGACGACCCGTCAGGCGATTCTCAACCAGAACCTCGATGGCGAGGATCGGGACGAATTTTCGGTGGCTGCCGCCCCTCAATCCCGCTGAGCACCAGGTCGGCCACCGCCCACGTGAGGCGCGCCCGTCCGGGCGTCCTCATGCCGGCGAAGAGGACCTCGTCGTGCAGCGCCAGCCCCAGCACCATCGAGATGATGGCTCGCACGGTCAGCTGCACGTCGATGTCGCGCAGCCCCAGTTCCTCGCCGTGTTCGGCAATGGCTTCCTCGAGCCGACGTAGGGGTGCGGCGAAGTTGGCGACGGGCCGGTTCGCCCCGGCGACTTCGTGCCGGTGGTATTCCAGGTAGGTCAGGCAGAGCTCCCGGTTCCGGCTCATGAAGTCGAAGAACGAGCAGACGAACGAGTGCACGAACTCCGCGCGCGACGCGGATGACGGGTGCAGCAGCGGACGTTCCCAGGAGTCGGTGAACTCCGCGACGAACGCCTCGTACCGGCCGACGACGGCGGCGTCGAACAACCCTGGCTTGCTGCCGAACTGGGTGTAGACCAGCGCCTCGGACACCCCCGCGATGCGCGCCACCTCGCGCGTCGTCGTGCCCGCGTACCCCCGGGCCGAGAACGCCTCCTGGGCCGCGTCGAGAATCGCGGCCCGAAGTTGCGCGGTCGTGCGCCGTCGCCGCTTGCGCGGGATTTCCTCCATGAGCCACCACCGGTCGTCGTGGGAGAGGTTCCGCCCCTCAGAACGATTCATAAGGAGCGATTGCTCCTCAAGCGTACGTTGCAGGGCAGTTCAGGTCGTCGAGCGGGGGAAACCGTGATGATCTCCAGATACGCCGCGATGGACGCACGCGCCCGCGAGAAATTGGCGGTCGCCCTGCTGACCACGTTCCTGCTCGGGTGGATAGCGGTCTGCCTGGCGATCCAGGCCTGGCAGGCCCACCACCACGGTTACGGCGGCGGCATCACCAACCGCGGCCACCTCCCGGACGAGATCGTCGAACGCTTCGGCGGCACCCCGGGGATGACCAAGGAGGAACTGATGGAGCTGACCAACCGATGACCGCCTTCTTGGAGGACACCGCGCGGATCTCCGCGACCCTCGCGGTGCTCGCCCTGGTCCTGCTGGTGTGGGCCTTGATCCTGCCCAATCTCACGCCGTTCCCGGTGACGTTCACCCCGTCGCAGGCCGAGGCCGAGCGGCAACGCGCGGCGCGCTACGAGCGCCTGCACCGAACGACCCTGCGGGTCGACATCATCTTCTTCGTCTGGCTCGTGGTCGAAGGTGCCCTGCTCGTCCCCTGGCTGTTCCTCAAGTATGGGATGCAGTGACATGACAGAGACGGCAAGTTCCGCCCTCACGCAGTCCGCCGCCGAGGTACAGGAGCAGGCGGAGGCGCAGGCCCAGGCCGATCGCGGGGACCGCTGGTTCATCAGCGGCTGTGTCGTCTGCGGCACCTGGGTACTCGGTCCGATCGGCGTGATCATGCTGATCTACGGCATGGTGCAGATGAAGAAGGCGGAGCGACGCGGCGCCAGCATCCGGCCCTGGGCCATCACCTGGATCGGCGGATTCATCCTCGTCGACACGTCGGTGAACTTCTTCGCCTGGGGCATGGACTTCCTCTGGGCCCACGACTCGACGTTGGGCTCCAGCCTCTGGATCGATTACGGCCGCCTCGTCGACGGCGGCTACATGTACGACTACAACACCGACCGGCTCGGCGGCGTGGCCGACAACGGTGAGAAGTCCGTGCAGCTCGCGATGGTGCTGATGGGCATGCCGATCAAGATGGTGGCCGCCTGGGGCTTTCTCCGGCTGAAGCAGTGGGGCCTGCAGTGGACGCTGATCTCGTACTGGATGTACTTCGCGTTCTGGATGGTCTACCTCACCAACATGATGCAGGACTACCCGTTGCGATTCGGTAGTTCGGACTACGGCGTGATCGGCTTCTGGTTGCTCGTGAACGTGCCGTTCCTCGGGCCTCTCGTGCTCCTGCCCTATCTGCACACGGTTCGACGGGACCTGTGGAAACCATGAGGGTCTTCCGCCGAGCGCCCGAGGTCCGATCCCCCAACGAAGAACCCCTGCGCTTCACGGACTCGGCGTCCACCTACTCCTTCGCCGATGTCGCCGGGCTGGACGAGGTGATCGCCGAGCTGCGGGACATCGTGGACTACCTGGCCGACCCGGCCCGGTTCGACCTGCTCGGCGCGCGGGCGCCCACCGGCATCCTGCTGCACGGCGAACCCGGGTGCGGGAAGACCCTGCTCGGGCGGGCGTTGGCCGGCGAGGTCGGCGTTCCGTTCTACTTCGTCTCTGCCACGAGTTTCGTAGAGCGGTTCGTCGGCCTCGGCGCCTCCCGGGTGCGGGAGCTGTTCGACACCGCCGGCGCGGACGCACCCTGCATCGTGTTCCTCGACGAGATCGACGCCGCCGGCCGCCGGCGGAGCGACGGCGCCGGGGACCGGGAGTTCGACCACACCCTCAACCAGCTGCTCGTCGAGCTCGACGGCTTTCTCGGGGCGACCGGCGTCGTGACCCTGGCAGCCACCAATCGGCTCGAGCTGCTCGATCCGGCATTGGTCCGGCCGGGCCGGTTCGATCGAAAGATCGCCGTGCCACTCCCTGGTCGGAATGGCCGACTCGCGGTGTTGCGCCTGCACGCGGGCGCACGGCCGTGCGAGCCCGAGGTGGACTGGTCCCAGGTCGCCGATGCCACGGCGGGGCGCTCCCCCGCCGAGCTGGCCAATCTGGTCAACGAGGCGGCCTTGCTCGCCGCGCGCAGACGGGCGGTCGCGCTGGCCTGGGCCGACGTCGAGGAGGCGCTGGAACGGCTCGCGCAGAGCCCGACCCGCACCGGGTGCCGTCACTGCGGGGTGAGCGGCGCGGACTGACGGTACGTCAGGTTCTGGCTCCCGTCGCGGCGCACGAGGCCGCGAGCCGGGCCACCGTCGCGTGAAACTCCGCGATCGTGTCGGCGAGAATCTCCGCCACCGGCCGGATCCGGTCGATCCGGCCCACCGACTGCCCGGCTCCGGCCAGCGAGGCGTCCATGTCGCCGTCGCGGTAGAGGTCGTCGGCACGGTCGAACTCGGCGAGGGTCACGACCTGGCCGCACAGCGCCAACGAATGCGCGGTGCGCAGGGCGCGAATGGTCGGCTTGGTGTTCTCGTTGAGCAGCACGGTGTCGGTCTCGGCGGCCGCCACGAGAGCCGCCTTGTAGTTCGCGTGGACGGGTGACTCCTGCGAGGCCACCAGCGCCGTCCCCATCTGCACGCCCTCGGCGCCCAACGCGAAGGCCGCCGCCATCGACACGCCGTCCACCACGCCCCCGGCGGCGACGACCGGCAGATCGGTGTTGCTGGTCACCAGGGGCAGCAACACCATGGTCGAGGCGCCGCCCGGTTGTTTGAATCCGCCGCCCTCACTCCCCTCCACGATGAGGCCGTCGGCCCCGGCCTCCTCGGCGCGCTGCGCCGCGGCGAGCGTGCCGACTACGTGCAGCACGCGAAAACCCCGTGCTTTGAGCATGGGCAGTACCGGGCGGGGGTCCCCCGCCGAGGTGGTGAGCACTTTCACCCCGGCGGCCTGGACGACGTCGAGATAGCCGGCCACCTCGATACTGCGGTTGCGCAGCAGGTTCAGCGGCAGGTTCACGCCGAACGGGTTGCCGGTCCGATCCGCCATCGAGGCGACCTCGGCCGTCATGGCGGCCAGGTCCCCCGAGCCGGCCTCCAGGATGCCGAACCCACCGGCTTCCGACGTCGCCGCCACGAGCTGCGCCCGCGACACCCAACTCATCGGCGCCTGCAGGATCGGGATTGCTACCCCGAGCATCTCGGTGACCCGCGTTCGCAGCACGGGAGAAGTTGTCGTCATCGCTCGAGGATTGTCGCGCCCTGCCGGGTTCCGGAGCGGTCGATGTGCCGACCGACGGAACGCCCGGGCAGGACGCGACCGGGGGATGCCGGACAGTAGACCGCAGGAGAACTCAGTCAGCAGGCAAGAGAGGAACGGCGTAATGGGCAGGGTGCGGGCATGCGGGGTCGACGATCTGGCGGACGGCGGCTGCATGCAACTGAAGGCAGGCCCGACCATCGCCCTGTTCCGGGTTGACGGCGAATTCTTCGCTACCGACGACACCTGCACCCACGAGGACTGGTCCCTCGGGGACGACGGCGAAACCGAGGGCTACGAGGTCATCTGCGCCCTGCACCAGGCTCGGTTCGACGTGCGCACCGGCGAGGCCACCGGCTTCCCCGCCACCGAGCCTTTGAAGACCTACCCGGTCCTGATCGACGACGGCCAGGTGTGGGTCGAAATTGGTCAGTGAGCAGGTGTAGGCAGCTCATCCCATGACAGCTGACGAAACTTTAACCGTGGGACTTGTCAGGTGACGAACTTTTCGTGCTAGTTTCTGGCAATGAGCGGCGCACGAATGGCGGAACTCCTGTTCGACGAGGCCGATGCGATCAGCACTCGCGAGCGGCTGGTGATTTCCGCGCTGCAGGCCTTTTCCTCCACCGGCTACGACGGTGTGAGCGTCCGTGAGGTCGAACGGGCCTGCGGGGTCAACCGCGGTCTGATCGCCTACCACTTCGGATCGAAGGAAGAGCTGTGGCGGGCGTGCATCGACCTGCTGATGGCCAAGTTCCATGAAGAGATGACGAAGTATCGCGGCGTGCTGCGTGTCGTCTCTCCCGAGGAACGCGCCAAGGTCCTGCTCAAGATCTACGTGAGTTTCGCCAGCAAGCACCCGGAGTTCTTCCGCCTGCTGATCGTGCACGGCGCGGACGAGTCCAGCCGGATGGAATGGCTGGTCAAAGGTCTCAAGGAGACGCTCAACTTCTTCGGCGAGGTCACCGGATCCTCCTCCGACTCGGTGACCGCCGAGGAAGAGGCGATGGCCTGCTACCTGTTCCTCGGCGCGGCGTCGACCATTTTCGCCGTCCCCAGTCAGTGCCAGATGCTCTTCGGCGTCGACCCCCGCGACCCCGAGTTCATCGAACGCTACACCGACGTCGTGGCCTCCTTCGGCTTCTACGACCCCCGCCCCCTCGGAGGTAAACCGTCATGACTGCCACCACCGCCGTTGAGGACTCGATGTCATCCGTGTCCAAGGCCCTGGTCATTCTGGAGGTCATGGCTCTCTCCGACGGCCGAGCCATCGGCGTCTCCGACCTCGCGATGGTCACCGACATGCCCAAGAGCACTGCACACCGCCTGTTGAAGGCGATGGAGCAGCGCGGGTTCGTCGGCCGGACCGGGTCGAAGTACCGGGTCGGCACCCGCTGCCTCCAGCTGAGTTCGGTGGCCCGCTGGTCCGAGTACGGGATCCTTCTGGAGCACGCCGCACCGGCCATGGAATGGCTCTTCGAGCGCACGGGGGAGACGGTCCACCTGGCCGTGCTCGACGGGCCGGACGCGCTCTACCTGGAGAAGGTGAACGGGCGCGGCGGCTGCCGCATGCGGACCAAGGTCGGGATGCGCGTTGCCGCGAACACCACGGCCATCGGACGCGTCCTCCAGGTGTGCGCTGCAGAACGCGGGGAGCCGGCCCAATTGGGCCGGCAGTCCTGGGCTGCCGGCCTCCGGGCGACCGGAGCATTGTCCTGCACTGACACCGTGCAGCCGGCCTTCGCCGGCGTCGCGGCGCCGGTGAGCCTGGTCGGCAGCGACCGGGCGGTGGCCGCCCTCTCTCTCGACGGCCCGGTGACGCGGTTCAAGCCGGACCAGCACGCCGGCCTGGTCCGGGAGGCGGCCGCCCGCCTGTCGCGTCGCCTGGGTCCCTACCTGGAGGGCACCGCCTGAGCCGGCGTCCGCTGGACCACACGAGGAAATCCCCCTCCGCAGAACGCGGAGGGGGATTCTTTTGTGTGTCCCGTGTCTGCTCGAGATCCATCGTGGACCGGCGGGCCAACGGAGCACTGTCCTGCACCCGACACGGTGCAGCCGCCTTCGCGGGAGCCGCCACGGTGAGCCTGGTCGGCAGCGACCGGGCGGTGACCGCCCTCTCCCCCGACGGCCTCGTATCGCGGTTCAAGCCGGACCGTCGGCCGCCGGGAAGACCACGAAACGAAACAGAATCCCCCTCCGCGACCCGCGGAGGGGGATTCTCGTGGTCCCTGCTGGCCGAGCCCTCAGTCCCCGATGCAGGTGATCTTGCTGCCCTGCGGAGCGGTCCAGCCGTCCGTACCGAGCTTGGCCACGCTGTAGCAGGGATTGATCGGGGTGGGCTTACCCGCCTGGTAGGTGAGCGGCGGCGTAAGTCCGCCCAGGGTTTCGTTCCTCAGCGACGTGACGCCCTTGTAGATCATCGCCGAGGTCACCGGTCCACTGCGCGCTTCGGTGGCGACCTTGGCGAGCGCGGCCTCGAAGAGCTTGCCCGCGATCCACCCGGAGATCGACGACTGGTCCATCGTCTGGCCCGGCGCGTAGCGCTTGGCCGCGTCCTGGAAAGCCTTCGCCGCCGGGAAGTCACTCACCATGAAGGGGACGGTGGAGGTGCCGAGGTAGATGGGCGCATTGCGCAGGGCTTCATCGCTCGAGGACTGCGCCCCGATCGCGAGCGGAACGGTGGAGAACGGAGGCTTGAAGCCGAGAGCGTTGCAGCTGCGGACCAGCCGCGAGAGCCCGGAGGCGTCGAGGAACGCGAACACCACCTGACTGTTGTCGGCCTTGAGCGCTTGGCATTCCGCGGTGTAGTCCGACTGCGTGAGCGACACGGCCTTGTTGAGGCCGGCCTCGACACCCGCGTCCTTCGCGATCTGTGCCCAGTTCTTACTGCTGAGGCCGCAGATCGAGGCCTCGACGCAGTAGAGCAGGCCGGCCCGCTTGGCTCCGGCTGCCTGCGCCATCGTCTTGATGGAGCCGACGAGGCTCGGAATCGGCGATCCGCCTTGCGGGAACATGTAGGTGCTCTGCGTCCACTCCGGCGCGGTCATCTCGCCGCCCACGACGGGAATCTTCGCCTTCTCCGCGGCCGGGCGCATCGCCGCACCCGTGATCGGCACCCCGGCGGCGACGATCGCGACGGCCTTCTTGTTGTTGACCAGTTCGTTGAAGTTCGACTGGACCCGGGTGGGGTCGGACGCGTCGTCCATCGTGTAGAGCACGATGGGATGGCACTGCACCCCGCCCCGGGCGTTGACGTCCTTGACCCACATCTGCAGACCGAGGCGCAACAGGCCGGTGGAGGCACCGACGATGCCCGACGCGGCAAGGGTCTGTCCGATGACGATGGGCTCGAGTTGCTTGGTACAGGCGGCCGCGGTGGCCGACGCGGCGTTGGTGGACGTCCCGGCCGCCGGCTTGGTCTTACCGGTGTTCGCGCTGGTCGATCCGCTCGTCTGGGCCGTGTTCGTGGTCGCCGTCGTGCCGCCCCCCGGGGCGACCGCTCCCGGGACGGCGGCAGCAGCGTCCGGCGCCCCCACGACTGCGCCGGTCGCGTCCGGCGTCGTCGCCCCGACGGCGGCGTCGGACTCGCCGAGGGCGCCCAGGCCCGCTTCCTCGACCGAGACCACGCCGCCCTCGGCCTTGACGAGATCGGCCTCCGACTGGCGCGTGCCGCACCCGGCCAGGATCAGGGAGCCGCACACGACCAGGGCGGCGATTCCCTTGCTTGACTGCAACTTCATCATGTCTGGTTGCTCCCTAGGAACGGATCGGCCACGCCCAGCGGAGTGGGACGGTTCAAGCGTTGCTCAGTTCACGCGGACGTTCGCCCAGTGCGATCCGTACCCCGGCCGGGCCCGCCTTGCGTTTGGCGTTCTTCACGGCACCCGTTGCGAGGAGCTTCTGCACGGCACCCTGGGAGTTGATCGCGGTGAAGATCGCGATCACGCCGAAGCTGATCTGGAGGGCGATGTTCGCGTCCGGGTTGCTGATGTAGTTGGGCACGACGTAGAGCAGCACCGGTGCGACGATCGCGACCGTGATGGTGCGGCGCCCCGAGATGGCGAGCACGGCCAGCGCCACCAAGGACTGGATGTACACGAAGGAGTCCTGGTTGACCGAGCCGAACAGCGAGGCGAGCAACGCCCCACTGACTCCGGCCAGGAACCCGGAAATGCAGAAGACCAGTACTCGAGCCACGTTGACGGACAGGCCGAGGGTGACCAAGGCCGTCGGGGAATCCGACAGCCCGCGCAGGAGCCTCCCCATCCGCGACCGTTCGAGCAGGAGGACGAGCGCAACCGCCGCCACCGCGAAGGCGAGTAGCAGGTAGTAGTACTTCTTGTCGTCGTCGAAGCCGCTGGGACGGCCCGATTCCAGAGCGCCGAAGCCGAACATGAAGCTTTTGCCGTAGCCGTACTGCGCGACGAAGATGCCGAAGCCCAGCGTGGCCAGCGCCAGATACAGACTGGAGAGTCGGATGGCGGGCACCGCGATGATCAGGGCGGGCACGACGCAGACCAGGCCGCCGATCAAGACGGCGAGCCCGAACGGCACTCCCCGTCCCAGCATGTGTGCGAACCCGCAGGCTCCGATCGCCGCAAAGGCGAAGTGGCACAGGGAGATCTGGCCCGAGGTCCGCACCAGCAGATGCAGCGAGACGAAGAGGATGACCTGCGTCAGCGCCTGGTTGTAGGCAGGGAGGTGGGTCCCCACGAAGCCGAAGTGGGGAATGCCGAGGATGAAGGCGCCGCCGGCGGCATAGGCGAGCAGCCGGGTGCGGGTCCGAATCGCCAGCGGCGCCGGAGCCGGGACAGACTTGACGACCTGGCCGACCTCGACGAGCTTGTGACGCGGGATCACGAGCAGCCCGATGAACAGCACGATGAACGGCACGGCCAGGTCGAGGCCCTGGAAGTACTCGTGGGTGCCAACGGCCTTGCTGCCCACCTTCTGTGCCACGCCCACAACCAGGCCGCCCACGAAGGCCAGCGGCAGGCTCTGGAAACGCCCGATGGTGGCGGCCCCGAACGCCTGGACGACCAAGAGGGTCAGGACGTTGACGTCGAGTTGGGCCTGCGTCGAGGCGAAAAGGATGCCCGAGACGGAGGCGAAGCACGACCCGATCACCCAGGCGCTTCGACGAACACGGGCCGGAGCCTGACCGGTCATGTCCAAGAGCTGCGGGTCGTTGACGACCCCGCGCATCGCGAGCCCGAGTCGGGTCCGCTTGAAGAACAAGGCCAGCCCTACGGCGGACGTCACACCGATGCCGGCAATGATCAGCTGCTCCACCGTGATCCCGACCTGCGCCACCGTGAACGCGGTGTCGCGAGGGAGGAACGGGGCGAAGTACTTGCCCTGATCGGTGAAGATCAGGCTGATCGTCGAGCGAATCGCCACCAGCAGACCGACGGTGCCGACGATCTTGTAGACCGTAGGAACCGGGGACAGCGCGACGGCCAGACGTTCCAGAAGCAGCCCGGCGAGCGGGGCGAACACGAGCACGACCAGAGCCGCCGCCACCGGCCAGGGCAGACCACGCTCCTGGCGGAGCTCGAAGAATGCATAGGCGCTCGCGGCGCAGACAGCGCCGTGGCTGATGTTGAACACGCCAGAGGTCTTGTACGTCAGCACCAGGCCCATGGCGCAGATGCCGTAGACCGATCCCGTGACGATCCCGATGACGATGAAAGGAGTCCACTCGCTCACGGCCGGCACACTCCGCATCGGCGCAGTCCGGCCTCGGCCAGCGCGCTCTCCGACACCGGCCGCACGTCCTTACCGGCGATGAGCAGACACCCGGCGCGGTGGGCCCGCGTCATCGCGGACCCGACGAGGAGCTCGTTGCCGAGGTCCTCCACGGAGACCGCCCGAACCGGATAGGCGAGGTACACCCGCGGCAGGAGCATCGCCCGGGCGGCCCGTACCTGACGGAAACCGGCCGCCAGCCAGACCATGGGTCCGAGGCCGGACACAGCGAGCGAGGCAATCCCGACCACGAGCCAGATCTCCTGGTCACGCAGGGCAGACTCGCCGCTGGCCATCCACCAACAGACCCCAATGCCGATCAGGCCCAGAGCGGCAGGGATCGCGGCCCTGCGCCGGTCCACGGCAGTCCAGGGCGACGGCTCGTCGATCCTCGCCACCGGCAACACGGCCTGGGGGCGGCGGCGGGCGACCATGGCTCGCGCCGGAGCCGCGGTTGCGCTCATGAGCGGTGACGCGCGCCGGCGCCGGCCTCAGCGCGACCGCCGGAACGATCCACATCGAGGCGGTTCAGATGACCGTTGAGCTCCCTCAACTCGCGCCATTCGTCGCGTAGGTCGGCGGACAGCCACAGCGCGGCGCCCAGCCCGAGCAGAAAGATGCCCAGCAATCCGGCGGAGATGACGTAGGGAATCTGCCCGGCGACGTGCGAGGTGCCCGAGGTCCCCACCCAGCCGAGGAGAAGCACGAGGAGGCCGGCGACCACGCTCAGGACCGCGCCAGAGCGGTCCCACTGGGTCCGGACGTACTTGATCAGGTCCACAGCCGTCGCACTCCGATCAGTCCCAGGGCCCAAGCGGCCAACAAGGTGACGACACCGGCGGCAGCCAGCGCCAGATAGATGTCAAGGCCGCCGGCGCCCTTGAGCGCAGTGCCGACTCGCACGAATTCAGCGGCAACCGTTTCCTCGCCGGCCCCGGAGACTCCTGGCACTCCGGAACCAGCGACGGGCACACCACCGGCGACTCCTGCCGTGGTTCCCGGCAGCACTCCCAGGCCTGCTGCGTCCACGCCCGCCACTCCGGTCCCGGGGGCCGCCGTCCCGCCCTCCGCACCGCTCGGCTGGATGCCCGTGGGCACCTCCGATCCGAGCGGAGTGAGGTCGACGTTCGCCACCGTCAGGCCGGTGGTCATGGTGACCGGGGTCGGGCCCGAGTAGTACTGATTCTCCGGTGGGGCCGGGATGTCGAACCTGAAGTTCGCGACCGGCGCGATGATGCCGTTGCTGGTGATCTCGGCGGCCTGGTAGGTGAACGTGACGCCGGCTGCCTTCAAGCCATCGATCACCGGCTGCGCCGGGACCGTGTACTTCTGCGTCTCCTGGCCAGGTGCCGTCACCACGAAGTAGCCGTCCTGAATCCCGAGCTGCGGGGCGACGAACGTCGTCCCCCCGGCCGGGAACGGGAACGGCGGTGCAGGGATCGGCGGCACGTTGGGCACGCCCGGCACCGGGATCGGGATCGGGATCGCCTCCGGCGAGCTCTTCGGCACGGTGAAAGACAGCCCGGGCACCGAGATCAAACCGATGCTGAGTGAACTGGAGCGCGTGAGCTTGCCCGTGGTTCCGTCTGCCGTCGTCTCGGCCCGCGAGCGGACCCCGGACAGCTTGAAAACCCCGGACAGGTCCACGGCCTTGTACTCGGCCTCGGAGGTCGAGGTCACCGACCCGTCCTCGGCCTCGTCCACGCGCGCGTCGGCGCTGCCGCCGAAGGCGGTGGTACCGGCGACACCCGACGCAATCGTGGAGGTCGTACCGCTCTCGGCGCGCAGCGTGATGCCGGGGTACGACCGAACGACCGGCTTCTGTCCAGCGCCCGAGGAGGCGATGAAGGGGTAGGGCGGCACCGGAAAACCCGTGATGGCCGATCCCAGACCCGGCAGGGTCGGGACGACGTCGCCGAAGTAGGGGAACGAGGCATTGGCATCCCGGGTCGACAGACTCGTCTGGTGCGCATCAGCTTCCGGCCCGATCGCCTGCACGACAAAACCCACGGGAATCGAAGGATTGCGCAGCGTGAAGTCGATGCCGACCGCCTTTGCGTAGGCGTCGTAACTCGTCTCCGCCCCCACGGGGCTGGCGAGCATCAGCGACGACGCGGCGACCCCTCCGAGCACGCCGAGCAGGGGCAATGCCCGAACCCACCGTCGAGACATACGTCCCTCCGCATCCGTGAGGCTGAGCGCCCTGGCGGCGCTGTGACACTCACCATGGCGACCGGGCCGACCAGATGACAGACAAGTTCCGGATCGCTGAACGCGGCCTCTCACGCCGGTTCACATCCCGGAACAGCCTGTTCTGCCGCGCCGCTGGGCAGGCCACACTCCGGGCACAGAACGGGCCAGCCAACACACGGAGGACGTCGTGAGTGACGCGAGCGCCGACGGCCTGGTGGTCGAGAACATCGTCGTCAAGTACGGCGGGCACACCGCGGTCAACCGGATCTCGCTGTTCGCGCCCCTGGGCGGCCTGGTCGGCCTGATCGGGCCGAACGGGGCCGGGAAGACGACCACCTTCAACGCCTGCACGGGCCTGGTCCGGCCCGCGGGCGGCACCGTGAACCTCTTCGGCCAGGACGTGACGCACGCACCGCCGCAGCTGCGGGCCCAACGGGGGCTGGGGCGGACCTTTCAGCGCATGGAGCTCTTCGATTCCCTCAGCGTGCGCGAGAACGTGGCCCTTGGGCGTGAGGCCGGGCTGGCCGGGAGCCTGCCCTGGCGGCACCTACGCGGAGCCCGCAGCGACGGGACGAAGGTCCGCCAGGCGACCGAAGCTGCTCTTGCCCAGTGCGGCATCGAGTCCCTCGCCACCCGCCGCCCCGCCGACCTGTCCACCGGACAGCGCCGCCTCGTCGAACTCGCCCGCTGCATCGCCGGCGGGTTCCGGATGATGCTGCTCGACGAACCCAGCTCCGGCCTCGACAAGACCGAGACCGTCCTGTTCGGCAAGATCCTGCGCTCGCTCATCCAGGACAACGGCGTCGGGATCCTTTTGGTCGAACACGACATGGCGCTGGTCATGAGCGTCTGCGACTACCTCTACGTCATGGACTTCGGCGAGCCGATCTTCCAGGGCACGCCCGCCGAGGTCAGAGAGAGCGAGATCGTCCGCGCCGCCTACCTCGGTAGCGAGGCCGTCGAGGACGCCGTCGACTCCCACGACCACAGCAACCACAGGGCCGGTGTCTGATGCTCGAGCTCCGAGGAATCGTCGCCGGTTACGGCGGGACCACCGTGCTCCGAGGTGTGGACCTGATCGTCCCCGACGGCGCAGTCGTCGCACTGCTGGGGGCGAACGGCGCCGGCAAGACCACCCTGCTGCGCGTGGCCTCGGGCCTGCTGCACCCGACCGAGGGCCAGATGCTCCTCGACGGCAACGACGTCACCCGCTCCAGCCCGCACGAACTCGTCCGCCGCGGCATTTGTCACGTCCCCGAAGGACGCGGGGTCTTCTCCTCCCTGACTGTGCAGGAGAACCTGATCCTGCAGTCCGCCCGCGGTGAGGAGAAAGAGGCCCTCGAACGCGCCGTCGAGGCCTTCCCCCGCCTCGGCGAGCGCCTCGCCCAGACCGCCGGCACGATGAGTGGCGGCGAACAGCAGATGCTCGCCCTCGCGCGCACCTACGTCCAGCACCCGAACCTCGTCCTGCTCGACGAGGTCAGCATGGGGCTGGCCCCGAAAATCGTGGACGAGATCTTCGAGTTCCTGACCCTGTTGCGCGGACAAGGAGCCAGCCTCCTGCTGGTCGAGCAGTACGTCACCCGGGCTCTGGCCGTGGCGGACTACGTGTACCTGCTCAACCGCGGCGAGGTGGCCTTCGCCGGTGAACCGAGCGAACTGGAAGGCGAGGACGTGTTCACCCAGTACGTCGGCGCCGACATCGGTCACTGACCAGCCCTCAGATGTCAACGAGCCCTCAGGCCCATCCCGATCCGCTGCATTGGCAGGGGCCTGAGTCCACCGCGGCCTGGACCACCGTCAACGTCAGCGAAGCACTGCCTGAGGTCCCCACTCCGTTGACCTGGACGTTTTTCGCCCGAGGTATCGACGAGGCGTTCTTCGGAGGATTCCACGCGCTCGGGGCCTTGTCGCGGGTCGAGCTGAGGGCTCCGCGGTCACCCGACCAGAGCAGCTGCGCCATCTTCCACGGCCGTCCGGCCCTCAACGTCGACCTGTTCCGCGAGATGGCCGCCCGGATGCCGATGACCTCCGGCGACGCCATGGAGACGGCGCTCTTCGGCGGAGTCAAGGTCGGCGGGGCCGGCGAGAACACCCTGCGCCGCTACCCGGTCGTCGCGGTCAAGCTGCCGAGCGCGATGCTCACGGCACCGCAGCGCCTCCGCGCGGATCACACCGACGTCATCCGGTGGCGGACCGACTCGCTCACCCGCCTGGAGCCGCGGACCGCCCGCGCCGTTCTGTCCGAGGCGTGGGACCACTTCCGCCACTCGTTCTTCCTGCACTCTCTCGGGACGATGCTGGCCCAGGGCCAGTTCGAACAGCTCACCCTGGCCGCAGCCCGGGTGGGCGCGCCTGGCCTCGAGCGGGATCTCGTCACCGGCTACGGCTCGCTCGTGGAGCTTTCGCTCGTCGGCGACCTGTGGCGGGCCGCCCGGGGCGAGCTCCCGGTGGAGGAGTTCCTCGCCTCGCACGGGTACCACGGGCCTTTCGAGTCCGAGCTCTCCAGCCGCTCGTGGCGCGAGGACCCCGCTCCGGTGCAGACGCTGTTGGCGCGCTACCGGAGCATGACGGAGGATGAGGGACCCCAGGCGACGACGGAGCGCGCCCGGGCGATTCGGCTGGCGGCCGAGGCCCGCCTGCTGGACGCCACCCCCCGCCTGCGCCGCGCGCAGGTGAAGGCCACCCTACGGATGGCCCGCACGTTCGTGCCGTTGCGCGAGCTCGGCAAGTCCTCCTTCCTGCACGCGGTGGACGTGGCTCGCGCGGCCGCGCGCGTGCTCGGCTCCGACCTGTGCAGCCGGGGAATGCTGACCGATCCGGATGACGTGTTCTTCCTGACCATGACCGAGGCCCTCGGCGAGCTGCCGGCCTCCACGCAGGACACCGTGACTTTGCGGCGCGGCCGCCGTAAGGAGCACGCGCAGCTCCAGATCGAGGAGGTGTGGCGAGGCATGCCGACGGCCGCACCTCAGGTCGAGGTCACGCGGGCGGCGGAGACCGAGCTCTGCGGTCTCGCCGTCAGCGGCGGCGTGGTGGACGGGGTCGCTGTGGTCGTGACGGATCCCTCGCTCGTCGAGGACCTCGGCCCGGACGCGGTCCTTGTGTGCCAAGCCACCGACCCGAGCTGGGCAACGCTCTTCCTGCAGTGCGTGGCGGTGGTCATCGACGTCGGTGGCCCGCTGAGTCACGGCGCGATCGTCGCCCGGGAGCTGGGCATCCCCTGCGTCATCAACACACGTGACGCGGTCCGCCATTGCCGCACGGGCGACCGGATCCATGTGAACGGCACCACCGGCGTCGTACGCCTCGCCCGACAGCACGCCTGAAGCAACAGGAGGAAGCACCCATGGGACAGCTCGACGGCAAGGTCGCTCTCGTGACCGGCGGCAGTCGCGGCATCGGCCGGACCATCGCGCAGGCTTACCTCGACGAGGGCGCGCGTGTGGTCATCAGCAGCCGGTCCGAGGCCAACGGCAAGGAGGCCCTGCACAGCTTCGACGCCGGCGATCGAGCGACGTTTCTCGCGGGCGACATGACGGTCCGGGAGAGCGTCGACCAGGTCGTGGACGGCACGGTCGCCCACTTCGGAGCCCTGGACATCCTCGTCAACAACGCGGGCGGCATCCAGACCCTGGGCACCGTCTGGGATCTGTCCGACGACGGGTGGATGGACACGATCAATCTCAATCTCCACGCCACGTTCTGGGCCACCCGCCGGGCGCTTCCGCACATGATGGCCAAGGGGTGGGGGCGAGTGCTGAACATCTCCTCGCTCGAGGGCAAGGTGGGCCTGCCGATGATCAGCGCCTACTGCGCCGCCAAACACGCGATCCACGGCTTCACCAAGGCGGTGGCCAAGGAGGTCGGTCGCGCCGGCGTGACCGTCAACTGCCTCTGCCCCGGCTACATTCCGGAGACCGACCTGGCGCGCAACATCGGTGCGGACATCGCTCCCATGCTCGGCCTGGGCTCGGTGGATGACCTCTCCGCGATGTTCGCCCAGCAGTCCGCGACCGGCCGCACCCCGACCTTGGCCGACTGCGTCGGGCCCGCCGTGCTGCTCGCCTCCGACGCCGGGGCCTCGATCACCGGCGTCACGCTGTCGATCGACGGAGGTATCGCGCAGTCATGAGTGGTGTGCTGGCGAACCCGTACGGCATCTCACCGGCGATGGACTACAACCAGTCGCCACCGCGCCTGGACGTTCCCTTGTGGAGCGAGAACTACATCTTCCAGGGCAGCGATCCGGAGAAGGGCATCTTCTTCTACCACTTGATCGGGCGCATGGCGGGCAACCCGCACTACTGGCGCTCGGTCTTCCAGTGCACCCTGCCGAGCGGCGATCTTCTGTCCTGGAAGAACTACGGCAAGGACCTCAGCACCACCGGGCCTGTCGCCGGGGCGTTCCGCGCCACCTGCATCGAGCCGCTCAAACGATGGCGGATCCAGTACGACGGGGTCGCCGCGCGCACGACCCGCGAGGAGAACCGGACGAGTTTCCTACCGGCCACGGCACAGCCCGAGCCCGTCGAGTTCGACCTGCTCTGGGACGCCCGCACGCCGATCTGGAGCATCGGTGGCGAGTCGGCCGAGGAGGCCGAGGACCACTCGATCTGGCACATGCACCTGGAGCAGTCCGGAGTGGTCCGTGGCCACCTGCGCTGGCGCGGGGAGACGATCACTTTCTCCGGCCCGGGCTACCGGGACCACAGCATGGGGCCCCGGGAACTCTCGAAGGGGATCGGGCACACCTGGCTGCACGCCGGCTTCCCCGAGAGTCGACGGCACTTCGGCCTGATCACTCTGTCCTTCGCCGACGACGCCCGCCGGCACATCAACTCCTACAGCGTCCTCGACGGCGAACTCCGCGACGAGAAGACCTTGGAGTTCCCGGAGTGGCCCGAAGGATTGGTTCTCTACGAGCCTGCCGGCTTCACCGTGACGACGGGCGCCGGCGGCAACGACGTCACGTTCACCGGTGAGCTGCTCGATCCCAGCTTCTACTTCACGGTCGCCGCACCCTCGGAGATCATCCTCGGCTACGAATCAGGGTCCACGGAGCCGCTGTGGTCCTGCCGTGAGGTGCTGTGCCGATTCGACCTCGACGGCGAGGTCGGCTACGGGTTCCTGGAGATCAGCCGACGTCACCGCACCGTCACTGACCCAGCGCCTGCCTGATCATGGACTGGGCGTCGAAGTAGAAGACCCGGACCGAGGCGATCTTTCCGTCGCGCAGCGTCGACTCCTCGGCGAGCAGCGTCTCCTGACCCGTGTTCAGATCCGGAATCCGGATGATGCCGAGAACCCGGTCACCGTCCGCGACCAGGTACTGGACCTTCAGTCCGCTGACGTCGAGGTACTTCACCACGACGGAGAACATGTCCACGAAGGCGCCCTTGCCGACGTAATCACCGCCGTAGGGCAGGAACGATGGCTCGTGGACGACGACGTCGTCATGCATCATCGCGAGCAGGGCCTCGAGATCGCCTCGGATCCCCGCCTCGTAGAACGCCGCGACGGTGGCCCGGTTGGTCTCGGTCACGCTGGTGACGTCCGTCATCTAGACCCCTACCTTCTCTCGAGCGGCTTCGGGTACGGCTGCGGCCTTCCTGGCCCGGACCATCTCGATGCGGTCCTGGGTCGGGCCGTTGAGCTTGTGCCGGGATCTGACGTTGAGCCGGCCGATGAGGGCGGCGACGCCGCCCTGGGAGGCCGCGGCGGCCAGGATGGCGAAGAGCCCGAACCCGAACTGCAGCAGATAGTTGAGTTTGGCGTCGTCGATGTAGTTGGGCACAACGAACAGCAGGATCGGGCCGACGATCGCGGAGGTCACCAGGCGTCGGCCGGAGATGGCCAGGACGGCGAGCAGCAGCAGCGACTGGAAGTAGCCGAAGCTCTCCTGGCTGACCGAGCCGAACAGCGAGGCGAAGGTGGCGCCGCTGATGCCGGCCAGGAAACCGGAGATGCAGAAGACGATGACGCGCGACATGTTGACGTTGAGACCGAGGGTCACCAGGCCGGTTGGAGAGTCACCGAGACCGCGCAGCAGCCGGCCGAGGCGGGAACTCTCGATCAGCACGACCAGCCCGATCGCCGCGACGGCGATGCCGAGCAGGAGGTAGTAGAAGCGGGTGTCGGACTCCCACCCGGCCGGGCGTTGCGTGTCCAGGCTACCGATGCCGAACATGAAGTTCTTGGTGTACCCGAACTGGGCCACGAAGATGCCGAAGCCCAGGGTCGCCAGACCCAGGTAGAGCCCGGAGAGCCGGATGGCCGGGATCGCGATGAACGCCGCGACCGGGATCACCACCAGACCGCCGATGAGGACCGCGACGCCCCAGGGCAGGCCACCGTCGAGCGAGTGCCCGAAGCCGGCGGCGCCGATCGCCGCGAAGGCCACGTGACACAGCGAGATCTGCCCGGAGGTTCGGACCAGAAGACCCAGAGAGAGGAAGAGGACGACCTGACTGGCGGCCTGGGTCCAGGCGATGAGGTGGGCGCCCGCGAAGTGAGGGACCATCAGACTGACCGCGGCGATCACGCCATAGGTCGTCATCCGGCTCCGCTTGGAGAATGGGCTGGGCGGCAGCGGACGCATCTTGATCGGGCGGCCGACCTCGACCAGCTTGTGGCGCGGCACCACCAGCAGGGTGATGAACAGAATGATGAACGGGACGTTGAGATCCAGGCCCTGCAGGTCCGGGTAGGTCGCGACCTCCTTGGCGACGAGCTTCTGCAGGACCCCGACCACGATGCCGCCGACGAAAGCCATCGGCAGGGACGTGAACCGGGCCAGCGCCGCCGCTCCGAAGGCCTGTACCACCAGCAGCGACAGCACGTTGATGTCGAGTTGCTGCTGGGTGGAGGCGAACAGGACACCGGAGACCGCGGTCAACGTGGACCCGATCATCCAGGCGTTGCGCCGCACCCGTGCCGGAGAGGCACCGGTCATGTCGAGCAGGGAGGGATCGTCGACGACGCCGCGCATGTTCAGTCCCGCCCGAGTGCGGGTGAAGAACAGGAACAACCCCACGGCCAGCGCGAGCCCGAACGCCATGTCGGCGAGGTTGTCGTACGTGACCGACACGTTGTCGACGGCGAAAGCCTCGTCCTGCGGCAGGAACGTCTCGAAGACGAAGGTGGACTGCGGCCCGTAGATGAGGCCGACCCCGGCCTGGATGCAGACGAACACCCCGACGGTGGCGACGATCTTGTAGGTGACGGTGACGCCGGCGAGCGCCGCCGCCAGTCGTTCGAACAACAGCCCGGACAACGGACCGAAGATCAGGACTGCGATGACCGCGGCCACCGGCCAGGGCAGGCCCTGTTCCTGACGGAGCTCGTAGAAGATGTACGCCCCCACCGCGCTCATGGCACCGTGCGCCACGTTGAACACGCCCGAGGTCTTGTAGGTGAGGACCAGACCCATCGCTGAGATGCCGTAGATGGCTCCGGCAGTGAGTCCGAAGATGAGGTAGGGCAGGTACTCGCTCATGACCCGCACGCCCCACATCCGGCCAGCCCGAGGGCGGCCATGTCGGCTGCGGTGACGGGGCGCAGGTTCTTCTTGCCCCGCGCCAGCAGGCAGTGCGGACGGTGCGCGCGACCCATCCCGGTTGCCGTGACCAACTCGTCCGCCGCGAGGCTGACCGCAGGGCGTACCGAAGCCTGCGCTTCGGACAGCCAGGGTCCGAGGTACAGCGCGACGGCCCGCTCCATGCCCGTGACCTGGCGGAACGCGCAGATCAGCCAGTACACCCCGCCGAGGACGACGACGCCGGTCGAAGCGATGCTGCCGACCAGCCATGGAACCTGGTCGTCGTAGGTCAGCTTTCCGGCCCCGACGTACCAGCACACGACCATGCCGACGAGGCCGATTCCGATCAGCACCCCGGTGCCCAGCGCGTGGCTGCGTTGCCACGGCTCGGCGCGGTCGGGCACCGCGAACAGCAGGGGCTCGGGCTGCGGGGCGGCGGGTTCACTGCGGCGCCGCGCCCGGGCGGGCACGCTCACCTGATGCGTCGTCACCGATCAGGCCCTGCGGTGGGCAGATGACCCAGCCGGACTCAGGCGGTCAACCTCCACGCCCGCCCCGGCGATGGGAGGGAGGGCCGGCAGAGGGCGGCCGGACCCCGCCAGTTCCTGCAGGGTGGTCCGCACCAGCCGCAGCTCGCGCCACTGGTCACGCAGGTCGGCCGAGACCCACAGCACGGAGCCCATCGCAACCAGCACGATCCCGCTGACCCCGGCCGAGGTGATGTACGGCATCTGCTTCACGACCGCCTCGGCGCCGCTCACCCCGACCCACCCCACCACCAGGACGATCGCGCCGGCGACGGTGAGCGCTACCGCCAGCGCCCGGTCCCACTGTGCACGCAGCAGTGTCAGGATTTCCATGGCGAACGCACTCCCACCAGGCTCAGAGCCATCATGGACAACAGGGCCGCGACGGCAATGGCGGCGAACAAGAGATAGAGATTGGTCGAATCGCTGAAGTTGATTGCAGCGCCGGCTGGTACGAACGTCGCGGTGGGGATCCCGGTCCCCACGCCCGCACCCACAGCGGCTGGCGCTGCGCCGACCGCAGCGCCACCGGGCACCAGCCCCCCGATCCCGGCGGCATCGAGACTCGGCAGGACTCCACCCGGCGCGGCGCCGGCCGCCCCGGTCCCCACGCTGCCGGTACCGGCCGCTGCGGAGTCAGTCACGCCGGCCGTCGCGTCATAGGTCGCGGGGTTCAGGGTCACGTTGGCCAGGACCTTGCCCACGGTGTAGGTGATCGGCACGGGACCGGAGAAGTAGGGATTGTCCGGGAAGCCCGGTGCCTCGTAGGTGAAGTTGAAGGAGGCGCCTTCAATGCCGGTCGGCGTCTCCGTGGCCGGCTGATACGTGA